>JAFGLY010000121.1 GCA_016927815.1 Deltaproteobacteria bacterium | reverse complement strand
GGGGGGGGGGGGGGGGGGGGGGGGGGGGGGGGGGGGGGGGGGCGGGGCCCCCCCCCCCCCCCCCCCCGTTGTCGACGGGGGGGGCAAGGTGGAAGGACGATCCAGGGGGGCAGGGAGGGATCGGGTCCGGCGGGCCGCGTGGGGCGCTACTTCGCTGCAAGCTGAAGTGGGGACGCCACCATCACCACCTGGGCGTCGAGCTGCTTCATCGACTCGATGCTGAAGTACCGCCGGCCCACGAGCCACTCGTCGTTCTGCTCGGCAAGCAGCATCGTCACCAGGCGCAGCAGCGACGCATCGTTCGGGAAGATCCCCACCACGTCGGTCCGCCGCCGGATCTCCTTGTTCAGCCGCTCCAACGGGTTCGTGGACCGGATCTGCCGCCGGTGCGCCGGCGGGAAGCCCATGTAGGCGAGCACGTCCTCCTCGGCCTCGACCGCGCACCGGGCGGCCTCCGGGTACCGCACCTCGAGCGCCTGCACTGCCTTCCCGAAGTGCTCCCGAGCCGCCTCCCGCGTCGGCTGCATGAACACCATCCGGAAGGCCGCCACCCGCAGCGCCTCCCGGAACATCTCCTGCGGCAGGTCCTCCGCCATCTGGCGAATCGCTTCGTTGACGGGTACGGGTCTTCCAGGCATTGGGTCGCTCCTTCGGGGTGTCTTCGCAAATTCCCCTTGGAGCTTCTCGATGCCCTCCTCCACCCCCACGGCTGGAGTTCACGTCGTCAGGTCCGGCGTGCTCGTACACCACGACCCGGGACTCTACCCCTACAGCCTACAGCCTACAGCCTACAGCCTACAGCCTCCTATCCCGCACGAGATCCGCACAGGCGGGATACCTGGGGGGCACGGAGGACCCGATGCACCGCTCCCTCATCCCGCTCACTCTCCTCACCCTCGTCCCGCTCGCTTCGTCGGCGGCTGCCAGGCCTGCCGAGCCACCTGCCGTCCAGACCGTCCTCACGCCCGTCCAAGAGGAGGTCGAGGCCTTCCTCGCTGACGCCGAGGCCCGCCTCCTCGAGCACATGGTCCGCAAGGAGAGGGCCGCCTGGGTGCTGGACAACTTCATCACCCCGGACACCGAGGTGATGGCGGCCGAGGCCGCACAGGGCTTCATGGCCTTCATCTCCGAGGTCGTGCCCGCCTCCCGGAAGTACGACGGAACCGAGGTCACGCCTGTGCAGCGGCGGAAGCTGGACCTGCTCAGGACCTGGATGGATCTGCCCGCGCCTCGCGATCCGGGCCGTCGGGCGGAGCTGGCCGCGATCACGGCGCGGATGCAGAGCACCTACGGGGCGGGGAGCTACTGCCCTCCCCACCTGGAGGGCCGTTGCCTGGACCTCGACCAGCTCTCGGAGATCCTCGCCACGAGCCGTGACTGGGACGAACTCCTGGACGCGTGGATGGGCTGGCGCGAGGTGTCCGTGCCGATGCGCGAGGACTACACGCGGTTCGTCCAGCTCGCCAACCAGGGCGCCCGGGAGCTGGGAGCCGCGGATGTCGGCGAGATCTGGCGGTCCCGCTACGACATGCCGCCCGAGAAGCTCGTGGCCGAGGTGGATCGGCTCTGGGCCCAGGTGAAGCCGCTCTACCAGGACCTCCACGCCTACACACGGGCCCAGCTGGTCAAGACCTACGGGGCGGACAAGGTGCCCGAGCGCGGGCTCATCCCAGCCCACCTCCTGGGCAACATGTGGGCGCAGGACTGGAGCGCGCTCTACCCGATGCTGGCCCCGGTCGTGGCCACCCCACTGGACCTGGACGG
The DNA here is from genome assembly GCA_016927815.1 of Deltaproteobacteria bacterium. Classification (GTDB taxonomy): domain Bacteria; phylum Myxococcota_A; class UBA796; order UBA796; family JAFGLY01; genus JAFGLY01. The sequence goes on along the minus strand of JAFGLY010000121.1, from coordinate 70,919 downwards.
CGCCATCGAGGCGCGGAACTGGACGGGTCAGGCCATGGTCAAGCAGGGCGAGGGGTTCTTCCGATCCCTCGGGTTCGAGCCCTTGCCCGAGACGTTCTGGGAGCGCTCGCTGTTCGTCAAGCCCGCGGACCGCGAGGTCGTGTGCCACGCCAGCGCCTGGGACGTGGACTTCGACCAGGACGTCCGCATCAAGATGTGCATCCGGTCCGACTTCGACAGCTTCCAGACCATCCACCACGAACTGGGGCACATCTACTACTACCTGGCGGTGCGTGGATACTCGCCGCTCCTGCGTCGGGACGCCATGGACGCCTTCAACGAGGCCATCGGCGACACCATCGCTTTGTCGATCACCCCCACCTACCTCGGGAAGATCGCCGTCCTGGGCGAGGTCCCGGAGGAGGGCGTGGACCAACTCCTGCGTCGGGCGCTCGACGACGTGGCCTTCCTGCCGTTCAGCGTGGTGGTGGATCGCTGGCGGTGGGACGTCTTCGCCGGAGGCGTGCAGCCTCAGTCCTTCAACACGCGCTGGTGGGACCTGGTCCGGGCCTACCAGGGAGTCGCGCCGCCGGTCACGCGCACCGAGGAGGCGTTCGATCCGGGCGCCAAGTACCACGTGCCGGCCAACGTCCCCTACCTCAGGTACTTCCTCTCGACCCTCCTCCAGTACCAGTTCCACCGCGCGCTCTGCAGGGAGGCGGGGTATCGGGGACCGATCTACCAGTGCTCCATCCACGGCAACGAGCAGGCGGGCAAGAAGCTGCAGGCCATGATGGCCCTGGGTGCCACGCGTCCCTGGCCCGAGGCGCTCAAGGCCCTCTCCGGAGAGACCCGCATCGATGCCAGCGCCCTGCTCGAGTACTACGCGCCCCTGCGCCGGTGGCTCCGACAGCAGAACAACCGGAATCCCATCGGCTGGTGAAGCCGGCCCTGGACGGCCGGACGTCCAAGGGAGGAGTCATGGAGGACTACGAACGCCTGGGTGCCTTCTACCTGGGCCGCGAGCTGGATCCGTCCACGCGAGAGCCGGGCCCCCTCGTCTTGATGAAGTCCCGGGACCTGACCACGCACGGCCTCATCATCGGCATGACGGGCAGTGGCAAGACGGGTCTGGCCATCGGGCTCCTCGAGGAGGCGGGCATCGATGGCATCCCGGTCATCGCGATCGATCCCAAGGGCGATTTGGGGAACCTCCTCCTCTCCTTCCCCGAGATGGCGCCAGAGGACTTCCGGCCCTGGGTGGAGGAGGAGGCCTCGGCGAAGGGCCTCGATCCGGCGGTTTTCGCGGCCCAGGAGGCCACCCGGTGGCGGGAGGGGCTGGCCAGCTGGGGCCAGACGCCGGACCGCATCCGGCGCCTCCGGGAACGCGTGGAGCTGGCGATCTACACCCCCGGAGCCAGCGTGCGACCGCTCGCGGTGCTCAAGGGTTTCGACGCGCCTCCCGAGGCGGTGCGGCTCGACCCGTCCTCTCTCGCGGAGCGGGTCCGCAACACGGTGTCCGGTCTGCTCGGGCTCCTCGGGATCGAGGCCGATCCGCTGCGCAGCCGGGAGCACCTCCTGCTCACCGCCCTCCTCACTCAGGCGTGGAGCGCAGGCCAGGGGCAGGATCTCGGAGGGCTCGTGGGCGCGGTCCGGCAGCCGCCGTTCGATCGGATCGGCGTGATGGACATCGAGACGTTCTATCCCGAGAAGGACCGGTTCGAACTCGCCCTCCTGCTGAACGGGCTGCTGGCTTCCCCCGCGTTCGCCACCTGGGCCGAGGGTGAACCGCTCGACGTGCGGGCGCTCTTGTGGACGCCCGAAGGGCGGCCTCGGATCTCCGTGATCTCCATTGCACACCTGCCGGATCCCGAGCGGATGTTCCTCGTCACACGGCTGCTCGACGAGATCCTGGCCTGGACGCGCGCACAGCCGGGTACGCCGAGCTTGAGGGCGCTTCTGTACATGGACGAGGTGTTCGGGTTCTTCCCCCCCGTGGCCACGCCGCCGGCCAAGGCTCCGATGCTCGCGCTCCTCAAGCAGGCCCGGGCCTTCGGCCTCGGCGTGGTGCTCGCCACGCAGAACCCCGTGGACCTCGACTACAAGGGTCTCGGCAACGCCGGTACCTGGTTCGTGGGTCGGCTGCAGACCGAGCGCGACGTGGCCCGTGTGGTGGATGCGCTCGAGGCCGCGGCCGCAGGGACCACACGCGCCGAGCTCTCGAGTCTCCTGGCCGGACTCACCCCGCGCACGTTCCTCCTGCACTCGGTCCATGCGCCACGGCCCGTGCTGATGTCCTCCCGCTGGGCCCTGTCCTACCTGAGGGGTCCCTTGACCCTGCCCCAGATCGCCACCCTCTCCCCACCGCCGGCCTCGGGCCCGTCCGCCCAGGCGTCCACGGTCCCGGCAGCCTCGGCCGGAACCCCGCTCGCCACGGCGTCCCAGGATGCACGCCCGATCCTGCCGCCGGACGTGCCACAGTTCTTCGCACCTCTCTCGGGCCCGCCAGGCGGCCGGGTCTACCGGGCCCGGGTGCTCGGGGCAGCCCGCGTCCGGACCGTGAACGCGAAGGCAGGGGTGGACACCATCCGGCCCGTGCGACGGCTCGCCACGCCTACCTCCGGACCTGTGCCCATCGACTGGAGCGCCTCGTCCCCCTTCGAGATCGAGCTCACGGAGCTGGATCGGGAGCCCGTGCCCGAGGTGCCCTTCGAGCCGCCGGTCGTGGGCCTCCAGGCGCGTACGCTCCAGCGCTGGGGCAAGGATCTCGCGCGCTGGTTGCAGGCCAACGGGGGCCTCCTGCTCCTCCAGGCCCCACGCCTCGGCCTGGTGTCGCGGCCGGACGAGCCCGAGGCCGAGTTCCGCATCCGGGTCGCGCAGGCGTCCCGGGAATCCCGCGACGCCGCGGTGGAAACGCTCCGTGCCAGATACGCCGACCGCGTGGCGAGCCTCACGGAGAAGATCCGCCGGGCCGAGGCCAGGGTGCAGACCCAGGCAGCCCAGGCGAACCAGAAGAAGCTGGAGACGGCGGTATCCATGGGTATGGGCATTCTCGGTGGGTTCTTCGGTCGCAGCTCCCTCTCGACGCGGGCCGGAAGCGCCATCCGGACCGCCGGACGCGCCTACCAGGAGTCCAAGGACGTCGACCGCGCACGCCAGGATGTCGAGGCCGCGCGGGCCCGCCTCGAGGAGGTGGAGGCACGCATCCACCGGGAGATCGAGACTCTGGAGACGGTCGGGGAGGAACCGCTCGTGCCCTTGCCGATCGCCCCCCGCGCGAGCGACGTGTCGATGGACCTCGTCGCCGTCCTGTGGGTCCCCGAGACGGCCTGACGCTCACTCGCCGATGATCTTGACGAGGACGCGCTTTCGGCGACGACCGTCGAACTCGCCGTAGAAGATGCGCTCCCACGTGCCGAAGTGGAGTCGGCCCTCGGTCACGGCGACCACCACCTCTCGACCCATGACCTGCCGCTTGAGGTGGGCGTCCGCGTTGTCCTCGCCCGTGCGGTTGTGCTGCCAACGATCCGGATCGTGCGGGGCGAGCCCTTCGAGCCACCGCCGGTAGTCCTCGAGGAGGCCCTGCTCGTCGTCGTTGATGAAGACGCTCGCGGTGATGTGGAGCGCGTTGACCAGGCAGAGGCCTTCCCGGATGCCGCTCTTCCGGAGCTCCGCCTCCACGAGCGGCGTGATGTGGACGAATCCCACGCGGGAGGGAACCAGGAACTCGAGGGTGGCGGTATGGGATTTCACTTGAGCATCTCCTTGGGTTCAGTCGAACAGGGCGAGAATCTCGTCCCGGGTGAGGGTTTGGGCGAGCATGGCTTCATCGCCCACCGCGGCACGGGCCAGCCCGCGCTTGGCCTCTTGCAGGGCCAGGACGCGCTCTTCCACGGTCTCCGATGCCACCAGGCGGCAGGCGAACACCGGCCGGGTCTGGCCGATGCGGTGGGTTCGGTCGATGGCCTGGGCCTCGACGGCGGGGTTCCACCACGGATCGAGGTGGAATACCCAGTCCGCGGCGGTGAGGTTCAGGCCGGTGCCCCCGGCTCTCAAGGAGAGCAGGAGCACCGGCGGCCCGTCGGGCGACTGGAACGCGTCCACCACCGCCTGGCGGTCCCGCGTGGCGCCATCGATCCTGAGCCAGGCGAGACCCGCCTCGCAAAGGGCCGGCTCGACGAGGTCCAAGAGCGATGTCCACTGCGAGAAGACCAGCGCACGGTGGGCCTCGGCCGACAGCGTGACCAGGCGGGTGACCAGCTCCTCCACCTTGGCAGCGGGCCCTGGAGGCCCCCCGGGCACCAGGGCCGGGTGACAGGCAGCCTGGCGCAGCCGCAGCAGGGCCTCCAGCACGCCGGGTGGGCGGCCGGCGTCGAGAGCGGCCCGGACACCGGTGCGCGCGACGGATCGAATCGCCTCGTAGAAGGTTCGTTGTTCTTCTTCCATCTCGCAGGCGATCACCATCTCGGTGCGGGGCGGGAGCTCGGGAGCCACGTCGGACTTGAGACGGCGCAGGAGGAAGGGCCGCACGCGGCTGCGCAGCCAGGCGAGCGCGTCGCTGCGTCCCGCCTCGACCGAGGCCACCAGGCGCGTCCGGAAGGCCCGTCGGCTCCCCAGGAATCCCGGCAGCACGAACGCGAACAGGCTCCACAGCTCCTCGAGCCGGTTCTCGATGGGCGTACCGGTGAGCGCGAGGCGGTGGCGGGCCGGGAGCCGGCGCGCGGCAGCGGCCGCCTGGCTGTCGGGGTTCTTGATGGCCTGGGCCTCGTCGAGCACCACCCACGCCCAGGGGACGGACGACAGGAGGTCTTCGTCCCTCCGGAGCAGAGCGTAGGAGGTGACCACGAGATCGGCCAACGGATCGATGTGCCGATCCGGTCCGTGGAAGAGGCAGGTTCCAAGGTTGGGAACGAACCGCCTTGCCTCTCGGATCCACCCCGTCAGGACGCTGGTCGGCGCCACCACCAGGTGGGGACCCGGCGTCATCGCCATGGCCGCCAGCGCCTGGAGCGTCTTGCCCAACCCCATGTCGTCGGCCAGGACGCCGCCCAGGCCGGCATCTCGCAGGAAGACGAGCCAGTCGAGCCCCCGCCGCTGGTAGGGCCGGAGCACGCCGACCAGGCCCGCGGGCGGGTCCACGGCCTGCAGGCCCTGAAAGTCCTCGGCGAGCGATCTCAAGGGGTCCAGAAAGGACGGGACCTCGGCGCCCGTCTCTCGAGCGAGGGTGGAGGCCGAGGGCACGGCGTGGGGCGGAATCCGACCCGTGTCGTCGCGGGCCGCGAGGAGATCGGCGAGGCGCCAGCCGTGCAGGTCGAGCCAGGTCTCTGGGAGGGGCGCGAACCCCCCTCCCTCGATTGGGACGAGCGAGCGTCCCAGGAGCCAGGCCTCCACGAGGGCCTCGGGATCTGCACCTCCGGCTTCGACCTCGACCCGGCAGCCCCCATCCGCCTCCGCCCGAAGGGTGACGCGGGGCGTGATCGCGGTGGACACCCGGCGCCAACGGCTGGCCAGCTCGCGGCCCTCCACGAGGCCCCGAAACCCGGGCAGGCGGGTCGAGACGAACCGGACCGCGTCCTCCACGGGCAGGTGGACGCTCCGTCCCGGTGCGACGCCGAGGAGACCCCCACAGGTGGCGGCCAGGTGGGCCTCGGCCGAACGATCCCGCTCGGGAACCTGGGACCCGAGGAGCACGAGCCGGTCGTCCACCACGCGAGCCACGGGCGGGTCCCCGTAGACCACCGAGGGAAGGACATCGAGGCCGTCGTCCTCTCCAGGCTCAAAGACGAGGTGGAGCACGGGCGTCACGTGCACCACCTCGGGAACGGGGGCCCGGATGTCCAGGGGCACCCGACCGGCCAACGCCGGGAGGACCTCCGTGGCGACCTGGGCGATCTCGTCCGGACCGTAGCGGACCCCACGGGTGAGCGCATCGCGCGCTCCGGGTTTCAGGTCGGGCGGGACCAGGGGGTGGAGCGTGGTGCCGTGCCGCGCCGCCACGCCTCCGAGGACCTCCTCGATGCGCGGATCCCGCACCAACCGCACCCTCAAGCCGTCTCCGTCGGGCTCCACGCGGACCACCCCCCAGATCGGCTCGCGTGAGACCTGGACCGGAACGCCGTCGAGCGTCACGTCGGGTGCCTCGGCGAGTCCGGCCAGCACCCGGGGCCAGGCCTCCCTGGGGATCGAGTCCGGGGCGTCCAGCAAGGCGGCCTCGACGGCCAGGTCCCCCGAGGTGGCCCAGGCGCCGGCAGCCGCGAGGGATCCCCTGAGCGGCGTGACGGTCTCGGGGGCGCCGGCCTGGAGGGGTGTGACGAGCCGTCGCTCCAGCACGATCCCCTTGGAGGCGCGTCTCAAGGCATGGCGCACATGGGGGCCCAGAGGGGCCCTGGAGGCCTGGCCAAGGGCGATGACAGCGGCGGCGACGTGGACACAGGCGGGACCGGCGTGTTCGCAGTCGCAATCCCAGTCGTCCTCCCACAGGTGAACCTCCTGGGGGAGGGGGCGACCCGGGACCCGAACCTGGGCCGAGATCTCCCCGTCCCGATTCGCCACGACGCGGACACACCCTTGACGGGCCAGGGCTGTGGCGGCGGACCACATCTCGGAGGGTACGACGGCGCGGACGGCCTCGAGCGGCAACATGGAGGAAGGAGGTAACCCCCTCCTTGGGGGCACGGAGAGCGTGTTCCGGTCTACCAGGCTGTAGACTGTTGACTGTAGGCTGTAGGTTCAAGTGGGAAGGAGCCGCACCTTCCGTAGGGCTCACAGGATGCCGGCGATGTCCTCCCCCGTCTCGATTGAGAAGCTCGAGGGGATCGAAACCGCCCCGCGTCGGTACCAGGCGGTCAGGCCGAACCTCTCGTCGCGGGGGAGGCGGCGCGTGTGCTCGCACACCGCGAGGGCCAAGCGGTCTGCCTGTTCAAAGGCTCGTCGCTTCGTAGGGTCGCGCACGGTTCCGTACCGGGAGAGCCTCGCCCCCACAAGCCTCGGGCCTACAGTCTACCTAGGCCACCGGGTGCATGAACTGGGTCAACTGCTGGCGATCCTTGATGACCAGCCCCTCGCGTCGGGTCTCCACCACACCCTCCCGCTGCCACCGGGTGAGCACGCGAATGGTGGTTTCCACGCGGCAACCCACCATGCCAGCCAGGTCGCCCCGGGTGAGACGCACCGGGACGAAAGTTCCCCGAGAGTCGGGCAGCCCGACATGGTCCCCGATGCGGAGCAGCACGCGGGCGAGGCGCTGCTCCACGGGCCCATGGGCCATCTCCTCCAGCCGATCCACGAACGACTGGAGGCGGATGTGGGAGAGCTCCAGGAGCGTGATGCCGAGCTCCGGCTGGTGCTCCAGGAGCGTGCGCAGGCGGGGTCGATCGATGCGGATGCCCTTGCCCGAGGCCAGGGCGGTGCACGTGGAGGTGTACCGGGCCTGGGGCAGCGCCGCGCCGGCGCCCACGAGCTGGCCCCGGTGGACGAGGTCGAGGATGACGTCCCGGCCTCCCGGCCACTCGCGGGTCAGCTTCAAGGTGCCCGTACAGACCACCAGCATCCAGTCCGCGGCATCGCCCTGGTGCCACAGCACGTCCCCCCTCTTGTAGCGGAAGGACTCGCCCTGCTGCATGATCGCGGCATTGATGTGGGCCTCGGCGCATGGGTGTACGCAGGGGCAGCGTTCGTTCGTCATGGATCACCCCGCTGAAAGGAACGCAGGATCCAGCAAGAAGCATGCCGCCGATAGGGTGCAGGAACATGATCGCGGGCAGAATCCCGACATTCGAGGTCGAGGCCGGGGCGGATCCAGGCGCGGAGTCCGTGGGTGGGTGAAAAAGCACACCCAGATCCAGGTCGAGCTGTTGGTTTTCGCACAAGTGATATAGATCACGCGTCGAGCCCGGGAGGCAGAAGTGTCGGGAAGGACCAAGATCCTGGTGTGCGACGACGAGGAACTCATTCGCTGGTCGCTTTCGGAGTACCTCCAGGCCGAGGGCTACCGGGTCGTAGAGGCCGCGGACGGCAAGCAGTGCCTGGAGCAGGTGGCGGCCGAGGTGCCGGACCTGGTGGTGTTGGACATCAAGATGCCGCGCATGGGCGGGATGGAGGTGCTCCAGCACCTGCAGGAGACCGATCCCCTCCTGCCGGTCGTCGTGATCACCGCCCACGGCGCGGTGGATTCGGCTCTGGAGGCGACTCGCCTGGGGGCGCGTGCCTACCTCGCCAAGCCCTTCGATCTGCGCGAGATGGGGCTCCTGCTCCAGCAGGTCCTCAAGGCGCACTCGCTCGAGGCGCAGGTCCGGTACCTGAGGGACCGTCACGCCTCGTCCTACGATCGCGTCATCGGCCAGTCGGCAGCGATGCAGAGGCTGTTCGAGACCCTCCGGCGCCTGGAGACCGTGGATGCACCCACGGTGCTCCTCATCGGAGAGTCCGGCACGGGCAAGGACCTCATCGCCAACGCCATCCACGAGAACGGCATGCGGCGCAACGGCCCCTTCATGGAGGTCGACTGCGCGGGCCTGACCGAGACCCTGATCGAGTCGGAGCTGTTCGGACACGAGCGGGGCGCGTTCACCGACGCCAAGACCACCAAGCGGGGGCTGTTCGAACTCGCCCGAGGGGGCACCCTCTTCCTCGACGAGATCACCGAGATGTCCCTGGGGACCCAGGCCAAGCTCCTGCGGGCGCTGGAGAACCGGCGCTTCAAGCGGGTGGGCGGGGTCGCGGACATCCACATCGACGCCGGAGTCATTGCGGCCACGAACCGCGACCTGGGCGAGGAGGTCCGAAAGGGAAGGTTTCGTGAGGATCTCTTCTTTCGTCTGAACGTGGTGAGGATCAACATTCCACCGCTTCGAGCGCGGCGGGAGGATGTCCCGCTCTTGGCCCAGCACTTCCTGCAGCGCTTCAACCAGAAGTTCTCCCGCGACGTGCAGCGCATCTCGCCCGAGGCCTCGCGGCGGCTGCAGGCTTACGCCTGGCCGGGAAACGTGCGGGAACTTCGAAACGTGCTGGAGCGCATCGTCATCCTGGAGGCCGAGGAGGTGATCCTGGTGCCCCACCTCCCCCCGGAGCTGCGCTTCCCTTCGGATGCCGACGAGGAAACGCCCATACAGACGCGATTCGTGCTCCCCGAGCACGGTGTGGATCTCGAGGCCCTGGAGCGAAACCTGCTCGAGCAGGCCATGGCACGAACGGGAGGCAACCAGTCCCAGGCCGCACGTCTGCTCGGGATCAGCCGCTATGCCCTCCGCTACCGGCTCGAAAAGGGGAGGAACCCTCCGGCGCGGGGAGGCGGAGGCGAAGCGTGAACCGGGGGGTCTCCGTGGGGGGGAGATCCAGCGTTCCTCCCATGGCCTCGACGAGCTTGCGCGCCGTGGCCAGCGCGAGGCCGCCGTCCCCGCGGGATCCGACTCTCGAGAAGGGGGCCAGGAGACGGTCCCGCGTGGAGGCAGGCAGCGGGGGCCGGTCGTCCGACACCGCGACGCGGGGGCCCGGACCAACGTGGACTTCGACCCGATCCGGAGCGGAGGCGGCGTCTCGAGCACTCGCGAGGAGGCTGGCGAGCGCCTGCTGGAACAGGGATGGATCGGCCAGCGCCATCGCCGGGCCGTCGACGCGGACGCGGGCTTTCGGAAGGGTCGCGGGCAGTGCGCCGCGGACGAGTCCCGCGAGGTCCACGAGGCGGAGCGTGACCGGGGGCGGACGGGAGAACTCGACGAGATCCTCCACGATCCGGTCCAGCCGCACCACGAGGGCCTGGACCTTCTCCAGGACGGATCGGTGGCGGGGGTCTGAGGCCTCGACCACCTGGAGCGCGAGCGAGAGGGCGGACAGCGGGTTCCTCATCTCGTGTGCCACGTTGGCCGCGAGCACCGCGGTCCGGGCCTGGCAGGCCTGGCGCTCGGCCCGGACGACCGCCTCCACGGCATCCGAGACGTCATCCAACAGGATCAGGACCTCGAACGATCGATCCGGAAGGGGGATGACCTTCACCCGCAGGTGGAGCGGCGACGAGCCCTGGAGCACCTCTACGCCCGACAGGTGGATGGGCAGCGCCGTGGACAGGGCCTCCCCGATGCGCGTGGGGAGATCGGCCGCCTCGACGATCGCCGCGGGAATCACCGCGTCGTAGCGCTGTCCCGTCGGGTCGACGAGGCCCGTCCACCCCAGGCCCGTGCCCCAGGCCCGGATCACCGTCCCGGTCCGGTCGAGGTGAAGCGCGAGGCCGACGAACGAGGACGTACAGGCCGGGTCCGGCACGGAGGGGGCTCGGCGGGGCAGATCCGGCGCTGGCGATCGAGGACGGCTCATGCGAGGGGCTTCACCCGCTTGGTGGGGGATAGCACACATCGCCTGTCAACGGTCTTGTGCAAGACGGGTACTTCTTCCCGCCCGCGACGCCAACCCGGATCGCCCCATGCGCCACGCCGCCCACGCGGCCAGGGTCTGCCCGGACAAGAGCACCTCCAGGCCCGAAGCACTTGTGGGTACATCGGCGTCTCCTGTAGACTGCAACCATCTTGCGAAGGGAACCTTCCATGAACACGCTTTCGAATGTGCTCCTTGGTGGCGCCGCAGCTCTCATCATGCCGAGTTGCTCCACTTCTCCCCCCGATGAGGGCAATGGCGGCAGGTGCCTGCTGATGACGGAGGAGCACGACGACGGCGTCGATGGCACGGTAGACGTGCGCAGAACCTACACCTACGACGTCGACGGCAACCTGCTGACCGAGGAGGTTGACTGTGGCGCCGACGGTACGGTGGATTCGCGCTCGATTCGCACCTACGATGCCGACGGCAACCTGCTGACGGCGGAGCACGACCTGAACGCCGACGGCCGGGTGGACTTGCGCTGGGCCTTCACCTACGACGCCGACGGCAACCTGCTGACCGAGGAGTACGACCAGAACGCCGACGGCAGAGCGGACTGGCGCCACGCCTTCACCTACGACGCCGACAGCAACCTGCTGACCGAGGAGTACGACTACGACGGCGACGGCCGGGTGGACTGGCGCTTCACCTGCACCTACGATGCCGACGGCAACCTGCTGACCGAGGAAGAAGACACCGACGGAGACGGTACGCCGGATTCGCGTAGGGTTCATACCTACGACGCCGACGGCCTCCGGCTGACCTCAGAGGTGGACGACGACGCCGACGGCCGGGTGGACTGGCGCTACACCTACACCTACGACGTCGATGGCAACCTGTTGACGGAGGAGTACGACTACGGCGCCGACGGTACGGTGGACTGGCGCTTCACCTGCACCTACGACGCCCAAGGCAACCTGCTGACCGAGGAACGGGACAGCGACGCCGACGGTACGGTGGATTCGCGCTTCACCTGCACCTACGACGCCGACGGCAACCTGCTGACCGAGGAGTTGGACGCCGACGCCGACGGGACGGTGGATTCGCGCTTGACTTGCACCTACGACGCCCAAGGCAACCTGCTGACCGAGGAACGGGACAGCGACGCCGACGGGATTGTGGACAGGAGCGATGCCTACACCTACGACGCCGACGGCAACCTGCTGACCGAGGAACGGGACAGCGACGCCGACGGGACGGTGGACAGGAGCGATGCCTACACCTACGATGCCTACGGCAACGTGCGGACGCAGGAGTTCTTCGACCTCGCCTCGAGCACGCACTGGCTCGACACCTTTACCTACGACTGCTCGCAGTAGGACGAGATCCGTGCGCGCAGCTTCTGCGCACGAACGGAACCTGAGGTAGGTCGAACGCTTGGAACGGGGGACGTTTAGAAGTAGAACCGGGTCTGGAGGTACCCGACCACCGGGACCAGGCCGAACTCGGAGCGGACGCCGAGGCACGCCTCGAGCGGGACGCACGAGGACGGCTCGTGCGGCCGCTGCCCCGCGCCCGCCAGGATCCCGAGGGCGAGGTCGGCATCCTCGGCTGCGGACCACGCGAGCGTGCCCCCCACGAGTGCGCTGGGGTCGAGCAGGTTGCCCAGGACCAGCGCGTTCGCGCTCACGAGCGGGGTGATCTCCTGCCCGACCGAAAGGCCGGCGTAGGCGTGACCGTAGAGCCACAGGTCGCCCCTCATCCAGCGGTCGTCGACTGCGAAGGTGAGGTACTCGTCTGGATCGCCGCTGCCGAAGCTCTGGCCGTAGACCTCGCCAATGACCGTCGTCGTGTCGGTGGGACGCCAGAGCAGGCCCAGCACGCCCCGGCCCTGGGTGCCGTCGTCCGTGATCGTGGCCGCCAGGTCGCCGTACACGCCCACGGGTCCGATGGAGCCCGATGCGGAAGCGCCCAGCACCGGCTCGCCGTAGACGAGGCCGGCAAAGAGCGCAAGGTCCGTGGAGGCCAGGGTGGTTCGTCCGTGGAGGGCGAGCGCGGAGCCCTCCGGCGTCCAGTCGCCCAGGTACGCGGCGACCGCGGTCAGCACGCTGGACGTGCCCGAGAAGAGGTCCGCCCGGAACGCGTCCACGCCCGGCTTGTACTCGGTGTCCAGGGTGGCTGGGGTGAACGGCGCCACGAGGTCCAGTGGGGTGAAGAGTCGGCCTTCGCCGAACGTGATCGGCTGGCGGCCCAGTGTGGCCTCGAACCCGGGGCGGGCGAGGGTGGCTGCTGCCCGGTCCACGCGGAGACGGGCGATGAGCGCGTCGCTGTCTTCGAGGTCCCAGGTGAGCGGGATGGCCTCGGGCGCCTCTTGGCCCACGCCGGTGGCGATGCTGCCGAACCCGGAGAGGGTGCCCGCCAGGAGCGACACCTCGGGGTGGACGTCCACCCGAAGCCACTCCTCGTGCCTCAGCGCCAGCGTGAGGCGACCCGAGAGCGTGCTCTGGGCGAAAGGGTCCTGGGGCAGGAGCGGGTGCTCGTAGGGCCAGACCGCGAGCACGAACGTCTTGGCGTGCCCGCCCACGTCGAGCGTGGCACCGTGCGCCATCGCGAGAAGGCCCAGGAGGAACGACGGGGCCACGGGCACCTATCGCTTCAGGGCCTGGAGGGTGAAGGTGGATTCAGGGATGGACACGTCGAACTCGAGCGCGTCGTAGGTGACCTCGGTGAACTCGTCGGGTTTGTCGGTCGGGACGAGCCGCATCCGGGCGGGCAGAGTGCGCCCGCCGATGGTCCGCACGTCCTCGAAGGTCATGGTGCGCTTGAGCGCGCCCTTCTCGTCCCAGTAGGTGACCTGGACCGGCAGCTCGTCCGAAGCCCGGATCCGCACCACCACCCTGCCCCACACCACGGCGGCGTCGGGTTTGGGGATGCACTCGATCACCCAGTGCTTCTGGGGATCCGTCTCGGGCGTGGCGGTGATGGCGAACGTGTAATCGTCGGCCATCCGGGACTCCTTCACGAGGTCGTCGTTCGTGAAGTGGCTCCCCATCCAGGTGCCGGAGCGCATGGAGGCCGGAACCTTCATGGTCCGATCCACCTTGGGCAGGTAGTTCCAGATGTCCTCGCCCACCATGAGCGTGGCGGTGCCCGCCTCCTTGGGCGGCGCCTGGATGACCACGAGCGAGGCCTCCTCCCCGCGGGACCAGATCTCCATGGTGAGCCTGCGCTCGTAGCGGGCGGTCTTCACGTGCATCGTGATCGTGCCGTGGCTGGAGGTGCCTCGGTGGAGGTCGTCGGTGCGGTCGAGGAGTTCGCGGGCCTTGGCCTCGTCCGCGCCGGCCGGGAATGCCGGGCCCGAGACGAGCAACAGGGAAATGGCCACGAGGGCGAGACGACAGACGGCGCGGAAGGAGATCATGCGACGGCCTCCTTGGAAGCGTCGGAGGCCACGCGGCCGTCGACCAGGGTCACCAGGCGGCGCGCGTAGCCCATGACGCGAGGGTCGTGGGTGGAGAATACGAAGGTGACCCCCTGGTCCCGGTTCAAGCGGGTCATGAGGTCCAGGAGCCGTTCGGCGGTCTCGGAGTCCACGTTGGCCGTCGGCTCGTCGGCCAGCACCACGGCCGGATCCGAGGCGATGGCCCGGGCGATGGCGACCCGCTGCTGTTGCCCGCCGGACATCTGGTTGGGACGTCGGTGCTCCAGCCCCTCGAGCCCCACCGCCGCGAGGATCGCCTGGACCTTCGCATGGCGCTCGGCCGAGGGCACGCCCTTCAGGACCAGCACCGACTCGGCGTTCTCGAGGGCCGAGAGCACGGGGATGAGGTTGTAGGCCTGGAACACAAAGCCGATGCGGTCCCGGCGCAGGCGTGCCAGCTCGCGGCGGGACAGGCCGCCCAGGTCACGGCCTTCCAGGCGGATGGTCCCGGAGGTGGGCCGGTCCAGCGCCCCCATGAGGTTGAGGGCCGTGGTCTTGCCCGACCCGGAGGGCCCGCAGATGGCCACGAACTCGCCCCGGCCGATGCGGAGATCGAGCCCGCGCAGGGCGTGCACGTCCACGGTGCCCTGCCGGTAGACCTTGGTGACGCCCTCGAGTTCGACGATGGTTCCGTTCTCGTTCATGTCACACCAGCTTGATGCTTTCGACGGGTTCGACGTGCCCGACCCTCCACGCGGGGTAGAGGCCGGCTGCCAGGGTGGCGAAGACGATGCAGAGGGCGATGAACAGGACGTGCTCGGGGAAGATGCCGATGCGCAGCACCATGTCGAAGCCGACGCCCGCGACCTCCAGGGCCTGCCCGCCGGAGGTGTAGACCTCCGTGAGGTCGATGCCGTTCTTCGCGAGAGGGAGGTAGACCGGCACCGTCAGGATCGTGCCGGCGACGATGCCCAGGAGCGCGAGCCACGCGCTCTCCCACATCACGAGGCGGAAGAGCTGTCCCGAGGAGTACCCCAGGGCCCGGAGGATCCCGAACTCGCGCATGCGCTCCAGGACCGAGACGAAGAGGGTGTTGAAGATGCCGGCACAGACGAGGATCGCGACGACGACGGCCATGAACCGGCCGCCTCCGATCTTCATGGCGATGAACGAGCGGATCTCGGGCATGACCCGATCCCAGGTGAGGACCGCTGCGTCTGGGATCAGGGGCACGAGGCGCTTGGCCACCTTGTGCGTCTGCCGGGAATCCGAGAGGAACACCGCGACCTGGGTGGCCTCCTCGGGCCCGTAGCCCAACGCCTGGCGCACGGTGCCGAGGGGCAGCAGGGCCAGGCCCACGTCGAGACTGGGCGTGTGGGTGGTGAGGATGCCCGAGAGACGCTCCATGCCGGCCACGATCTCGCCGTGCCGGTCGGTCAGGGTGTACACGATCTTGTCGCCGAGCGTCGCCCCGAGGTTCTTCGCGAGCGTGCTGCCAAGCACGATCCCCTTCGCGTCGGCCGTAGGGAACATCTCCCCGGCCACCACCGCGTCCCGGAACCGCATGGTCTGCTCGGTCTCCGCCGTGGGGTCGAAGGCGATGAACAGGGCGCCGAAGCTGTCCTCGGTCGTGGAGAGCATGGTCGTGCCCGAGGTGCGCTCCACGGCCGTGGACACCCGAGGATCGGACTCGGCCACGGCCCGCTTCTCGTCGGTGCCCCGGACGGTGTGGGCCAGCGTGGGCCTGTCCGCGTAGTCCGGGTGCTGGATCGCCACGTGACCGGATCCCAGGCGCGCCGCGGTGTCGACGAAGTCCGCGAAGGAGCGGTCGTGGGTGGCGGTCATGATCACGGCGAAGAAGCCTCCGAAGGCGATCGCCACGAGCGTCAGGGCCGTGCGCAGCCGGTGTCGCCACAGGTTGCGCCAGGCCAGGACGTACAGGGCGGGTCCACGCATGGATGCCTCCTTCCTATCGATTCTGCCGCATGGCCTGGACGGGCTGGATCCGGGCGGCTTTCAGCGCCGGGTAGAGCACCGCCAGGGTCACGATCACGAAGAGCAGGATGACGGGGAGGCGCAGGTTTTGAGGGGTGTAGATCCCCTGCCAGATCGGGCGCAGGGCCACGCCCATCATGTCGATCCCGCCGATGGCCCCGACATCGATGCCGCGGGTGGCCATGAACCAGATGGCGGGAGCGGCCAGCGCGCCTCCGACGACCGTGGCCAGGGCCGCCTGGAGCAGGCTTTCCACCAGGATGAGGCCGAACACGCGGAAAGGCCCCGCTCCGATGGCCTTGAGCACGCCGAACTCGCGGATCCGCTCGAAGACGGCCATGAGCATGGCGTTGAGCACGAGAATGGCCACCGCCAGGTACAGGATGAGGTAGATGACGGTCATCATGGCCTCGGTGGAGTCCAGCATCTGCCCGACCACGGGCTGGATCTCGCGCCAGGTCATGACCCGTGCCCCTTCGCCGGCCACGCCCTCCACCGCAGCCTTGGCGTCGTCCAGCGTGACCTCGGGCGGCCGACGCACGACGATCTCGTGGGCGCCGTCGGGCAGGACCAGGAGTTCGCGGAACGCGTCGGCGAGCATGAAGACCGTGCCCCGATCGGTGCCCGAGGCCACGCTCCCGAGCACGCCCCGGACCGTGTAGAGGTCGTTGCACACGCTGCCGTCGGTGCCCTGGGAGAGCACGATCAGCTCGCCGCCGATGCCCAAGGAGAGGGTGCGGGCGAGCCCCCGGCCCACCACGACGCCCTTGGGGTCGGCTGGATCGAGCCAGACCCCTTCCTGGACGTGCGCCGCCAGGCGGGTGATCCCGGACTCCCGCGCGGGGTCGAGGCCCCGGAGCGTGACGCCCGAGGAGAACTCCCCGGAGGCGGCGAGACCTCCGCCGATCAGGCGGGGCGCGGCCGGGTACCCCAGGTCGTCGATCCTGGCCAGGATGGCCTCGGCGTCGGGCAGGAACTCGTGCAGGGACGGCTGATCCAGGAAGGCCGGCGTGTGCACCTGCAGGTGGCCCGTCTCCAGCTCGATGAAGTCGTCCTGCATGTTCTCGAGGATGCCCTGGATGAGCCCCGAGTAGACGAGCTCCACGAAGAGCGCGAGGCCCATGGCGGCGACCGTGACCAGCGTACGGCGCTGGTTCCGCCAGATGTTGCGCCACGCCATGACGAACAGGTTCATGGAGCCTCCGGGTCGAACCAGGGATTGAGCACGGCGTCGTCGATCAGGCAGAGCGAACCGGGGCGTGCGCCGAGCACGCGCTCGATGGCCTCGTGGTGCGCCCTGCAGGTGGCGCAAAGATCCGCCACCACCCCAGGTCCGCGATCCCCGGCGAGGAGGCGCTGGCCGAAGACCTCGGCCAGCGAGACCCCGATCCGGGTGACGATGCGTGCGGTGTTCGGTGCGTCGGTGACCTGGAACGCGCCCTGGGCCGCGCCCTCCTCCAGGATCCGTGCGAGCACCGGATCCATGGCGTCGAGGGTGGCGGCGGTGAGCCGGGCCAGGAGCGCGGCGTTGGCCGGAGCGTAGAGCGTCCGCCCGAGGTCGGCGAACAGGTCGCGCTGCAGGGTCTTCCAGGCGCCGACCCGGGTGAACACGGTACGCAGCCTCGAGGGAGCGTCGAGCGAGGGGTCGTCCAGTACCGGCGCGAGCAGCGCGGTACCCTCCACCTGCAGGCGATCCACGAGGGCCTCGAGCAGACCCTCCTTGGATTGGAAATGGTGGTAGAAGGTACCTTTGGCGATTCTGACTTCGGCGATGATCGACTGGATAGAGGTGTGCTCGTAGCCCCGAGTCATGAAGAGCCGACGGGCCACGTCGAGGATCTCGTCGCGTCGTGCGGGACCGGAGTGGCGGGGATGGGTCATGCGGTCTCGGTTACCGACCGACGGTCGGTCGGTAGGACTCTACTCGTGCTCGCGCCGCGGGTCAAGGTCTTTTGACCCCCCTGCCACCCGCCCGCTATACTCACCCGGTCCCTGGCCCAGGAGGTTCTCGTGCCCAAGGTCACCGACCGGCTCGGCCGGCCGTTCTCCGGCCAGATGCCCGGGCTCGTGGAGGCGCTCGTCACCGACAACGAGGACCCGAACCACCTGGGCCGCGTGAAGGTCAAGTTCCCCACCCTGCCCGACATGCCCGAGTCCTTCTGGGCCCGCGTGGTCACGCCCATGGCCGGACAGGACCGGGGGTGGGTCGCGATCCCGGAGATCGACGACGAGGTCCTCGTGGCGTTCGTCCACGGAGACATCAACCACGCCGTGGTGCTGGGCTCCCTCCACAACGGGAAGGACACGCCGCCGTACGCGAACGAGGACGGAGACAACAACCTCCGCGTGTTCAAGTCCCGATCCGGCCACAAGCTGACCTTCGACGACACGGACGGTGCCGAGAAGATCGAGCTCGTCACACCCGACGAGGGCGTCCGGGTCGTGCTGGACGCCTCGGCCAACACGCTCTCGGTCCAGACCCAGAAGGACATCGTCCTGGAGGCAGGAAGCAAGATCGCCCTCAAGTGCGCCGACTTCGAGCTCAAGGCCGACGGCGCGGTCTCCATCGACGCCGGCACGAACCTGAAGCTGAAGGCCGGCGCCAACCTCGACGTGGAGGCCGGGACTACGCTCACCGCCAAGGGCTCCATCGTCAACATCAACTAGCGGGTGCACCCATGATCCCCGGAGTGGTCGTCGGCATCGTGACCGACAACAAGGACCCGGAGAACCTCGGCCGGATCAAGGTGGAGTACCCGGTGGACAGCGACCCGCCCGTGGAGTCGTGCTGGGCCCGCACGATCCGACCGATGGCCGGGAAGGACCGTGGCATGGTGGTCCTCCCGGAGATCGGGACCGAGGTCCTGGTGGGCTTCGCCTACCAGACGCTCACGCCCTACGTGCTGGGTGCCCTCCACAACGGCGAGGACACGCCGCCGTATGGAAACGAAGACGGGGACAACACCCTGCGTACGTTCCACTCCCGCTCCGGCCACGAGGCGACCTTCGACGACACGCAAGGCTCCGAGAAGATCGAGGTCGTCGCCTGTAACGAGACGGTCTCCGTCGTCCTCGACGCGCCGGCCTCGACACTCACCGCCACCGCCGACGAGGAACTCACGCACGAGGCGTCCCAGAAGATCTCCCTCAAGTGCATGGACTTCGAGCTCAAGGCGTCCAAGTCGGTCTCGATCGACGCGGGGTCGGACGTCGTGGCCGGGGCCGGGATCATGGCGACGCTGGAAGCGAGCGCCCTGCAGAACTGGAAGGGCGCCACGGTGAACGTCAACAAGTGAGACGCCCGCCCGAATCCCGGGAGATCCCCATGACCGACGCCCGCCAGAGCGAGCTCCTCCTCGCCCGGATCCGGGAGGGCCTGAAGCGCCGCGGATGGAACACGGCCGTGCTGGCCTCGAAGATTGGGGTGGAGCGCCCCCGGCTCCGCCAGATCCTGGCAGGTCGCGTGCCGTTGACGGTGGATGCGTTCTCAGCCATGGTCGAGGCCATGCAGTTCACTCCCGAGGAGATGGGCCTTCCGGCCGGGCTGGCAGCCGAGGATCGAGGGGCACCCGACGACGCGGGGCCCGAGATCGCCACGCCCCTCCAGCCGGAGGGCGCAGCGCTTTGGGCCCCCGATCCCGACGGCATACAGGCCGAGCAGTGCCTTCGCCTGGGGTTCGCCTGCGGCATCGACATGCTCTTCCACGCCCGCACCGCCGACCTCCGCACGAGCGGCGTCCCGCGCGCGGTCCTCGACCGGTTCCCACAGCGAGTCCCGATTCGATTGGAAGCGGCGTACCACCCATACAACCGGGCACGGTATCTTCCCGAGGGGGTGGAGCTCCGCCTGTCCTTCGACGGCGTGTACACCTGCGTCTTCCCCTGGTCCGCGATCGAGCAGGTCGTGTTCCTCCCGGAGCCTCCGGTCGCCCCGGCCGAGCCCGCCGAACCTCCGCGGCTCCGGCTGGTGACCTGAACGGAGGGCTCGCCCCGGTCGCCTGCGCCGTGCCCGGCAGGCTCCCCAAACGGGAGGCGCTACTCGCCGATGTCGACGTTGCCGCTCTCGTCCACGGCGAGCGGCACCATGCCGAACGGGGTGTCCACGTTGCTGACGGCGTCGAGGCCGACCTGGACGGCATCCCCCGTGAGGACGTCGTAGAGGGCCGAGATCACGCTGAGGTTGTCGATCGTGATGGGCAGTTCCACCGTCTCCAGCGACGCGCCCTCCACGCCGCCCAGGTCCACCAGGCCCTCCGCAGCCTGGGTGCCCGCGAGAGAGACCGTGTAGTCGAAGTCCTGGAACCAGAGCGTGGAGCCGTGATCGTTGTCGATGTGGAGATCGAGGCCCAGGTCGATCTCGGTGACCGAGAGGTTCGTGACCCGGAGCGTGCCGAGGTCGATGGCGGGCGTTCTCAAAGCTGGGAAGTCGCCGTCCGCATCGTAGGGCACGTCGACCTGGCCCACGGGCGTGTCGAATCCGAAGGACCCGGACAGCACGAACGGAACCGCGTCGTCGCCCCGGACCGCCTGGACCGTCTCGTAGACGCTGGCGAACACGAGATCCGCGGGGAGGGCCAGCTCGCTCGCGTCGCTGGCCAGGAGCACCAGGCCGTCCGGATCGTCGCCGGACAACAGCTCCACGCCACCCAGCACGAGGCTGTAGTCGAACCGCGCGAGCGGGACCTCCACGGGGTTGGGGTTGTCGACCCGGAACACGAAGTCCGTGCTGATCTCCGCCCAGTCGACGGACTTCACGTCCAGGCGATCGAACGTCACGGTAGGCAGGTAGGGGTCGAGTTCCGAACAGGCCGCCAGGAGGGGGAGGAGGGGAAGGAGGATGCGGTGCATGATCGGCTCCGAGGGCAGAAACACGTAGCGCCGTTCGGGCGCCCCGAACAGAGAGGCGGTCGGTTGGACGGGTATCCCCCGATGATCTTCATCCCGATGGCCCGTTCGCCCCACTCGCGAGACGAAGGGCAGGGCGGTCGCGAGAACTGTGGTATCCTCCGGCCGTTGCCTCCGCTTCGCAGGGTCCCGCACCGCACGTGGCGCAAAGAACGATCATGACGATCCAGGCAGGCTTCGAGTCCTCTTCGCGCGATCTCGTGCGGATCCTCCGGGTCCACGCGCTCGGCCCTGTGGCCGGGACGATGCCCGAGGCCGACGTGTGGCGGATCTACTGCGAGCTCCGTCGTCGGAGGAGCGAGAAGGCGGGCGCTTCTCTGGTGGAAGCCCTGCACCAGCTCCACGATCGGCGTCTCACGGGACCCCCCTCGACGCTGCCGGACGATCCGGCGCCCCAGGATCACCGCTGGGTGGACGATGCCTTCCTGGGCGAGCTGTGGAGGGCCTACAAGCGCTGCATCCGCCAGGGGCGACTGGGCCCGGCCCGCCAGATCCTCCGGGATCTCGAGGCCCACCTCACCGCCTGCGGTGGTTCGGTCGCGCCGGATCAGGCCCCCAGCTCGAGGCCGCCGATCACGAGTGTGCAGGCGTCCACCTCGCCGTAGCGAGCCTGATCAGCGGCGACCTCCACCACGCTGGAGAGGAGGCTGCGGACGGGAAGGGACAGGGAGAGGCCCAGGAGTGCTCCCTCGGCCTTGTGGTTCCGGTAGACGATGCAGTCGCACGGGGTGTCCAGGTGACCCGTGGTGCGGTCCAACGGCTCGGGTCGATGGAAGGTGTCGAGGACGAGGTAGTCGCGCAGGTCCATGCCGATGGCGTTGCGCGTACGCCCCCCCGGTCGCACCACGAGGTTGGAGGGTCGGGTTTCGCCGCCCACCACGTGGCCGGTGGGCTGCAGGTGCCGCGCCCGAGCGGTTCGTGGATCCACGAACAACCCGGCGACCACGCCCTCCCGGAGGATCACCACCGGGGAGGGCGGAACGCCCTGGTCGTCGAAGGAGCGGCTCTCCAGCGCGCCGGGAAGCCCAGGGTCGTCGATGACGTGGAGCAGAGGACTCGCAAGGCGTTGGCCCAGCAGGCCAGCGAGGAACGAACGGCCGTCGAAGACCGAGGCGGCGGAGAACGCGGGGGCCAGGCAGGCCACGAGGTGTGCGGTGCAGGACGGGCGCATGAGTACCGGGACCGGCGCCTCGAAGGGTCGGGCAGGCCGGTGGAGTACGGAGAGGCGAGACCCCAGCTCGTAGCCGAACGGAACGGACGCGAGATTGGCGAACTGCCGGGTCGCGATCTCTCGGCGGTGGAGGCGCCCCGAGGGCCCCATGCGAGCGGTCGCGCACGCCCGGTACCGCGTGGACGCCTCGGAAGCCGAGACGCCGCGGGTACTCGCGAAGGACCGTGAAAACCTGGATTCTTCGTATTCCACGGACTCCGGCACCACACCGGGGTCGGATGCCTGGCACCCCTCGACGTTGGACGTGACGACCTCCATGCGGTCCGTCAGGGTCAGGGTCCGATGGCGGCGGTCCTCCAAGGCGCGGCCTCGCACGTCGAGATCGTACCTGTCGGCCGGAGCGGCATGCGGGTCGGGGGGGGCCTCCCGAGCCGCTCCGATCGCGCCGTCGAGCAGAGCGTCGGCTCGATCGAGCAGAGCAGCGGCGTCGAGCGGTCCGGGCAGGTCGACCGCGAAGGGAGCCTGGCGCCCACCGGACAGGAAGACGCGGCCGGACAGACGCGTGGTGACCCCCTCGCAAGGGGAGGACACGCGGCCCTCGCGCCACCCTAAGGAGAGGGTGGCGGACTCCACGAGGAGGACGTCGGCCGCCCGGGCGCCCTTGCGGACCGAGGTCTCCATCAGGCGATCGAGGAGGACGGGGGCGACCATGCACGGCACTCCGTGGAACGAGCGGCGGATATGTCCGTCTCGGGGAAGGGAGATAACGTCCTGGCGGCCCCACGGAAGCCATGCCCGTGACCCTCCGGAGGTTCGAAGGATGCCTGACGCCCACCGCCCCACGTACTCCGCGCCGAGAGCCTTGCTCGTGTGTGCGCTCGCCGTTGCCCAGATCGCGGCGGGCCCTCCGGCGTCGGCCGAACCGGAGCGCATCGTGGCGGTGGGCGATCTCCACGGGGATGCCGCCGCCACCCGCACCGCCCTGCGCCTCGCGGATCTCATCGGCCCCGACGATCGCTGGACGGGCGGGACGACCGTGCTCGTCCAGACCGGCGACGTCATGGATCGGGCGGACGACGTGCGGACCATCCTGGACCTTCTGGACCGCCTCGAGGAGGAGGCCTCGGCCGTGGGGGGGCGGGTCATCCAGCTCCTGGGCAACCACGAGGTCCTCAACCTGCAGGGCGACTGCCTCTCGGCGACCGCCGGGGACCAGGCCGCCTTCGGCGGACCCGAGGCCCGTCGGACCGCGCTGTCTCCCCGGGGTGCCTACGGACGCCGGCTAAGGGATCTCGACGCGGTCGTGCGGGTGGGCGAGACCGTCTTCGTGCACGCCGGCGTGCCACGGGAGTGGGCCTCGCTCGGGGTGGAGGGCATCAACGAGGCCGTACGCCAGGCGCTGGCGGCGGGAGACGGGCCCATCCTGGGGAAGAAGGGACCCCTGTGGTACCGTGGCTACCTGAGGGACCCCGAGGCCGAGGCCTGCCGGGAGGCGAGCGATGTCCTCGGTGTGCTCGGGGCACGGCGCATGGTCGTGGGGCACACCGTGCAGGACGGCGGCCGACCCGTGGCCCGGTGCCAAGGTGCCGTGGTGGGCATCGATACCGGAGCCTCCCGAGCCATGCGGGGCATGCCCTCCGCCCTGGAGATCGTCCGTGGGGACGCCCGGGCGCTCCTGCCCGAGGGCGTGGTGGATCTGCCCGATCCCGCGCCCTGATCCCGCCCCTACGCGGCCTTGCGCGCGGGCTTGACCAGGGCGATGATCAGGGCTGCCACGAGGCAGGCCGCGCCGCAGATCGTGAAGGCCAGGCTGAAGCGCCCCGCGTCGCCGAGCCTGCCGGCCATGATCGGGCCGATGATGCCTCCCAAGCCGTAGGCGAGGAAGACCCAGCCGTAGTTCGCCCCCACGTTCCGGGTGCCGAAGGTGTCGGCCGTGATCGTGGGGAACAGGGCGAAGTTGCCGCCGAAGTTGAAGCCGATGAGCGCGGCGCCCAGGTACAGGAGGCCCGTGGTCCCGGCCATCCACTGGAACAGGATGACCATGACGCCCTGGATGGCGGTCATGAGCACGAGCGAGGCCTTGCGGCCCAGCCTGTCGCTGATGGTGCCCCAGACGATGCGGCCCAGACCGTTGGCGAGCGCGTAGAACACGCCCATGGCCAGGGAGGTGGCCGCGGTGGCGGCCTCCTCTGTGAGGCCCGCCGCGACCAGTTCCTGGTTGCCGAAGAGCTTGATGTTGCCGATCACCATGAGGCCCGCGCCGGCTCCGAAGAGGAACGTCGTGAAGATCATGTAGAACTGCGGGGTGCGCAGCATCTCGCCGGCGGTGAAGTCCTCCGAGCCCGCCATGGCCTTGCCGGCCACGGGTGCGGGTGGATTCCAGCCGGCCGGCTTCCAGCCGTCGGGCGGCCAGGTCATGAACAGACCGCCGATGGATCCGGCCACGAGGAAGATCACCCCGTAGAGGACGAAGGTGTTCCCGAGGCCGATGTTCTCGAGGAGGTGGGCCCAGGGACCGGCCAGCATGACCCAGAGGGTGGCACCGAACCCGAAGCCCGCCACGGCGAGCCCCGTGATGAGGCCCTTCTTGTCGGGGAACCAGCGCATGCCCACGGCGATGGGGACCACGTAGGCGAGGCCGATGCCCGCGCCGCCCACGACCCCGATGAGGAGGAACACGGGCCAGAACGAGGTCGCACCGATGAGCCCGGCGAGGATGTAGCCGACGCCGAGGACCACGCTGCCGCCGATGGCCAGCTTGCGGGGCCCGACCCTGGGCATCATGCGGCCCGCGATCACCATGACGATGGCGAAGAGCGCGAGTCCGGCGGAAAAGACCATCTGGGTCTCCGCCTTGCTCCAGTCGGCCTCCTTGAGGATGCCGGTGAAGGCGGACCAGGCGTAGATGGCACCGAGGCAGAGCTGGATGAGGATGGCTCCGACGACTACCCACCAGCGGTTCTGGACCTTCTGCTCCGACACGGGGGACCTCCGAAGAAACGGGTTCCAGCACGACGATCGCTACAGGGCCGTCCACCTACCCTGATCCAGGCCAGGATTCAAAGGGTACCGACTCGGCCGAGCGCAGGTCCCCCGAGACCGGATGCACGAAGGCCGCGGCCTGTGTGCAGGTCCGCGGCCTCGCTTTGCGCCGGTGGGGGCTACTGCATGTTCTTGAGGAGATCCTCGACCACCGCCGGATCGGCGAGGGTGGTCGTGTCGCCGATGTTCTCGGGTTCGCCCTCGGCGATCTTGCGGAGGATGCGGCGCATGATCTTCCCCGACCGGGTCTTGGGCAGGGCGTCCGCGAACTGCAGCTTGTCGGGCTGCGCGATGGGGCCGATCTCCTTGCGGACGTGCGTGAGGAGGGTCTTCTTGAGGTCCTCGCTCTTCGGGGTGCCGCGATTGAGCGTCACGAAGGCGTAGATGCCCTGGCCCTTGATGGGGTGGGGCATCCCGACGACGGCGGCCTCGGCCACGAGCGGGTGGGACACGAGTGCGCTCTCGACCTCGGCGGTGCCGATGCGGTGGCCGGACACGTTGATGACGTCGTCCACGCGGCCCATGAGCCAGTAGTAGCCGTCCTCGTCCTTCCGGCAGCCGTCGCCCGTGAAGTAGATCCCCTTGTACATGGAGAAGTAGGTCTCCTTGAACCGGTGGTGCTGACCGTAGACGGTCCGCATGATCCCGGGCCAGGGCTCCATGATCACGAGCTTGCCGCCCTCGTTCACGTTGCACTCGGAGGCGTCGTCGCGGAGGATCTTCGGGACCACCCCGAAGAAGGGCAGCGTGGCGCTGCCGGGCTTGAGCGGGAACGCGCCGGGGAGCGGGTTGATGAGGATTCCGCCCGTCTCGGTCTGCCACCAGGTGTCCACGATGGGGCAGCGTCCCTTGCCGACGTTGGTGTAGTACCACATCCACGCCTCGGGGTTGATGGGCTCGCCCACCGATCCGAGGAGGAGGAGGCTGGAGAGGTCGCACTTGTGGACCCACTCGTCCCCCTGGGCCATGAGTGCCCGGATGGCGGTGGGGGCGGTGTAGAACTGGGTGACCTTGTACTTGTCCACGATCTCCCAGAAGCGGGACGGCGTGGGGTAGGTCGGCACGCCCTCGAACATGACCTCGGTGGCGCCCACCGCGAGCGGGCCGTACACGATGTAGGAGTGGCCGGTGACCCAGCCGATGTCGGCCGTGCACCAGAAGACGTCGCCGTCGTGGTAGTCGAAGATGTACTTGAACGTGGCGGCGGTGTAGACCATGTACCCGCCGATGGTGTGCTGCACGCCCTTCGGCTTCCCGGTGGAGCCGGAGGTGTAGAGGATGAACAACGGATCCTCGGCGTCCATGATCTCCGCCGGGCACTCGGGCTTCGCCGTCTCCATGGCCTCGTGGTACCAGAGGTCCCGGCCCGGCTGCATGAACGTGTCCATGCCCTTGCCCTCGCCCACGCGGCGCACGACCAGGCAGGTGGTGACCTTCGTGCCCTCGTGGAGGGCTCCCTCCATGGCCTTGTCGGCAGAGGCCTTGAGCGGCACCGGCTTGTTGCCACGGAAGGTACCGTCCGTGGTGAGGAGCGTGGTGCAACCGGAGTCGACGATGCGATCCTTGAGCGAGTCGGCGGAGAACCCACCGAACACCACGGAGTGGATGGCGCCGATGCGGGCGCAGGCCAGCGTGGCCACCACCAGCTCGGGGACCATGGGCATGAAGATGGAGACGCGATCACCCTTCTTGACGCCCCGGTCCTTCAGGATGTTCGCGAGCTTGCACACCTCGGTGTACAGGTCGCGGTAGGTGATGGCCCGCTCCTCGCCCGGCTCGTTGCCTTCCCAGTGGATCGCGACCTGGTCGCCCCGCGACTCCAGGTGGCGGTCGAGGCAGTTGACCGTGATGTTGGTCTTTCCGTCCTTGAACCACTGGATGGAGATGTCCCCGGTCCAGTCGTACTCGCGGACCTTGGTCCACTTCTTCGCCCACCAGAACTCGGAGGCGATGTCTGCCCAGAATCCCTCGGGGTCGTTGACGGAGCGATCGTACATCTCCCGGTACTGCTCCATCGACTGGATCCAGGCGCGTCGGCGGATGTTCTCGGGGACCGGGAAGACCCGGTTCTCGACCATCATCGAGGTCATGCCCTTGGCGTCGGTGCTCATGCCGCTTCCTTTGTTGGGGGGTGACAGGGATAAACTGCTTTTGAAGCCCGTAAAACGACCCTTCGGGAGAACCGGAGGAGGAACGGACAAAAGGCTCGTCCGTTATCGCCCGCTCCTCGAACCGTCAAGGACGAATCGGCACCCAAGATGGCCGTCGACATCGGATGTGACGCAGGCTTGGGGCGTTTTGGACCCCGCGATCGGGGCAGGACGCCCGAGAAGGGGGATCGACACCTCACCGGGGGCGCGCGGAGGCGTTCTGGAGCGCGCCGCGTCCATTGGCCCGGCCTGTCCCATGGGGTAAGGAGGACGCGACCCGGCGTCCCTAATGGCCCTGAAGCTCACCTGTCCGTCGTGCGGGACCGTCCACACGCTCCGGGATCCGCTTCCGGCCCCCGGCACCCTGCTCCGCTGCCGGTGCGGGCAGGTCTTGTCGGTCCAGTACCCGCCGCGGATCCTGGCCGAGATGCAGGATGAAGCATCGACGCGTCCGACCGAGCCTTCGCCGGCAGGGGGGAAGGCGCCTCCGCCGGTCGGGTCCCCGCCGCCCGCGCGACCTCCGCACGTGGTGGTGCCGCCTCCCGTGCCTCCGGGCCAATCCCCGCGGCCGCCCATCCCTCGTTCCTCTCCCCCGAGCCTGCCCGAGCGCACCCTCCCGCGTCCCCCTCCGTCCCCGCCCGCACGGATCGTACGCGGATCCCGGATCTTCGGTGTGCTCCTGGTTCTCCTGGCGCTCCTCGGCGTGGGGATCCTCTCGATCGTGGCCGTCGTCTGGTTCTTGAGCCGGGACCTTCCCACGCTGGAGATCCTCGCGACCTATCGACCGCCCACGGTCACGGTGGTCTACGACGCTCGCGGCCGACTCCTGGGGGAGATCTACGAGAAGCGACGTTACGTCGTTCCGATCGAACAGATCCCCCCACACGTACAGGACGCCTTCATCGCCTCGGAAGACGCCTCCTTCTGGACACACGCCGGCGTGGACCCCATGGGCATCGCCCGCGCCGTGGGCCGCAACGTCCTGAGGTTCAAGAAGGCCCAGGGCGCCTCCACCATCACCCAGCAGGTGGCCCGCAACTTCCTCCTGTCCAGCGAGAAGCGCTACTCGCGGAAGATCAAGGAGATGGTGCTCGCCCGGCGCATCGAGGAGGCCTTCTCCAAGGAGCACATCCTCTACCTGTACCTCAACCAGATCTACCTGGGATCCGGCGCCTACGGGGTAGAGGCCGCGGCCCGCACCTACTTCGACAAGCACGTCCAGGACCTCTCGCTCGCGGAGGCCGCCCTTCTCGCGGGCCTGCCCCAGCGTCCCAGCGAGACCTCGCCGCTACGCGACTGGCAGGCAGCCCGCGCACGCCAGGAGTACGTCCTCGGCCAGATGCTCGACAAGGGGCTCATCGATCGGCACACGTTCGAGGAAGCCCTGGCCGAGGTCGTGCCCATCTCCCGGCGCCGCAACGAGTTCCTCCTCCAGGCCCCGTGGTTCACAGAGCACATCCGGCGCTACCTGGTGGAGACCTACGGGTTCGACAAGGTGTACAACGACGGCCTGGAGGTACGCAGCACCTGCGACCTCGACCTGCAGAAGGCCGCCCAGGAGTCCGTGGTCCAGCGGGTGCTCGAGGCCGACAACCTCGTGGGGTGGCGGGGTGCCGCGGAGCACCTCGAGTCCGAGGAGGCCATCCGAGCACACCTCGACGCCCAGGAGCAGGCGCTCCGGAAGACCTGGTCCGAGCGGAACCTCCGGGTGGCGGACCGGACCGGGGGTCGAGGGGGCTACGATCCGGTCCCGGAGCGGTCGGTGCTGGAGGAGGGCCAGCGGTACGAGGCGGTCGTGCTGGAGGCCCAGCCGAAACACCTCGTGGTGGGCATCGGGACCCACCGCGGCCTCGTGCCGCGCTCCTGGACGGCCTGGACCTACGTGCCGAACCCGGCGCGCATCGCGAGGTACCGGGAGCAGGACGACCTGACGCGGGCCTTCTCCCGGGGCGACCGGGTGCAGGTCACGGTGGAGGCCCTGGCGGCTGGGAGCGTGAAGGCGCTGGCGGGCTACGAAGCAGCGGGTCCGGGGCCGTTCGTGGCGGCGCGCATCTACCAGGCGCCAGCGCTGGAAGCGGCCTTCCTGCTGTGGCGTCTCGAGGACGGCGGCGTGCAGGCCATGGTGGGTGGGTACGACTTCGAGAAGACCGAGTTCAACAGGGCGGTCCAGGCTCGGCGACAGGTCGGGTCCACCTTCAAGCCCATCGTCTACGCGGCGGCCATCGGTACGCGCAAGGTCAGCTCGGCGACGATCATCCAGGACGCGCCGCTCGTGTTCAACACGCTGAACGACAAGCTCTGGAAGCCCTCCAACTATGGAGAGGAATACCTGGGCAACATCACGTTGCGCAAGGCGCTGCAGCTGTCCCGCAACGTCTGCACGGTGCGCGTTCTCGACCGTATCGGCCTGGAACCGGTGTTTCAACTGGCCGGGCCCAGACTTCGGATCGGGTACGACCGTCCCACCTGCAGCCGCACGCACATCCGCGAGACGGCCGAGTGCCCCGGCACCCGCGCCCCCTCGCCCGTGAAGGGGATGTCCTGGTGCGAGGCCTGCGACCCAGCCAGCTGCCCGATGGTGGAGCGGACATCGGGCCTCACCTGTCTCGACGAACCCGTGGTCTCGGACGGGCGGGTCTGGTGCCACTCCTGCGACGTGAACCTCCGCGTGTGCCCATGGATCCGGCAGGAGGCGATGCCCGAGAACGACCCCTGCGTGGATGCGCGGCAGGACGGCGAGGGCCGCACGGTCTGCCGTGTCTGCGACCTCTCGGTGGGCCTCGGATCCTCGTCGCTCACGATGGTGGAGCTCACCCGGGCCTACACGGCGTTCGCCACCGGAGGGCACCTCGTGGAGCCGCACTGGATCGACCGGGTGGTGGACCGGGACGGCACCGTCATCGAGGCCTGGCAGGCGCCCGAATCGTGGCCGGAGGCGCTGGAGCCGGGCGTGGCCAGCATCGTCCACTGGCTGCTCCGGGAGGTGGCCACCGGCGGCACCGGCGCGGCCACCAACCGCCTCGGGTTCGAGGTGGCGGGCAAGACGGGCACGACCAACGACTTCTTCGATGCCTGGTTCGTCGGATACAACCCGGCGGTCATCGGGTGCTCCTGGGTCGGCTACGACCAGCCCAAATCCATGGGCCTCTCCTTCACGGGTGGCCACACCGCCCTGCCCATCTGGATGGACGTCATGAAGGCCGCCGTCCCGAAGGAGACGGCACCCCGGTTCGGCCCGTTGACCGGCGTGGTCACGGTGCCCATCGACGAGGCCACCGGCCGTGTGGCCACCGGCGGACGAGCCTACCCGCTCCTTCCCGGGACCGCCCCCTCGGAGTTGGGTGGGGAGGTTGGCCAGAAGACCGCCGAGGACCTGCTTCAAACAGACTTCTGAAAGGACACACGATGCCTCCTGCCCTGATCGTCCTGGCCCTGGCCCTCGCTGCGTGCCGCTCCGAACCCCCTCCACCCGCGCCGGAGCCGGAAGCGGTCGTGGCCGAGGAGCCGCACTGGAAGGCCGTCGTGGTCTACGATCCAGACGGAGACCCGGCCTTCCGGAGCCATGTCCAGGACATCGTCCGAGCCGCGGCGAAGCTCGATGTGTACGCCACCTATTTCGCCGGGCCGGACGGTACGAGGGTGCCCATCCTCGCGGATCCCCAGTCCGACGGCACGCCCGAGGTCGTCCACCAGTTGGATCTCTCCACCTTCACCACCTCTCGAACCGGCTGGATCCTGGCCGAGCAGGGCAAGGTGCCCGTGCTCCAGGCTGCAGGCAGCCGTGCGGAGTTCGCAGCAGCGGCCACCCGGTACTTCGGCCAGGACTTCGTGGCGGCCCTTCCGTGGCGCGTGGTCGTCGGCATCGACCGCACGGAGGAGGGAACCTTCGACCTGCACCTGGACAGGCTCGCCAAGGCCGTGAGCGATGCCGACGTCCACGTGGTCCCCTGGAGGAAGGACGATCCGACGCCCATCCGGTTCCCCTCGGAGGGCGAGACGGTCCACACGCTCGACCCCACGACCATGACCCAGGCCCAGACCGGCTGGCTCTTCGCCGAGGAAGGGCGGACGCCCCTGTACCTGCCACCGGGCAAGGAGACCGAGGTGTTGAGAACGGCCGCCCGCTACTTCCGCCTGGGGTCCCGAAGCGGAGGGGCCGCGCTCTTCCTCCGCCCCGATGGAGCGGAGGCGCTGGGCGCCCGCCGGGTGGTACGGGGCGGCCGGAACGTGCGTCGGGGCCTGAGACGCGCAGCCCGTCAACCCGTGGGGGACGCCGAGCCAAGCGGCGCCGAGGGCGAGGAGTAGCCCCTTCAGAACCCGAGGAACCAGGCGGCAGAGAAGCCGGCCACGACGCTGGCCAGGGCCAGGGCGGAACGGGCATGGGGCGAGAGCACCTCCGGGTTTCCCCGCTCGCGGCTCAGTCGGCGTCCGAGCGTCCAGGCGGCGAGGCCGGGCAGGCAGAGGATGGCCAGGAGCATCGCGGCCATGAGGATGCCACGACCCACCGGCTCGCCGCGGAACGCCGCGGCCGCATCCAGAGCCAGGAAGCCTGCGACCAGTCCGACGCTCAGCCCGAGGCCCCCCAGGGCGAGCACTTCCAGGGCCGAGGCGATGTGGAAACGTCCGGACTCCGGTGAGGGCACGGTCCGATCCTCCTTGCTCGAGCGTAGCACGCCCGGGCGCGAGGGTGGCGACGAGAGGGGGGCGGCTGGATACGCGGTGCGTGCACCCTCGCAGACCGTTTCCACGAAGGAGATCCCATGACGCACCTCGCCCTGGTCGCCCTGCTCTCCGCGTCTGCCGGCCATGCCGTCCCCACCATGTGGGGCATCGGGCCGCGTCTCGGCACGAACGTCATCCCCGGCCGGTATCCGGTGGCGTGGCCGTCCAAGGTCAAGGACCAGGACACCCTCGAGAAGGTCGGTGGAGACGTCCTCTTCGGCGCGGAGGGCGACTACTGGGCCAACGAGGCGAACCGGGTGGGTGCACTCCTCGGGCTCGACCTCGGGGCCGACTACGCGAGCTACCACTTCCTGCTCAAGTACGACCGCATCATCCCGTTCGACGCCCTCGAGTGGTATCTGGGCGCCGGAGCGGGCGTGTCCACGCACCGCTGGTCCAGTCAGACCGAGGCCGAACTGAAGGTCCCGGCCTACCCGCTGCGGGGCCAGACGGGCGTGCTCATCCGGCAGGGATCCGTGGCCTACCAGGTCCAACTCCACGCGCAGTACGACGTGCCGGGCCACGCCACCTACCTCGATGCCGAGGGCGTGGAGGTGGACGTGGGTTGGGGCCTCTACTTCCAGATCGGCGCCGAGCTGTCCGTCCTGTTCGGCGACTTCGTGCCGCCCAAGAAGCGGACCGACGACACCGGGCGGCGCCGGCGGTGAGGCCGGGTCGAACGGCGGTCGTGGGGGTGTCGTCCGGGGCCCGCCGCACCGGGCCCTCGGGCCGGAATCCGACATGATCCTCGCGGCCCTCGTCCTCGTCGCAGGGACTGCCCAGGCCGGGCCCGCGGATCTCTCCTTCGGCGTGGAGGCCGACGGTGTGAGCCGCTACCTGTTCCGGGGCCTGGCCTTCTCCCGGGGTCCGGCCCTGCAGCCCTCGGCCTGGGTGACCCTGGGCGGCGGCACGTTCGAGGTGTGGGGCCACGTGCCCCTGACGAAAGAGACGGGCAATTGCGACTTCCACGAGGTGGACCCCTCCCTCGACTGGGCGTTCGAGTTCGGGGATTTCGGCGTGGACGTCGGGGCGATGGCCTGGGTGCAGACCGGGGCGCCCTTCACCGTGGAGGGTATGCTGCACCTGTCCTACGCGGTCGGGTGGGGTTCTCTCTTCCTGGAGCAGGCCCTGGACTTGAAGGAGGCACCGGGTTCCTGGTACGCCGAGCTGGGTGCGGCCTCCGAGCACGAGGCGGGCCCCCTCGTGCTGGCCCCCCGCCTCGCGGTGGCATTCGCAGACGCGGCCTACAACGACTACTACGTGGATACGGGTGTGGACTGGTCGCCCGTCGGCCTGGAGCGAGGTGTCCTCGGGCTGGACGTTGCGTGGGCCCCGGACGTCGCGGCCGGCGGCTACCTGCGCGTCCACGGGGAGGCCAGCATGCTCCTGGACGCGGTCGTGCGCGACCGCGTGGACGATCCGTTCCTGGTGGGCGCAGGCCTCGCGCTCGGCTGGGAGGGAGGCGGGGACCGGGGGCCGTAGGAGGGGCGGGGTGTCGGGGAACCTGCCGGCACCTGGAGCGGGCTCCGCTCGCGTGGTTTCAGGGCGATGGGGTCGATGCCCGACGTGCGCTCGGACCGGCCGAAGGGCGATTCAGTGCCGCTCCCAGTCTCGGGTGCCCTCCACCGCGAGCACGTCGCCGAACCAGGCGCGGTGGTGGTCGCCTTCGTAGAGCCCGTGGATGCGGGGATCGAGGAAATGGGTCGGGTCCAGGTCGTGCCAGTAGGTCTTGCGGCACTCGAGGACCAGTTCTGCCTCGGCGAAGCTCGGGGACGCCACCTCCAGCGAGGGAACGGGTGTGAGCCCGCTCACCGCGATCTTGTCGACGTCTTGGCCGGACACGGTGCCGCACAGTTCGAGCTTGTCCTGGAACGCCTCGGGAAAGAGCGACAGCGTGAAGTCGGGGCTCCGGTCCACGAACCCGAACGTGTGGCGCGTGGGGCGGACCACGACCAGGGCGAACGGCCGGTTCCACATCATGCCGAAGGCCCCCCACCCCACGGTCATCGTGTTGAAGCCGCCCGGCGCGAGCGTGCCTGCGGTCAGCAGGAACCAGCGTTCGTCCCAGGCGTGGAAGATCGGCATTCGGAAGCTTGCGAAAGGGATGCGGTGGCGCTCCATCGTCAGCCCCGGAACCAGGCGGCGATCGCCCGAGTCATGTACCACGGGTCGAACGCTCCGGCGGTCTCGCGGACGCTGTGCATGGCGTACTGGGCACTGCCCACGTCCACCACGGGGATGCCGAGCTGAGCGGAGACCATGCTGCCGATGGTGGACCCGGACTTCACGTCCGACCGGTTGACGAACCACTGGAAAGGCACGTCCGCCTGGCGGCAGGCGAGGAGGAAGGCGGCCCCCGAGGCGGCGTCCGTGGCGTAGGCCCGGCTCGCGTGCGCCTTGAGGACCGGCCCGCCGTTGAGCACGGGGGCATGGTCGGGGTCCAACTTGGAGGAAAACCCGGGATGCACGGCGTGGGCGTTGTCGGCCGACACCAGGATCGAGCGGGCCAGGGCGGCCAGGTACCCGTCCCGGGCATCCCCCCGGGCGATCGCGATTCGCTCGAGGAGTGCCGGAAGGAGCGTGGAGTGCGCGCCCTGGGTCGTCTGGCTCCCGACCTCCTCGCTGTCGTAGAACACGGCCACGCGGGTGGTAACCGAAGGCTCGTCGTCCACGGTGAGCAGGGCACCCAGGATGGCGTGGCACATCGCGAGGTCGTCCAGGCGGCCGGACCGGACGAACTCGCCGGCCGCACCGGCGAAAGAAGCGTTCTGGGCATCGAAGAGACGAAGGTCGAAGGCCAGGATCGCGTCATCGGCCACCCCCAGGTCGGCGGCCAGCAGGTGGCGCACCGCCCCCTTCTCGGGCAACCCACCGTCCAGGGTACCCACCATCGGCGTGATCTCCGTCTGGGGATTCACCTTGAGTCCCTCGTCGTTGACCTGGCGATTCTGGTGGATGGCCAGGTTCGGAAGACACACGAGCGGGACCTCGGAGCGCCAGAGGCGGGACTCGGGGCGACCCTCCCTCCCCTCGAGGACCACGCGACCGCAGAGGCCGAGGTCGCGGTCCATCCAGGTCGCGAGCACCGGGCCGCCGTAGACCTCCACACCGAGCACCACGGTGCCGTGGTCGACGCGCTCCGGAAGCGGCTTGAGCACGAGGCCCGGCGAGTCGGTGTGGGCCGCCGCTACGCGGTAGCCCGAGGTGGAGGGAGGCTGGGTGCCGACCACGAAGGCGGACAGGGCCGTGCCGCCGCGCTCGACGAAATGCCGGCCGCCCGGATGGAGGCGCCAGGGCTCGCCCTCGGAGAGCGGCTCGAACCCCGCGGCCACGAGGCGCGACCGGAGTGCGGCCACCGCATGGAAGGCACAGGGGCTCGCGTCGAGGAAGGCGAGGAGGTCCTCGGCCACGGCACGGGCGGTCGAGCGATCCTCGGGAGAGGTGGGAATGGGCATGGGGGGGCTCCTCAGGTGACCCGACCACCGTAGGCGGCAGCGGGCCGGGTGTCGAGGACCGTCGCTCCCCGCGAGGGGAACGCTGGATCAGGGCAAGTCGCCGTACCTGTGCTCGACGTCCCCGACCGCCGAGGCCGGACGCCGAAGATCGTCAGGCGGGGGACGCTACTTGAGGGCCGCGGCGTAGGTCTTGGCCTTGTCCGGGTCGGCGGCGATCTCGAAAAGGAGCGCCTCGAAGCGCGCCCTGTCCAGGCCGTGGTCGGCGAGGATCTTGTCGGCATGGGCCGGATCGGCCTTCACCGCCGTGGCGATGGCCGCCACCTCAGAGACCTGGTCCACCGTGGGGGGCACGGGCGTCGAGCCACAGCCCGCGAGCAGGCAGGCGAACAAGAGGATGCGTGCAGGAGTCATGTCACTTCCCTCCCTTGCCCTTGCCGCCGGTCCTCGTCGTGCCCGCGGCCTCGGTTTCTTCCTCGGCGGTCGTTCCCTTGGAACCTTCCGCCCTGCCCTTGGGTCCGGAGCTCTTGCCCTGCGGCTCCCCGGCCCGGCCGGGCCGATCGCCGGGTCCACGCTGCGCGTCCTCGGGCCGACCGGCGTCCTCGGGTCGTCCGGCGTGCTCCGGAGGCCCGCCGGGGCCTGCGCCCTCCGCGGCCTGCCGGGCCTCGCGCTCGGCCCGCCGCGCCTGGTGCTCGGCGTGGATGGCGTCCGCCAGGTCCTTTCCGCGCAGCCCTGCCTGGACGCGCGCCCTCACGAACGCGCCCATGTTGTCCGGGTGCCCGTCCTTGCGACCGGCATCCCGCGTGACCTCGAGGACCTCGGTGGTCTCGGCCGCGGCCATGCCCGACGTACGCCCGGTTTCCAGGACCGCATCGACGTCCTCTTCGGGGATGCCGTCGGCGCGGAGTTCGTTGGCGACGACCGGGAGCTGGACGGCGCGCCTGAGGGCTTCGTCCGCAGCCGGGTCCGCCCGTACCACGAGCGGGAGGAGAAGGAGGGGAACGAGCGACATGGAACCTCCAGGGGAAAACCACGTGGGGCCGGACATGGGCGCCACGCCTCGGGGCAAGGTATCACGCGGTGCCCGGTCGAAGGGTCAAGCCAGTCGGAAACGGGCCCGATCGCGCTCTCTGTCAGCCGGGGCGTGTGCGGAGGGAGGCTCCTCGAACCGGTAGGCCATGAGGCCGGGTTCCCAGGCCCAGGGCCGACCGTCGAGCAGCACCCGACCCTCGGCGATGGCCGAGGTCAGGGCATGGAGGGGCAGGTGGCCGAGGTCCCTCAGAATCGCCTCGAAGCGCCCCTGCAGGATGGGGTCGACCATGCGGAGCCGGTAGCGGGCCGCATAAGCCACGTGGAAGTGGGCGGGTCGGACCGCGACGCCTTCGAGGTCGAGACGCCGGGCGATTCTGAGCAGCATCTCTCCGGCCTCCCGGGCGAGGCCCAGACCCGGCACCTCCTGGCCCGGAAGGCGAGGCCGGAGCGCCGTGAAGGGCACCCGAGGGTTGCGGAGCGTGAGCCAGTGGACGAAGAGCATCGGCCGACCCTCCACCTCCTCCCGAGCCAGCACGGCTTCCACCAGGACGTGCTCCGCGCCGTCGGCCCGGCCGAAGAGGCGGAGACGATCCCCCGAGGAGGCACGGTCCACCCGGACGCGGAGGTCGCCGTAGCCCAGGCGACGCACCTGCGGGAGCAGGCCGTAGGTCTCCAGGGAGTACTCGAGCCCTTCGTCGGTGTAGAACCCGAGCAGGCGGCGGGACTCGGGACGGCGCACGCCGAGCGCCTCCTCGAGTTCGGCCGTACTGAGGAAGTCCTCGCCGCCGAGCCTCTTCACGTCGATGCGTTGCGCGATCCGGGAGAAGTGCCATCGCAGGGGATCGGCGTCGGCCTGCACGGGCCGGTGACCCTGCCCGGCCAGCACCAGGCCCGTCCCGGCCAGCGCGCGCCAGGCGTCCGGACTGTAGCCGCCGCCGGCCAGCCAGACCTGAGGCGTGGTCGCCAGGGCGCGGGCCACGCGCCGATCGCGCTGGCGCACGCCCTCGAGCGTGAGGCCGAGGCGCCCCATCCGATCGTCGTGAAGGACGTCTCCGCCCGCAATCACGAACGCGAGGTCCGGCTTCGGCATGCGGGCGAGGAGCTTGGAGAGGGCCTCCATGTAGAGCCCGTCGCCGCATCGGACGGGCAGGATCGTCTCGTCGGCCCCAGGGACCGGGCCCCAGTCGGAGCCCGACAGGGAACCGATCCATGCCGCCGGATCCTCGTTCAGGCAGGCGGCGAGCCCGTCGGGTGGGTGGGCGTCGAGATCGAGGACTACCACGCGACCTTCGAACCCCTCGGCGCGCGCCACGGCGATGGCCACGGCCACGTCGTTGACGGCGCAGAGGCCCGATCCCCGGTCGGGAGCGGCGTGATGGAATCCACCCAGCAGGTTGAGCTGGAATCGGCGGCCCGTGAGGGCCTCCTGGGTGGCCTCGACGGTGGCTCCGCACGCGTGCCGGACCGTGGCGAGGAGTTCGTCCACCGGGACATCCCACGGATCCACGCCGTAGACCCTGGCCAGGACCTTTGCATCGGACAACGACTCCAACCACCCGGGCGTGTGGACCCGGGCCAGATCCCGGTAGGCCACCCGGCCCGGGGCGCAAAACGAGGCCCGTGACACGGCGCCCGTGTCCTCGAGGTACCACGCCGCCAGGTCGGACCGCCGTGGCTCCATGCCCGCCCGAGGCTCCAGGGAGGTGAGGGGAATGCGGTAGGTGGGGTGGTACCAGACCCGCAGCCTCCGTCCCCGGAACGGGCGGAGTGCGCGGGTCCAGGTCGCGGGGCCGAGCGGCATGGGAGGATCCCTGGAGGGTGGCGGTCCGTCAGGGCTGGAGCGATGCGGTCGGTCCGGCGGTCTCGTAGGCCCCTGTCCAGGGCTCGCCCCGGACGCCGTCCGGGCGGACAGGCGTGAGGGAGAAGGTACACGATCGGGGACCGTTCACGTAAGGCGACTGGATCTTCCAGAGCGGCTGGAGGCGGTAGGTGCCCTCCCGGCCCGTGTACTTCACGGGGTACGCACGATCGTGCACCTGGGTGGAGGCGTTCGGGGAACCCGGGTTGGTGGTGCACGTCACGTGGAACAGGACGGTCCAGCCCTCACCGACGGACGGGACCTCGAACTCGGCGCGCACGAACCAGTGTCCCTCCGGCAGGGGTCCCTGGGACGTGGGGCCCACGAAGGACTCGCACTCGGTCCGGCCGGAGCAGATCCCGAATCCCCGCTCGCCCGTGATCCGGACGCCGGCCCGGAGATCCTCGAGCGTGCCGGCGAGGAGGGCCGCCTCCCACGGGGCAAGGACCACGGCCCCGGGTTGGTCCGAGGCGCAGGGAGGGCACACGGGGGTGCCAGAGCAGCCCACGAGGAGGAGGAGGGGCAGCATGATGTGGTCCTACGAAAAGGAGAG
The DNA here is from genome assembly GCA_016927815.1 of Deltaproteobacteria bacterium. Classification (GTDB taxonomy): domain Bacteria; phylum Myxococcota_A; class UBA796; order UBA796; family JAFGLY01; genus JAFGLY01. The sequence goes on along the minus strand of JAFGLY010000121.1, from coordinate 32,331 downwards.
GCACGGTATCGCGCCGGATCCGGCGATACCAGCCGAGGTCGGACCACGTGCTCCGGGGCGGACCCGAGCCGCCTCGCGGGCTAGAACCCTCGAAGGCCCGAGGCTCCCCATGCACCCCGACCGGACCCCCGCCCCGTCGTTTCACCTCTCCCGAGGGGCTCTCGAGGAGGTCCGGACCGAGTTCGCAACCGCCGTCCGCGAGGGTCTGGCCCGGGATGGGGCCGAGATCGCCGCATTTCCCGCCTTTCTGCCGCCTCTGCCGCCGCATCTGGCAGGTTGGGCCATCGCCGTGGACGTGGGGGGGACGCACGTGCGGGCCGCCCTCGTGGCCCACGGACCCGGCGGCACCCGCGTGGAGGCGGGTCCGATCTCGGGTCCGGTGGTCCGAGGCCGGCCGGGAGCGCCGGTTCCGTGCGCGGCGTTCTTCGGGTGCCAGGCCGACCTGGTCGCTTCGCTCGCGCCCCCTCCCGGGCTGCCGCTCGGCTACTGCTTCTCCTACCCGGCCACCGTGCTGCCCGGCGGGGACGCGCGCCTCGTGCGCTGGACCAAGGGCGTGGAGGTGGTGGGCGTGGAGGGGCGGGAGGTGGGTGCCCTGCTCGCGGGACAACTCGCTCTCCGGGGCGTGCGCGTCTCAGGTGTGCGCGTGCTCAACGACACGGTGGCCGTGCTCCTCGCAGGAGACCCCGGACCCGACGCGCGGGCCGTGGGCCTCGTGGCCGGCACGGGGACCAACATGGCCATCCTGGCCCCGGCCGTGCCCAAGGTCCCGGACTGGAACGGCCCCATGGCCGTCAACCTCGAGTCCGGCGCGTTCCGGCCCTCCCACCTGACCCGCTGGGACGAGGCGGTCGATGCGTCGAGCGTGGACCCGGGCTGCCAGCGGTTCGAGAAGGCCGTGTCCGGGCAGTACCTGCCTCTCCTGTTCCGGGCCGCGTCCGCCTCGCCCGAACGAATCGGGCCCGGTGACGGGGGCGAGGCCCTCGTCCGGATACGGACCGGCACGCCGGGCGAGGACGCCGATCTCGCGGCGGCCATCCTGGATCGCTCCGCGGACCTGGTCGCAGCGGGGCTCGTTGCGGCGGCCGACGTGCTGGGCGGCCCCCCGAGCGTCGTGGCCGAGGGCAGCCTGTTCTGGCGCTCGCCGGGATACCGGGAGCGGGTCGAGGGCACGGCCCGCACGCTCCTTGGTCTTCCCGAGGGGCTCTCGTGCACGGCCGTTCCCGACGCCACGCTGGTCGGTGCGGCCCGCGCCGCGCTCCTGCCCAGGGGAGGTTCGACGTGATCGAGCGCGTGATCCTGCTCAGGTGCACGGAACGGTCGCAGGCGTCCGTGGCGGAGGTGGCCGAGCGCATCCTCGGTCTCCTCCGAGGCCTGCCCGAGGTCGCATCGGCCGCCGTGGACCGGCCAGGAGACCCGGCCACCCAGGCGGAGTGGGACCTCCGCGTGACGGTGCGCTTCGCGGACGAGGCCGCCCTGGCCACCTACGCGGAGGATCCGGTCCATTCGGCCTTCGTGGCCTCCTACCTCTTTCCTCGAACGGATGCGCGCAAGGCCTGGACCTTTCGCACGGGTGCCTGACGCGCAGCGACGCCTACGGCACCTGCACGTTGACGGGCCAGCAGATCCAGGTGGGTCCCTCGGCGGGAGGAAACACGGTCCGGGCGAGCGCGTGCGCCAGACAGTCCGCGAGTCGGCCGTCGCCTCCGGTGGTGTCCGACGCGACGCTGCTGCGCGAGACCCGCCCTTCGGGGGTCACCGAGAACCGTACCACCACCTGGCCGGGCGTGGTCTGGAGGAGGGTGTCCTCCACGCAGGCGCGTACGGGCAGGAGGTTTGCCAGCACGGCCGCGAGAACCGCCTCGCGGGACAGAGCGCCCGTCACGCCGACGGCCCGCAGCGGCTGGCCAGAAGTCGAGCCGCAGTCCGGGAACGCGTCGAACCCGTCTCCAGGCGTCGGGCACCCGCCCGCGTTCGCCTCCGGATCGCACGGCCGGTGCCCCGAGGGGGGTGCCCCGGCAAGGGACGTGGCGCCGTGGCCGCCCGCCAGGGAGGGGGTCGCCCCGAGCGGGGCCTCCCGGACCTCGTCGGGCGCGGCGAGCGGGCCCACCACCTGGGAGGAACGGGCCAGGCAGCCGCCCAGGAACAGGAGCCCCGGACCGATCACGAGACGAACAGCCCTGGACAGTACTCGGCGTCGAACGAGCCTTCCACGGTTCCGTCCTCGAACGTGATCTCGTACCGGCCCCTCAGGTGCCGCTCCTCCCTCCAGTGCCGGACCTTCACGCTACCCCCCGTGGCGATCCATGTCTCGACCGGCATCAGGTCCTCGTCGAGGCAGGCCGCCTTGCAGGCCGCGCGGTCGTAGACGTCCAGGAGGTCCGTCCGGTCCAAGGAGGCCGAGAAGGACGCCTCCTCGATGGAATCGTACCACTCGTAGTCCTGGTCCGCCTCGCCGGTGGTGGCGAGCAGCAGGCCGAGGGTCCAGAGGGCCCGACCGGAGAGGTGGTCCTCGGCGATCTCCACGATCTCCAGGCACTGGGCGCCGCAGGAGCCCTCCATCCGCTCCAGGCGATCCAACACTTCGCACCCGTCGGAGGCGCTGGTCACGAAGACCGCGAACAGGCGGTAGTGGTGGACGCCCATCTGGTACATCATGGTGTCGTAGAAGGCGTCTTGGGCTTCCGCGATCTCCTCGCCCTCCATGGTGCCGGCCATGGACGTGCAGCCTGCCAGGAGGACGACGGGCCAGGCGACGGGGAACGGGCGCACGCAGGACTCCGGGAGGGGGAGCACCGAGGGACGTACTCCTATCCGCAGCACCCGACGGATGCGCGGCTTTCGGGTGGACGGGTGACGGCACTCGGATAGGACAGAAGGCTCAGGTGGAGGTGCAGAGGGCATCTCCCGGCCTGGGCGACGCCAGAGCCGGAGGACCCCCCGATGCCGGAAGCCCGTCCCACCGTGGAGCAGCTGCTCGCCAAGGCCTACCAGCCGTCCAAGGACGCCATGGAACTCCATCCCTTCTACAAGGGCAAGTTCCAGGTCACCTCCAAGTGCTGCGTCCGCAGCCTCGACGACTTCGCGATCTGGTACACCCCCGGCGTGGCGGCCCCGTGCAAGGACATCCAGGCCCATCCCGGCCGGGTGTTCGACCACACCAACAAGGGCAACTGCATCGCGGTGGTCTCCGACGGCAGCCGCGTGCTCGGCCTCGGCAACATCGGGCCCGAGGCGGGACTGCCCGTGATGGAGGGCAAGGCCCTGCTGTTCAAGTACCTCGGGGGCGTGGACGCGGTCCCGATTTGTGCGGATGCCCACGGCGCCGAGGAGATCATCCAGCTCGTCAAGTGGATCCAGCCCTCCTTCGGGGGGATCAACCTCGAGGACATCGAGAAGCCCAAGTGCTTCACGGTCCTCGACCGGCTGCGCGCGGAGTGCCGCATCCCCGTCTGGCACGACGACCAGCAGGGGACAGCGGCCGTCACGGTGGCGGGCCTCCTCAACGCCCTGAAGCTGGTGGGCAAGCGGATCGACCGCGCGGGCATCGCACTCCTCGGCGCGGGCGCCGCGAACCAGGCCATCGCCCGACTGCTTGTCCTCGTCGGGGCGGACCCGGGTCGGATCGTGATGGCCGACTCCCGGGGCATCCTCCACAAAGGTCGTACCGACATCGAGCACGGCGACGATCCCTACAAGTGGGACTGGACGTGCCGGACCAACGCCGAGCAGCGCCAGGGCAGCGTGGCCGATGCGCTGGAGAACATGGACGTCTGCATCGCGCTCTCCAAGCAGGGCCCGGGCACCCTCAAGGTGGACTGGGTCAAGCGGATGGCGAAGGACGCCGTGGTGTTCGCCTGTGCCAACCCGGTACCGGAGATGTGGCCCTGGGAGGCCGAGGAGGCAGGCTGCGCGGTGTTCGCCACGGGCCGAAGCGACTTCCCGAACCAGGTCAACAACTCCCTGGGGTTCCCGGGCATCTTCCGAGGCACGCTGGACGTCCGCGCCTCCACGATCACCGACGAGATGTGCGTTGCCGCCGCCATGGAGCTCGCCGCCGTCGCAGCGGACAAGGGTCTCCGACCCGACTACATCATCCCCTCCATGAACGAGTGGGAGGTCTTCCCCCGAGAGGCCGTGGCCGTAGGTCGCAAGGCCATCGAGCAGGGCGTGGCCGGTGTCGAGTACGACCGGGACACCCTGTACGCCATGGCCGAGCGTTCCATCCGGGAGGCGCGGGCCGTCGTGGACCAGCTCCAGGAGAGCGGGTTCATCGCCCAGCCGCCGACCTCCCCCGTGCATCCGGATTTGATGCGGTGAGGCTGGTCTCGAGGTCCCAGACCTCGAACGGCGCCTCCTCGATGTGCATCGGCTCGCCGAGGAGCGAGACCACGCGGCGGGTGAGGAGAGGTCCGTCGATCACGGGTTCCCGCCAGAGCAGCACGTAGCGGTACCCGAGGCGCCGCAGTCCGGCGGCCACGTCCAGGCCCGGCGGAGGCTCGCCGTCCGGCTCGTGCAGGCGCCGGAGCGCGGAGAGCACCGGGTCCGCCTCGACCCGGCGCAGGGTGGCGGCGGGCACGAACGCCGTTCTTTGGCACCCGGGCCCCCCATCCAGGGGCTGCCGGTGCCACGTGACCCAGAACGTCGCGCAGTTGTTCACGGTCCAGAACGGAAGCTGGAGGAGGGGCCACCGGCCCGGTTCGCGGCCCAGTTCCTCGAAGAACGCGGGCACCTCCACACGCGACAGCAGTCGGTCCTGCGAGGGCACGTCGCGTTGCCTGAGGAGGAGCGTACCCTCCAGGACCACGAGGCTCACGATCGATGCGGCGAGGAGCCACCGCTTCCGGGGCCGGGATGGATGCGAGACCGCCACCGCGGCGACGCCCGCTGCCCCCACCCAGGTCAGCGCCAACAGGCGGCTCGGCCACCAGAACCGTTCCAGGAGCGGGAGGCGGACCCCCAGGGCCAGGGGAAGGGGAACCCGGTGCCCGCGGATCTCCACCGGGCTGTGGGCATACCAGCCGGCGTGCTCCCCGAGTGCGAGGATCACCGCGATCCCCGCGAGCCAGGGAAGGAACCCGGCCCGACGCCGGAGGGCGCCCAGGACGAGACCAGAGAGGACGAGCGCTTCCACGACGAAGGGCAGGCGGGCACTGGGGCCGTCCCACCAGGCCGCCGGCCAGAACAGGCCCGTCAGGTGGAGGCTGAAGTCCGCTCGGAACGGTCCTGCCCCTGCCTCGATGCCACGCCGTACGATGGAGTCCGGGCTGGCGGCGGCAGCGAGCAGCGGCACGACCCCGGGCGTGGCCAGGACGAGGGCCACGACCAGAGTCCCGGCCAGGGTGAGCCACCGCTGCCGCCGGGGGGGCAGGGTGGCGACCAGGGCGAGAGGCACCGCGACGAGGCCGATGAACGCGGCATAGAACCAGTAGCAGTAGCCGGTGACCGCCAGGGCCACCCCCGTGGCGACGGCCGTCCGCCCGCTGGACCGCCCCCGTGTGATCTCCCACAGCCCGAGCAGCGTGAGCGTCATCGGGGCCAAGAAAGCCTGGGCGTGGCGTCCGGCCATGGCCTCGTACCAGGCGAAGGCGCTGCACCCGAGGACCAGGGCGGAGGCCGCCGCGGCCTCAGGACGACCCTGTCCGAGGGTCCGGCCGAGCCTCCAGCCCGCCGCGGCATTGGCGAGCGCGATGAGCAGGCTGCCGACGTTGTACGCCAGCACGGGAGCGAACACGAGGTAGAGCGGAACCAGCAGCAGGTCCACGCCCAGGTTGTGGAGACCCCCGCACAGGTCGAAGCCGTCGGGCCAGTACAGGTCCGGAGCCTGGAAGGGGTTCTGGCCGGCACGGATCCGGGCGGCCAGGTGACCCGGCAACCACCGGCCCACCGAGGCATCCGGGGACAGGACCGTCTCCCGGACCGATCCGGCCGGGTCCGTGGCCAGCGGCCACGACAGGATCACGGCCGCGCCTACGCACACGAGCGTGGTGGCGAGCGGGGGTAGGAGACGGCGCATGTGGACGCTCCTAAACCGTTTTCCCCGCACCGACAGCTTGGAGGAGCGGGGCGTGCCGCCCTCGACCGGACGCGCCGGGAATGCCCGCGTTCGGCTCGGAGCGATAAGCCGGCGGGGCTGGAGACCGGATGAAGGGCGTCTGCTGGTACGTGGTGCCTCTCTCGGTGCTGGTCGTCGGCGTCCTGTTCGGACCGGCGATGCTCCACCTGCCCTCGCGGTTCCTCGGCATCGAGTACGTGGACCACTACGGCACCCAGTGGTTCTACTGGTTCGTCGAGCACCAGCTTCGCACGGGCCAGGGCATGGGGTATACGGACCTCTTCTTCTTCCCCTGGGGCAAGGACATCTTCCTGCACACGGGGGCCAACGTCCTCGATGGCTACGCGGCCCTGCCCTTCCGGTGGGTGTTCGGCCCGGTCCTCGGGTACAACCTCTTCGTCCTGACCGGTCTCGCGCTCACGGGCGTGGCGTTTGGGTTCCTCGTGCGCGAGTTCACCGAGGATCGCGCGGCGATTGTCCTCTCGAGCGTGCTCTTCTCGGTCTCGCCGTACGTCCTCTTCGAACTGGTCGAGGGACGCCCCACCCAGGCGATCCTCCTGTTGCCCGTGCTCTTCCTGTTCTACGTGTTCCGCACGGGGAGGAGAGGGTGGAAGGCCCCGATCATGGCGGGGGCGGTGCTGGCGCTCTGCGGCTATCAGTATTGGTTCTATGCTTTTTTTGGCGGGATGGTGTGTCTCGGGCACGGAGCCTGGTGCGTGGCCCGACCGGCGGAGGGATCCGGCGGCCGCCTGGCGGTGCTGGCGCGCCATGTCCTCATCGCCCTCGTGGCGCTCGTCCTCACCGCGCCCGTGGCGCTTCCGCTCCTCTGGATGACCTGGGATCCCACGGGCATGGTGCCCGGCCTGCTCGACACCAGCCGGTGGTCGCTTTGGGCCAGCCCGCCCATCACCGTGGAGGACGAGAGCATCGGGTTGTTCCTGTGGCAGCCCCTGCGCCGGTACGCGGGCTTCTTCATCGCCCGGAGCGGCCCGGTGGAACGCCTCCTCGCCCAGGGTGTCCTGGTGCCGATCGTGTCCTGGGTGACGCTCGCGATCTACCTCCGACGGCCTGGGCGGCTCGAGCGCGGCCCGCTCCTGGCCATGGCCCTGGTCGCGATTCTCCTCGCGATGGGTCCGATCGTCCTGGTGGGGCACATCGCCCTTCCCAACCCGCCCTACGTGGCTCTCGTCAAGGCGGTCGGCTTTCTCAGGCGGCTCTGGTGGCCTGCCCGCGCCGTGGCCTACCTGTGCATTCTCCTCGGGCTCGCCCAGGCGCTGGTCCTGGCGTGGAGCGGCACGTTCGGCCGCCGGGTCCAGGCCGGGGTCGCGGGTGTCCTCACGGCGGTCTGGCTCTTGGAACTCCACCTGGCGGACGTGCTCCCCTTCCCCTCGTGGGACGCGACCATCCCTGCCGGCTACCGGTGCCTGGCCGGGGGCGGACCGGGGGCGATCGTCGAGCTGCCGTACGCCTGGACCCAAGGCCACCTCTACTACCAGACCGCGCACGGCCGGCCCATCATGGGCGGGATGCTCGAGAACAACCCGGTGTTCGCGCCCGCGGAGTTCAGCCAGCTCCTCCGGCACAACCGGTTCCTCTCGGAACTCTACGCCGTGGTCAAGGCCGACGAGTTTGATCCCACGTGGAGCGAGACCGACAGACAGCAGTTGTACGACCTGGGCTACCGGTACGTCGTGAACCAGAAGGACGCCCTGTACCACGTCGCGAGCACGGAGATCCTCATGGACAACGTGATGCGGCTGCGCAGCCGGGGCGTCCGGAGGACGCTTGGCGAGATGCTGGGAGCCCCGGTCTGGGAGGATGCCCGCATCGCCATCTACGCGCCCTGGGGAGATGCGGCCCCGTGCGGCCCGGGGGACGTGGAGCCGGACCCGGTCACCCTCGGCCTCACCGAGGTCTCGGCGGACCAGCGGGTCCTCCGGGATCCAGGCAACCAGGACGTGAAGCGTCTCTGGATGGACCCGGAGGCCTACCAGCTTCCCACCAAGGAGGCCGTCGCACCGGTGAGGCAAGCCGCCTGGCAGGGACGGATGGCTCCTACGCGATAGCCGGCTGTAGACTGTAGGTTCGAATCGGGAAGAGCCGCACCTTCCGCAGGGTACGCAGGATGCCGGCCAGGATCTTTCCCGTCTCGATGCACCCAGCCGAGGCGAAGGCGGCGTCGAGGAAGTGCAGGTATTCGGCCTCGGAGCTTCGGGCGCATCCTTGAGGGCCAGGCGGTCTGCCCGGCGCTGGGGGCGCCCCCCGCGGCGCGGTAGGAGGAACCCATGCCTGTCGAGACGCCCTGGAGGCGGTGTGCCCTGCTCGGGGTCTTTGTCCTGCTCGCCGGGATGGGAGCGGTCGGAGGCGGGCTCGTGGCCTGGGGAGAGGGGCTCCAGCGGGCCTCCGGCGTGCCCGAGGGCTGGATCCGGCAGGGGCCGCCCCCCGTCCCCCTGGCCGACCCCCGCGCGTACGGGGACACGGGCATCGGCCTGCCCTCGTGGAACCTCCAGAACCAGGCTCTCCTCGCGCAGCGGGATCCGGTAGAGTGGATCCGGATCCGGGCACGCATGGTGCCGGGCGCCCGGCTGACGGTCCAGCTGGCGGCCCAGGTCGACGGTCCTCCGGTCGGGCTGGTCGTCGGGCCCGAGGACGTCCACTCGCTGGGCACGGACGCGTGCGACGGATCCCTGCCCGCACCGGGCCTGGATCCGTTCGATGTCGAGATCCGGCGGACCGCCCAGGGCATCGCCGCGACCCTCGGGGGCGCGGTCCTGACCTGTCGCGCCCGGGTGCCCGCCAGGGGACCTCGGGTCGGATCGGACGTGCTGCGCGTGCGGATCCTGGACCTGGCGACCTCCGAGGGTTCGCCTCGGCCGCCCCTGCCGGTCCGGCGCCTCGCCGCCCGTGCGGTGATCGGCGCACTCCTCGTCCTGCTGGCCGGCAGGCTCGAACGGCGCAGGGGCCGCACGGCCGGACAGGTGCTCGCGACCTGGGCGCCTGTCCTGTTCGGTGCGGTCGTGCTGCCGTTCGAACCCGCCCTCGTCGCGTCCGTGCTCCGAATCCCCGCCCTCGCCACGCCCTGGCTGGCGGCTGGGACCGGAGGGGCGGCCGTGGTGGGTTTCTGGATCGCCCGAGCGCTATGGCGGAGCACGCAGAGGACCGGCCACCCACGGATCGCCGCCCTGGCGAACGTCGGGGTCGGGGTTCTCCTGGCCTCGGGTCTCGCCTGGGTGGCCACGATCCGATCCGGCATCGGGTTGGCCGCCTTCGGAGCGGCCGGCGCGGCCGCCGGAATGCTCCTCTGGGCGAATGCCCTTCGGGTCAGGGGCTTCAATGTCGTTTCGCTGGCAGCGTGCGCCGTGCTGTTCGCCGGACTGGAGGTCGGCGCCCGCCACACCGACGCCGGACGCGGCTGGCGTGCGGCGTGGCAGGCCGGAGGCCGGCCGGCCGGCCTCGCTCCCGAGGTCTGCCGTCCCTCCCAGGACCTCTTCGAGAACATCCAGGACTCGTTCGTACGCCTCGAAGAGGGCGTGCACACGGCCTACCCCACCTGCGGGTATCCGGTGGCGCTGCCTGCACGGACCGCGCCGTTCCGGATCGCCTGTTTCGGCGGGTCCTCCACCGCGGGCTACTGGCGGTTCGACACGCTGGACCGCTTCTACCCGGCCCGCCTCGAGGCGCTGCTCGGGACGGGCGTACAGGTGGTGAACCAGGGCGTCGGCGGGTGGACCACCTTCCACATCCGGCACTACCTGGAACGGATCGCCGAGAGACTCGATGCCGACGTCGCCACGTTCTACGTCGGATCCAACGATGCCTGCCAGCGGGGGAGCGCCCCGCTGGAGGCGCTCTGGACCCGCTGGCAGAGGCACCGCAGGGTCCTCCAGGTGGCCGGACCCCTGCGCAGGCTCGCGCTCTACCAGGGACTCGCGGCGGTCCTCTCCGGCTCTCGCGTGGTGAGCCCCGCATCCATGGTGACCGTGGCGCAGGCGAGGGCCAACCTGGAGGACATCCTCGGCCGTCTCCAGCCGCTCGGCACGCGCGTGGTGCTCATCGGAGAGGTCCGTCGCGGTCCGCCCATGCCCTGCGACGTGAGACCCTATCACGGGATGATGCGCGAGCTGGCCGACCCCGGAGCCGGGGTCTACTGGTTCGACGCGAAGCCCGTCCTGGCCGAGGAGATCCCCGGTCTGTTCGAGGACGAGGGGCACCTGAGCCAAGCGGGCCACGATCGCCTCGCCCACGCGCTGGCCGGGTTCCTTCGGGACACGGGGATCGCTTTCCCGGCGAACGACTCGGCCTGGACAGAGGCAGGAGGGAGGTAGGCGCTACCGGTGCTGGAGGAAGTGCTCGAGGCGATCGAGCCCCTCCGAGAGGTTCTCGAGCGAGTTGGCATAGGAGAGCCGGAGGAACCCCTCGCCGCCTGGGCCGAAGTCCACGCCCGGCGTGAGGGCGACTCCGGCAGCCTCGAGGACTTCGAAGGAGAACGAGAGCACGTCGGGGGTGTATCGGGCCACGTTGAAGAAGACGTAGAACGCGCCGGTCGGCTCCACGAGCACCGGGAGCCCCATGGACTGGAGCCGGGCAAGCACGAGCGTGCGACGGGCGTCGTAGCACCTTCGCATGCGCTCCACGTCCTCGTGTGCCTCCTCGAGCGCCGCGATGGCCGCGAACTGGGCGAAGTCCGGCGCGGAGATGAACAGGTTCTGCTGCAGCTTCTGCACGGGCCGGACGAGGGGCTCGGGAAGGATCGCATAGCCGAGCCGCCAACCGGTCATGGCGTAGAGCTTCGAGAAGCCGCTCACCACGATGGCGTCGGGATCGAACTCGAGGATGGACCGCGCGGGTTCTTTGTAGGTCAGGCCGTGGTAGATCTCGTCGGAGATCACCTGGACCCGGCCCGCTGTCGCCTCTGCGAGCCGGCGCATGCGATCGCTCGAGGTCACGGTGCCCGTCGGGTTGGAGGGCGAGTTGAGGAAGAGCGCCTTGGTCTTTCCGTCCAGGTGGCGCGCGACCTCGTCGATGTCGTACTGGAAGCCGTCGGCCTCGTGCACCCGGAGCCGTACGGACTCGCCATGGAATGCCCGTACGAAGTTCGGATAGCACGCGTAACAGGGATCGGTCATGAGCACGTGGTCGCCGGGATCGAGCAGCGCAGCGCAGGTGAGCAGCATCGCCCCTGAGGTTCCCATCGTGACCACGATGCGTCCGGGGGTCACCTCGACCCCGTAGCGACGATCCATCCAACGGGAGATCGCCTCGCGCAGCTGCGGATGCCCCTGGGAGTGCGTGTAGTGGGTGTGACCTTCGGCCATCGCCCGGACGCCTGCGGCGCGGATGGGCTCCGGCGTGTCGAAGTCTGGCTCTCCGATCTCCATGTGGATGATCGACCGCCCCTCCCGCTCGAGCGCCGCCGCCCGTTCCAGGACCTCCATCACGAGGAAGGGAGGCATACCCGAAGCCCTTCTGCTCGGTCGTGTCATGCTGGAGTCCTCCGGGTGGGGACTAACCGAGGGGCTGACATGACCCCACCCGGGGTCAGGCGCCGGAGGACGGGTGGGCCGCTCGGCCGGAGGCCACGTCGCCGAGAATCCGGTCGGCCACGTTCTGGCCGCACAGCGTGACCATGGGCGTGCCGCCTCCCGGGTTCACACTGCCCCCCACGAAGTACAGGTTGGGGTATCGCCGGCTTCGCTTGGGCCCCTTGAACGCGAAGTTTTGCGTGCGGTGGCTCACGACCCCGTAGATGGCCCCTCGGTTCGAGCGGTACATCCGCTCCAGGTCCTCCGGCAGGAGCACGTGCCGGGTGACCACGTGGCTCTTGAGGTCCTCAAGCCCCATGCGCTCCAGCTTGTCGAGCACCCGTGCCTCCAGGGCCTGGTAGTCCGAGGCGGAGAAGGGGGGGTCCTGGATGCTGGGGATGTGGGGCAGGATCTTGAGGACTGAGTGGCCCGACGGGGCCAGGTCGGGGTTCGTGACGGTGGGGCAGACCAGGTAGATCGTCGGGTCCTCCGGGAGCTCCTTCCGGCGGTGGATGGCCGCCAGGAAGGCCTCGAGGTTCCGGGAGAAGAAGAAGTTGTGGTGCTGGAGCTGGGGGTAGATGCGATCCACCCCGAGGTGCAGGACCAGGCCCGAGGCGGCGGGTTCGAGCCGCTTCTCCAGGCGTCGGACCCGATCCTCCGGCTCGCCCAGCAGGTGCCGGTGTGCGGGGACGACCTCCATGTTGGAGACCACGTAGTCGGCGGCCACGAAGCGACCGTCCGCCAGCTCGATGCCCGTCGCGCGCGGGCCCTCGGTGCGGATCCGGACGACCTCGCTGCCCAGGTGCACCCTCACCCCCAGCTCTCCGAGCAGGCGATCGTAGGCCCGTGCCAGGTTGTACATCCCGCCTGTGACGTACCAGAGCCCGTACCCGAGCTGGGAGAAGGGCAGCAGGTTCATCAGGGCCGGGGCGTCGTAGCAGGAGGACCCCACGTACTTGATGAAGAAGCCGAGCATGTCGCGCAGGTGGGGTTCCTCCACGTACCGGGCGATGCCCGACGCCATCGTGCGCAGCGGATCGGACCCGTGCACGACCTCGCCCAGGGTGTGACCGGCCAGGACCTCCCGGAAGGTGTCGGCCCCGGGCTGCAGGTAGGCCCGGTCGCAGAAGCGGTACAGCTCGCGGGAGTACTCCAGGAAGGACCACCAACCCCGCGTCGCTCCCGGCAGCGTGGCCAGCTCCGCCTCCATGCGGGCCACGTCGGGGTGGAGATCCAGGCGGGTGCCGTCCTCCCAGAAGCAGCGCCACTGGGGCTGCAGCTCCTGGAGATGGACGTAGTCCTCCATGCGCCGTCCGGCCCGCTCGAAGACCCGGCGGAAGATATGGGGGAGGATGAGAATGGAAGGCCCGAGATCCAGGGAGAATCCGTCCTGTTCCAGGAGATTCAGCTTGCCCCCGATCCGATCGTTCTTCTCGAACACCTCCACTTCGAGGCCGCCTGCGGCCAGACTGGCGGCTGCGGAGAGACCGCCGAGCCCGGCGCCGATGACGAGGACGTGCGGTGGGTGCATGGGGACTCCTTCGAAGAGGGGGGGGGTCGAACGCTCGAATGCGTCCCTTCTCGGGACCGCGTGAACAGGACGAGGCTACGTCGATCGAGCCTTCCAGGCCACCGGGCGGCCCGAAAGCTTCAGCAGAAGGGCGTACCACCGGATGCCGACCCGGACCGCCGCCAGGGCGAGCCAGCGGGCCGGACCGGGACCGACGCCAGGTGTCGTAGACCGCTCCCACCCCCGCACGGCCTGCGACGAGCGTGCGGAACATGCCCGCATCCCGAAGGCCACGTCCGGCCGCACCAGGCCACGTAGCGGCGTGCGTACCCCTCCTCGAGAGGCAGGACCGGCCTCACAGGGGGTCCCACAGGTCCAGCACCGCCTCGCAGGTACTGCCGTCCGGCAGGCGGCGCAGTTCGAAGGACCCGGCTCCGTCCACGGGGTGGATCCTGGGAGAACGTGCGAAGAGGCCGATCGAGGCGCCGAGGACCCGCTGCTCGAGTCGCGAGACCAGGGGCCGGCCAACCACGCGATCCGGACCCGCCCATACGCCCTCGAGCACACTCTGGGTGACCTGCACGAGGTGGATGGACACCGTGGGGAACAAGGGCACGTCCACGTGGACGGTGAACCCTGGGGCGCCGTCGCCCTCGAAGTCCACCACGGTGGGGTCCTCGGAGCTGGAGGGCAACGCGTCGTCGCTGGCCACCGGGTCGTAGCCGAGGGACGTCACCCCGAGATCGACGGTGTACCGGTCCTCGTCGAGACGGACCGAGACCGTGCGGACCGGGAAGGCCCGGAGAAAGGCCTCGGGCAGCGAGCTTCGGATGGGTCCGCTCTGGGCGGTGAGGCCCACGTCGCACACCGTGAGCCGCGAGACGTCCTCGGCGGACCCGTCCCCACGCTCGAGGAGCCCCCGGGTGACGGTAGTACTGCGCACCTCCCCGATCACGGGGATCTCCGCTGCGGACACCACCCTCATGTCGAGCGCCCAGGATCCCGGGATGCCGAGGGGCTCGGCCCGGGCGGCCGGGAGGACCAGGGCGGCGAGCGCCGCTCCCCAGATGCTGGCCATCATCCACACCTCCGTCGGGATCAGAACAGTCGCCGGAACCAGGCGAGGGCGCGCTTGGAGTAGGGGGGGTAGCGCAGCGCGGGGTCCCACGCGGTGGACCGTCGCAGGTGGGCGCGCCAGATGGAGAAGGTGTCGAACCCGGCCCGGCCGTGGGCGCGCCCGTGTCCGCTCGGTCCGACCCCACCGAAGGGCAGGTCCGGGACCATGGCCTGGAGCACCACGTCGTTGACCACGAGGGAGCCCGATCGGGTGCGGTCCCGGACGGTGTCCGGCACGCCGCGGCGCGACGTGAAGAGGTAGACCGCGAGGGGCGCGGGCCGATCGGCCACGAACGCCACGGCCGACTCGAGCGAGGCGACCGGGAGCACCGGCAGGATGGGCCCGAAGATCTCGTCTTGCAAGAGCAAGGAGGACGGATCCGGATCCCAGACGATGGTGGGCTCGATGTAGCGTTCCGCTGGATCGGTCCGACCGCCGAGCCAGGGTGTGTGACCCTCCAGCAGGTGCTCGAGGCGCGCGAAGTGGTGGGCGTTGACGATCCGCCCGTAGTCGGGGGAGAGCCGTGCATCCGGTCCGTACAGGGCGGTGGTGGCACGCCGGAGAGCCTCGAGCAGCGGGTCTGCGACCGAGCGCTCGACCAGCACGTGGTTCGGCGCCACGCAGGTCTGGCCGGCGTTGAGGAACCGACCCCAAGCGATGCGGCGGGCGGCCACCTCGAGGTCGGCGCTCGCGTCCACCAGGGCCGGGCTGCTGCCCCCGAGTTCCAGGGTAACCGGGACCAGGCGCTCCGCGGCGGCGTGGGCGACGGCGCGCCCGATCCGGATCCCGCCCGTGAAGAAGATGTGGTCGAAGGGCAGGGCCACGAGGGTGCGGGCCACGTCGGCATCGCCCTCGACAACGCGGAGCGCCTCGTCGTCCACGTACCGCCCGAGGCGCTCGGCCAGGAGGGCGGCGCTCGCCGGGGCCAGCTCCGAGGGCTTGAGCAGGATCGTGTTGCCTGCAGCGAGAGCGGACACGAGCGGAACCAGCAGGAGCTGGAACGGGTAGTTCCAGGGTCCCAGGATCAGCACGGTGCCAGCCGGCTCCGGTTCGGTCCAGGCCCGGGCCGGGTGGGCGAACAGCGGCACCGACACGGGTCGAGCCGCCGCCCACTCCTCCAGGTGTTTCAAAGCGTGGCGGGCTTCCAGGCGGATCAGGCCCACCTCGGACGTCAGGGTCTCGGCGGCCGGCCGGCCGAGGTCCTCGTGGACGGCCTCGGCGATGGCTCCGGACTCTGCCTCGAGGAACTCGACGAGGCTCCGCAATGCCTTCCGGCGCCAGGCAAGCGGCCGGGTCCGGCCGCTCCGGAAGGTGGCGCGCAGGCCCGCCACCTCTGCGTGCAACGGATCGTCTGCCTGAGGTCGGCCGTTGCCGGCCTCGACCGTCGCGGAGGGCATGGAGACTCCTTGGGTTCCGCGTGCCGCCCTGACACGGGGGGACTGGATCCGCAACGGTCGCGTTCTGTGACGGGCGGTTCCCCCCGACGGCCAGGCGGTCGCCGCTCGATCATCGCTCGGCATACAGGGTTCCACGAACGGAGGTTCTCATGGCCCGCACGGAGCTCGTCCGCTCCGCCCACGCTCCTGGAGGCACCCGGGAGCTGTCCGGCATCGACCGCGCCGTGCTGCCCATGGTGATCCGGGGAACCTGGCTCTACGAGGGCGGTCTCGACCCCGCGAAGCTGCGGGAGGGGCTGGCCGCGCTGCTCGAGCATTATCCGCACGTGGCCGGTCGCATGCACGACGGGAGGATCCACCAGACCGGCGAGGGCGTGCCCTTCACCCACACCTCCCGCCCCGACCTCACCCTCGAGACCCTGTGCGACGATCCTCGACTGGCCCACGACCTCCACCCCCCCTGGCGCAGGGCTGCGTTCGAGCGGGGGCAGGACCCGCCCCTCGCCGCGGGCCTCGTGGACCTGGAGGACGGGCAGGCGCTGACGCTGACCTGTGCCCACGCCTGCATGGACGGCGAGAGCTTCTACACGATGGCCCGCGCCTGGAGCCGGATCTGCACCGGCCGGCCCGTGGAGCCGACCGTCCTGGACCCCTCCCTGTTGCCCTCCTTTCCGGATCGCTCCAAGGACGAGGCCGTCCGGGCTGCCCGGGACGCGGGCTGGGTCAAGCCCTCCGTCCTCCGGATGCTGCCCACGCTGGCCAGGCTGATGCTGGGCCGTCTCGGCAACCGGAGCCGCCCCATCCTGCTGGACGCGTCGGCGCTCGATGCCATCGGCGACGCCGCGGGAGCGGGCCTCCCCGAGGACGTCCGGCTGGGCCGCAACGACGTGATCACGGCCCACCTCACGCGCATGTGTGCGCGCCTCTGCCACCCTCCGGACACGGTCTGCCAGCAGGTCGTGGTGCTGGACGGGCGGGGCCACTTAAGCGGCGTGCCCGACGCGTTCGTGGGCAACGTCGCGCTGAGCGCGCTGGGCGCGCGGTTCCCCGCGGGGGCGAGCCTGCCCGAGGTCGCCCTGGCGACCCACCGCGCGCTCGCGCCCTGGCTGGCCCGGCCCTCACCCGCCCTGGACGCGCTCTGGTGCACCTCCCTCGAGCTCATGCGCCACCGCGTTCTCATGGCCACCTACGACGTCTCGGCCACCTACACCCGACGCCCCACGGTCTTCTACGTCAACAACTTCGCGCGGATGCCCGTCTACGACGTGGACTTCGGAACGGGGCCACCCGTGCGCGTCGTCCCTCACGATCTGCCGGACCCCATCCTCGTCTGGCCGGCGCCCCCCGGGAGGAAGGGCGTGGAGGTCTACCTGGCCGGGGTCCTGGACCGGGCCAGTCGAGCCTGGGGCGACGACGCGTGGTGGGCCGAGCTGCGAGGGCACCCGGCTTCTGGAGGCAAGGCTCCTGGCTCGGGCGGTCCGCCGGTGGTTCGCGAGGATTCGCTCGCCACGCCGATGCAATCCGTGCACACCCTTGCCGGCCCACCGTGCACGGAATGCACGGTTTTCGCCCTCAAGGGGCTCCTGGTGCCTTGATCCGGCTGGCATGGGACTTGCATACCCTCTAGGCGACCCGAGAGCGGATGGCCCGCCTCGAGGCAACCCGACAGGAGGTTCCAATGCATCCCATCCGAATGATCCTCGTTTCCGCCCTTCTCGCAGCGACTCCGGCCGGTGTGGCCCTCGCTGGCGACACCCCGCGGACCCCCCCGGCCTTGGCGGCGCAGGGCTACGGGCCCGGCTGCGTGGACCACGACGGTGACGGCGTCTGCGACGGCCGCGGCCTGAACCGACGGCACGCCTTCGTGGACGAGGACGGCGACGGCGTCTGCGACGCCACCCCCGCAGGGCGGGGGCCGCGGGGTCGCGGGCTCAACCGACGGTACGGCCCCGTGGACGAGGACGGCAACCGCGTCGTCTCCGGCCGCGGCGAAGGGAATGGACCGCGGGGTCGAGGGCTCAACCGACGGTACGGTCCCGTGGACGAGGACGGCGACGGCGCCTGCGACGACTGTGGACGGGGCAGGGGGCGCTTCGGCCGCCAGGCCCCGGCGGACGAGTAGCGCGCCTTGCTCGGCGCGGGGTAGGCGTTCCCATGGAGCTCCTGCGCGCGCGTCTCCCCTGGATCCTGGCGATCCTGGTGGCGGTGTTCATCGGCCTGCTGGCGCTCCGTACGCACCGCGCCGTCGCCGATCTGGACGCCTCCCAGCGGGAGCGCGCCATCCTGCTGGCCGATACGCTCGCCGCCACGGTCCAGGGCATCGCACGGTACGGGCCGGAGACGCGGGAGCGCGTCGAGTCCGTCTTCGACGCGGTCTGCGAGTCCTCCCGGATCCGGGGCATCGCCCTGCTCGACGAGGATCGGAACGCCGTCCTCGTAGGAGGCGAGCCGTCGGTCCACTGGATCGAGCGGGCCCGGAAGACCGGCCTCCAGGAGGCCCGCGAAGACGGCGCGATCGCCGTGGTCCGGCCCGTCGACCTCAAGGTGGGGCATGGCTACGGCCACGGATCGGGACGGCGCGAGGGCTCTCTTGAGGCCGGGTCGTACGCGCTGCTGCTCGTGACGGACGATTCCCCCGCCGAAGGCGTGCGCGCGCACATCCTGGCCAGTGACCTCGCCCTTCTCGTCGTGGGACTGGCCCTGGCCGGGCTGGGCTGGCTCCTGGTGCTGAGCCAGGCCCGCAACCACGCGCTCCGGCAGCGGATGGCCCTCCAGGAGCAGCGGCGGGCCGGACTGGAGTCGCTTCGGCTGCTGGCCGCCGGGCTCGCCCACGAGACGCGGAACCCCATGGGGGCGATTCGAGGCTACACGCAACTGCTCCACGAGGAGGCCTCCAGCGCCGAGGTCCGCGCACGCACGGAGCTCATGCTGGAGCAGATCGACCGGATCACGAGCCGCCTGGACGAGTTCCTCTCTTTCGCCCGACGCAGGCAGCCCGCACGCGAGACCGTGGACCTCACCGCCCTTGCCCGGAGCGTCGTCGAACTCATGGCCCTGGACGCCAAGTCGGCCGGTGTCACCCTGGAGGTTGCGGCCGACGGGAACACGGCGGTGGAGGGCGATCGCCGCCAGCTCCAGGAGGCGCTCCTGAACCTCGTCCTGAACGCCGTTCAGGCCTGCCGGCCCGGCGACCGGGTGCGCGTCCGGGTGGAGCCCGACGCCCGGGGAGCCACCCTGGCGGTCGAGGATACGGGAGCGGGCATCGCGCCCGAGGACCTGCCTCGGGTGACCCAGCCCTACGTGAGCCTGCGCGAGGGCGGGACCGGCCTGGGCCTGGCCATCGTGGAGGGAGTGGCCGAGGCTCACCACACCGTCCTCACCATCGCCAGTCGTCCAGGAGAGGGCAGCCGCTTCTCGATGCACCTGGCCCGGGAGTTGCCCCGTGACGCGTGAAGCCGATCCCATCCTCGTCGTGGACGACGAAGAGGCCTTCCGCCGGATGATGGTGGCCGCCATCCAACGCCATGGCCACACCGTGTGCGAGGCGGCCAGCGGGGAGGAGGCGCTGGGCATGGCCGCTCGCCGACGTCCTGCCCTGGTGTTCCTCGACGTTCGGCTCGGCCCCAGCCGAATGGACGGCCTGGAGACCCTCGTCGCCCTGCGCGAGCAGGACGCGGATCTGCCCGTGGTGCTCGTCACCGGCTACGGCGACGTGAAGCAGGCGGTGCAGGCCATGAAGTCCGGGGCCCTCGACTTCCTGGAGAAGCCCGTCGATCTGTCCGAAATCCGCCGCATCCTCGATGCCGTCGCGCCGCTGGACCGCGTCGCGGATCCGATCCGCGGATTTCCCTTCGGGGGCATCGTGCCCGCGCCGGGCCCCTTCCGCGACATGCTGGAGCTGCTGGAGCTGGCCGCGCCTTCCTTGGTGCCGCTGCTCGTGCTCGGGGAGAGCGGCACGGGCAAGGAACTCGTCGCCGCCTGGGCGCACGCGCACGGTCCCCATCCCGGCGGCCCCCTGGTCAAGGTCAACTGCGCGGCCATCCCGGGAGAGCTCCTGGAGGCCGAGATGTTCGGCGTGGAGAAGGGTGCCTTCACTGGGGCGCTTCGGGCCACGCGCGGCCGGTTCCGGGACGCCGACGGCGGCACCCTGCTGCTCGACGAGATCGGCGAGATGGACCTCTCGCTGCAGGCCAAGCTGCTGCGCGTGCTCCAGGACAAGTGGGTGCAGCCGGTGGGCGGCAGCCAGGGCCACACGGTGGACGTGCGCGTGGTGGCCACCACCAACCGCGACCTGCACCGAGCGATCGAACAGGGTCGTTTCCGCGAGGACCTCTACTTCCGCCTCGCCGTCTTCGAACTGCTCGTGCCGCCGCTGCGGGACCGACCGGCGGACATCCTGCCCCTGGCCCGGCATCTCGCCCAGGAGGCGGCCCAGGGGCGCCCCGTCCGACTGGCTCCCGAGACCGAGGCCCGCCTCCAGGCGCACCCCTGGACCGGGAACGTGCGCGAGCTCCGCAACGTCGTGGAGCGGGCGGTCATCGTGGCCCGCGGAGGCGTCCTCCAGCCCTCCCACCTCCCACCCGGCTTCGACGAGGCCAGCGAGCCACCTATGCCCACGGGTCCCGAACGCCCCACGCTCCAGGAGCAGGAACGTAGGTTGATCCTGGAAACACTGGCAGCCAACGAGGGAAACCGGACCCGGACGGCGCGGGACCTCGGGCTGTCCCGCCGGGCCCTGTACTACAAGCTCGAGCGCTACGGCATCGGCTAGCGGCCCATCCGACCCGGGACGGAGTGCATGCGAAGGACGGCCGTCAGCGGGCCAGGGCTTCCTCGGCCGCCGTGCGGCCGGCCACGAGGCCTGAGAGGAGCACGGCCGAGAAGGAGCCGTTGAAGCCCAGGTGGCCCACGAGGCTGCCGCCTGCCATGCCCGTCAGTTCGCCAGCGGCGTACACGCCCGGGATCGGCTCGCCCGATGCGGTGAGCACGCGTCCGGACGTATCCACGTCGATGCCCGTGAACGCCTTGGCCAGCGAGGGCACCAGGTGGACGGCGCGGTAGGGCGGCTCATCGATGGGATCCGGCGGTAGGGGATCCGTTCTCCACGCATCGCTGGATTCGCCGCGAGCCCAGGCGTTGAAGCCGTCCACCGAAGCGGTGAGGAACGTCGGGTCGACCCCCATGGCCGATGCCAGATCCGAGAGGGTCGCCGCCTCCACCAGGTGGCCGTGTGCGGCGATCATGCCGGCGTCCACCGTCAGGGTCTCGTGGGCCTCGACCAGGGGATCCTGGAAGATCATCTCGTCGGCCACCGCCGCATCGACCACGAGCCAGAACGGCGGGTGGCCGGTGGCGAGTGCATCCTCGGCCGCCTCGAGGTCGTTCTCCTTCGACTCGTCACGAAACCGGCGACCGGTGCCGTCCACCTGGATGCCCAGGTGCGTGGGCTTGACCCTCAAGTCCTCCCCCTCGCCGGTCGGTCTGGGATCCGGCGTGCCGTGCAGGTACAGGCCCACCGCGGTGGGATTGTCCCACGTGGCGCCCATTTCGAGCAGCCAGCGGTGGCCCCGACCGTCGGCGTGGCGGGCGCATGCGAAGGTGAGGTCGAGGCCCTCGAGAGCCGGCCGGTTTCCGTACACCAGTTCGAGATCCCTCATGAAGCCGCCGGTGGCCAGAACCACGCTGGCTGCGCCCAGCTCGACCGTCGTCCCATCGGCCCGGACGGCACGAACGCCCTGCACCACCCCTCCGGGGCCGGTCAGGAGTCCCGTGACCTCGTGCTCGAGGAGGACCCGATCGGACGAGAGGGCGCCGACCAGGGTGTCCATCAGGGATTGTCCTCCACCCGATGGCAGGTGCAGCCGGGGAACCCCCCCGAGGGGGTCGTCCTCACCGAGGACGAGGGAGAACGTCGTGCCCCGCTCGGTGTACCAGGTGAAGACCTCGGGCACCGAGCGCTCCGCGAACTGGCGCACCCAGGGGTCTCTCGGATCCCCGCCCGTAGCCTCCGTCCAGTCTTCCAGCAGTGCACCGGGCGAGTCTTCGACGCCCGCGGCCGCCTGGGTGGAGGTCCCCGCGAAGGTCATGGATCCCCCGGTCGCGGCCACGATGCCGCCGAGCACGGGCTGGCGCTCGAGAAGCAGCACACGCGCACCTGAGGCATGGGCCTGGACGGTCGCCATCACACCTGCCGGACCGCCACCGACGACCAGCACGTCCACGTGCCCCTCGGTGGGGCTGTCCGAGTCCGGCCCGGTGTCGGGGTGCTCCCCATCCGGCGATGGATGGCACGCCGCGAGGACCAGGCCCAGGATCGGACCGCTGCCCACGAGCCGGACGGACGTCAGGGGGTTCTTCACACCTTCCACACCCACACCTCCTCCTCGAGTTTCAACGGCGGACCCAGCAGATCCTCGATCCGCCCGCGCGCCTTCTGTCGACAAGCGGGAGGCACGTCGTCAGGGAACCTGTCGGGATCGAGGAAGATCCATCGAAGTTCGATCTCGTCGAGATCTCGGGCCGTCGGGGGGGCCATGGGTGTGCAGGTCGACAGGCTGTCGAGCCAGGCCACCGCGGGCAACAGGCGCGCAGCCTCCTGGAGCTTGGATCGGGGATTGACCCGGATGCGGTCCGGCTGGTGCAGGGCCGAGAGGAACTGCCCTGCCTGGTCCCAGGGAAGCTCGGCGACCACCCCGGGAGCCGCCGAGGCCAGGAACCTTGCCGTTGCCGGTGGCCCGACGGGATGCCACTGGCGGGCCCCGAGCACGAGGGGCAGGACCAGCAGCACGGGATGCATGCCTGCGACGGCCGCCAGGACACACCTCGCACGGTTCCGTCTCCGGAAGGCGGCCTCTAGACCCAGGCTTCCCAGCATCGCCAGCAGGACCCATGCGGCGATCGAGAGCCGGCTGGTCTGGTTCAGCAGTTGTTGGAGCCAGTGAACAGGTGCCGGGGTCCACTCGAACAGGGGTTTCACGAACGGATCGGGCAGGAGGCGGGGGCAGGAGCCCAGGGCGGCGAGCGCGTACAGTACGGCGACGCCCGCCAGGGCGGCCACGCGGCGCCGTCTACCGGACTCGATGAGGGCCATGCCAGCCGCCAGCCAGAGTCCGGCGGAGAGACACGCCCCACTCGCTGAGTCCACCGGCTGGGGGACGACGCGGGCGAGGTCCGCGACCGCCAGCGCTTGACCCCAGTCCAGGCATCGAGGGGGGCCGATTCTGAGGATCTTGCCGCCATAGACGAACCACATCCGTGCAAGGAAGGGTGCGGCCAACAGGAGCGTGCCCATGGCGGCCATGGCCACGGCAGGACCCGAAGGGCGCCGGGGTGCGAGGAGAGCGACCGGAGCCACGAGCACTACGAGGGGGGGGTGGTTGCCCAGGGCCAGCGCAGCGACGATCGAGGCCAGGGCGATGCGCCATGCCCGGGGTTCAGACCCGTCGTCGTGAGGGACGAGCGAGAGGAAGGCGGCCAGGGCTGCCGCGTACAGCCCGATCAGCACGCCCTGGGGCTTACCGGCGAGCAGTTCGATCCAGGCGGGTTGGAGCCAGGCGCCCGCGAAGCCCGCGAACGCGATTCCAGGGCCTCGGCAGCCGAGCACCCGAGCCAGCCAGGCCAGTCCGAAGGCGTTGGCCAGGATGGCCGCGGACTGGGCTGCGGTCCACTGGGCAGGCCAGGGGAGGATCCAGGTCAGGGGTGCGGTGAGCAGCACGTCGGCCACGGTGGAAAACCCGTCCACCGCACGCTGCGTCACCGGATGGTCGAATCCGGAATCGGGATGAAGGTTCAAGACCGCCCAGTGCCGGGCCATCCGGTCGTGGTACCAGGGCGTCCGGAACACGTCCGGGCACGTGGCTCGCATGAAGGCGAGGGGATGACGCACCCAGGGCAGGGCCGCGGCGCACGCGCCGATCAGGGCCACGAGCGCGAACCAGCGGCCGGATCGGGCAGTCGCGAGGTCGGCGTCGGAACGCTGGAGTCGGGTCATGGGTGTCCAGGAGCCCTCCCTATCCGTGCCCTTCGCGAAGGACAGGTGCCGCGGGATGGAGGTGGGTCTGGGGACGAAAACCCGCGTCAGCAGTTGTAGAACTTGTCGTAGACGTGGGCGGAGAGGATGCCCCGCCGGCAGGCCTCGCGGACGAAGGGCCGGAGGACACCGAGGGCCGGCCGCCACGTGGCGTAGTCGTCGGGGCCCTGGAGCGGGAGGTCGAGGAGGGCCTCCAGGTCCCGCTCACCGAGCCCGAGGCGGTCGAGGACGAGGCGCATCCGGGCGTCGTCCGGCTGGGCCGGTGGGTTCTCCTCGAAGTACCGGAGCGCCTCCTCGCGGCCGAGCCTCCCGTTGCGGACGAGGGCGGCTCGGCCGAGCCTCCTTATGTCGAAGCCGAACTTCCTCGCGATGAACCAGTCGCGGAACGGCGTGTACAGGCAGTCCGAGTGCTTCCCGCCGTCGATCCACCCGTACTCCGATCGGAGCAGATCCCGGTTCGCGCGCTCGTCCCATGGCACGTACAGAGGGAGCATCACCACGCGGGTCCGGCGGACGAGGGCGCCGACGAGGAGCGAGGTGGCGCTGATCCGGTCGAATTCCCGGACCACGCGCCGAGCGCCGGGTGTGCCGTGGCGCGCCACGACCGACCTCAAGTACCGGCCGTCCACGTAGCTCCAACGCGCGGGCGCGATGCCCTCGGTGAGGGGAGAGGAGCTGAAGATCACCGTGCGGACGCCTTCCTCTGCGGAAGCCCGGTACGCGAGGGAGAAGACCGCCACGAGGCAGGGCAGGCAGACCTCCGGGATCGAGGCCCGCAGGCAGGCGACGTAGGCGGCGCTCAGGTCGGGCCACGGGAACCGGAACGTCTTCAGGGGCACGCCCAGGCGCTCGACGAGCGTCGCCAGGTTGCGCCGACCGATGTCGGACACCCATCCGTTGTCGAGGTTGCAGGCCAAGGGGCGCAGTCCGAGATCCCGAACCACGTGCACGAGGGCGAAGCTCGAGTCGGAGCCGCCGCTGACCGGGACGATGCAGTCATAGGGCCGCCCGCGGCCCTCGGCGCGGATCCGATCGACGAGCCGCCGGAAGCCACTCGCCTGCTCGGCGAAGGCCGTCTCCAGGCGGGTATGGACGTGGCAGAGGTGGCATACGCCGGCCTCGTCGAACCGGATGCCGGGAACGGTCGTGTCCAGGATGCAGCGGGTGCAGGTGCGCATGGGCCAGCGTTAGCAGGTGCAGCCCTGCCCGAGCAATCTCAGGGCCCCTTTGCTGCCCGGGCCTGGATGCGGGCCCGTCGCCGACTGGATACTCCCGCCTCGTGCCCCATCCGCCGTTGGCCCCCGATCATCCTGTCTTTCCTGCGGGGCGTAGGGAGATGCTCCGGCGGGCCTGGGTGGCCGCACGCCTCCCCGCCGCTGGGGTCGCGCTCTTCGGAGTCCGGCACCTGTTCCTGGACCAGGTCCTCACCTGGGTCCGGTACCCCCACGGTTTCCTGAAGTACGGGGTCGAGACCTGGCACGTGGCGCTGCTGCGGATCGGTGTCCTCGAGGCCGCGATGGCGGTCGCGGCGGGAGCTGGACTCGCGCTCGCGGCGATGCCCGCGCGCGCGGCCCGGTGGGCGGGGCTCGGGTTGTCCCTCCTGGCGGTCCCCCTGCTGCCCGGCGCGTGCCTCCCGCTCGAAGTGGGCGTCGCCGTCCTCCTGGCGGCGAACCTCTCCCTCCCCGACTTCCCCCGTGCGGTCCGCACGATCTCGTGGATCCCGGGAATTGAGCTGGTCTTGCCGGTCCCGGTTCTTGGCAGCCTGCTTCCCCCACGCTGGGGCGGGCTCGCGCGCCTCGTCGGGCTCCTGTGGGTGGCGGTCGGCTGGTTCACGGCGGACGCCCTGCTCGGGGACCACCGGGGATCGGTGATGGCCTGGCCCGGCGCGCGGGCCGATCCGAGGGCGATCGTGCTCATGCGTGCCGAACCTGGCGTCCGTGGAGAGTTTTCGGATGTCGAAATCCTCGGGGATCGAGCGGTGGCCGTGGCCGAGGAGAGCTGCCGGCTGGTCGGCATGCCTCTCGGCGGCGGCCCAATCGCGACCTGGCCACTCCCCAGGCGATTCCCTCCTCTCCGATCGGGCACCCTCGACGCCTGGGTCGATTCCAGCACGGACCTCGTGTGGGTCCGCGGCGGTCCGAGTTGGCTCGTGGGGCTCGCTCTCGGCCCCGAGGGCTGGCAGTACCGGGCCAAGCGGTGGTTCCCGGAGGCGTGTCCGTTCCTCCACATGGTCCCTGCCCTGGACGCGGGATTCGTCTATCTCGTGTGCGTCGCGGCCAACGACACCGACCCCGGAAGCATCGTTCCGGTCGCCCTGCCCGATGTCCAGCCCGGGCACGCCGTCTCCCTGCACCGCGCCAACGGCGAGTCGGTCCCCGCACCTCGGGATGCCGCATGGGTTCCCCCGCTCGGCCGCCTCGTGCTCGCACCGAACTACGCCAAGGGCCTGCTCCTCGCCGATCCCACGACCGGCCGCGTGGAGCCCTGGCTCGGGCTCACCTCCGTGAACGCCCATCCGCTCTGGGTTCCCGAGTTGGGCCGGCTGCTCGTCGCCCAGCCGGACAGGGCGTCCGTTGCGGTGGTCGACCCGGTGGCGGGCGTGGTCGAGCGCAGGATCCCCGTGTCCATGGGCGTGCGGGTCCTGGCGGTGGACGCCGGGCGGGGCCTCCTGGTGACGGGATCGGTGGTGACCGGGGCCGTCGTGGTCCGGCGGCTCGACGACGGGAGCGTCGTGGACCGCTTCGGGGGCCTGATGCCGATGATCCGCGAGATCGCGCTGGCTCCGGAGGCCGGGATCGCCCTGATCGCAACCTGGACGGTGCTCTACGCGGTGCCCTACGCCCCGACCCTGCGGTAGGTGCCCACCGCCGCCAGGACGCGGAATCCATCCCACAGGTGCCGCAGGTGACGCAGTTGGAGCCCGTAGCGCAGGACGAACTTCGGCCGGAGGTAGAACGCGCGGTAGGCGGCACGATGGAAGGCCCACACCGTCTCGGGATCCGCCCCGGCCAGGCGGACCGTGGTGCTGTTGCGGTCGTACTGGCCCCAGTCGCGGGTGACGAGGCGCCCCTCCGCCTCCGCCCACCGGTAGAACGCGGTCCCGGGGTAGGGCGTGGCCACCGAGAACAGCGCCACGTCGATGTCGAGCGAGAGGGCCAGGTCGATCGTGCGCTGCATGGACGCAGGCGTCTCCCCCTGGTTCCCGATCATGAAGGTGCCGCGGGGACGGATGCCGGCCTCGCGGGCGAGGCGCACCGCAGTGCGGACCTGGTCGATCGTGATGTGCTTCTCCACGGTGCGCAGCACCTCGGGATCTCCCGACTCCACACCGAAGCAGATCTGGTGGCAGCCCGCACGGGCCATGGAGTCGAGCATGTCGGCATCGACGGTGTCGACCCGACCGTAGCAGGTCCACGCCACGTCGGGGACCTCGCGTGCGAACCGTCCGCACAGCTCCAGGACCCAGTCCTTTCGGAGGGTGAACGTGTCGTCGTAGAACTGGATCTGGCGGATGCCATGGACCGCGCGGAGCCGTCGGACCTCCTCCACGACGCGGGTGGGCGTCTGGCGGCGGACCTGGTGGCCGAACAGGTTGAAGCAGTAGGTGCACCGGTTGGGGCAGCCCCGGGCGGTCATGAGGCTCACGGCCGGTAGTTTCCGGTAGGTGCCGAGGCCTGGACGGTAGCGGCTCAAGGGGAGCAGGTGCCAGGCCGGGGAGGGCAACGCGTCGAGGTCGGGCAGGAGGGGACGGTCCGGGTTGTGGACGATCCCGTCCACGGCGCGCCAGGACAGGCCCGCAAGGGTGGCGGGGTCGGACCCCTCGACCAACTCGGCCAGGGTGACCTCGCCCTCGCCGCGGACCACGAAGTCCACCTCGGAGTGGGCGAGGACGTCTTCGGGGAGCACAGTGGGGTGCGCACCCCCGAGGACGATCGGCACCCCAGGAAACAGCCGGCGGCAGGCGCGGGCCACGGCAAGCGCGGCGGGTACGACCGGCGTCATGGCCGTGATGCCCACGAGGTCGGGACGAAACCTGGCGAGGAGCCGCTCGGGGGTGTGGACGTCCATGCGCTCGACATGGCCGTCCACGATGTACACACGGTGCCCCCTGTGCTCGAGCCAGGCGGCCAGCGACGGGAGCCCCAGCCCAGGCATGTGACTGCCCACGTGGTCCCACCAGTGGACGTTCCTGCCCAGGTAGGGTGGATCGATGAGGAGGACGTTCCGGATGGCCATCGCGCCCCTCCCTACCCGCGCGGCGCCAGCCGGGCGAGGTGGCGGGCGAGTCCTCGGCGCCCTGCGGGATGGGCAACCCTGCGCAGGAGCGCCGACCAGCGTCGTGGAACGGCGTAGAACCGCGCCCATCCCCAGCGCTGGAGACCCCTTAGCGCCCAGGGAGGTAGCGTCCCGGCGAAGGGCTGCGCCCGGTAGTAGTCGTAATGGGCGGCGTCGTCGGAGAGGTGTACGCCGGCGTCCTCCAGGCGTGCGCGGAGCGCGGTCCCGGGCAGGGGCACGCACAGCGAGATGCTCGCGTCGTCGGCCGGAAGCCGGGAAGCGGTCCGCAGCGTGGTCGCCATTTCGGCCAGGCGCTCACCGGGCGCACCCAGCATCACGAAGAGGAAGGTGTGCACCCCCCGCGCGTGTGCATGGTGCACTGCCGCCTCGATCCGCTCGAGCGACACACCCTTCTCGTAGATGCCGTTCCGGACGCGGTCGACCGCGCTCTCCAGTCCGAGGCCGAGGCTGGCCAGGCCGGCATCCACCATGCGGTCGAGGATCTCGGGGTCGAGGAGGTCGGCTCGGGACGTGCAGCCCCAGGGGAGGTCGAGGCCACTGGCCCGCCAGGCGTCGCAGAACGACGCGACCCAGTCGTGATGGACGGTGAAGGTATCGTCCGTGAACCAGATGCCCCGGACACCGTGGCGGCTGCGGAGCGCGACCACCTCGGCGACCACGTGCCCGGGAGACCTGAGGCGTAGACCCGGGCCGAAGAGGCGCGACAGGGCGGGCTGACAGAACGAGCAGTGGAAGGGGCATCCGCGGCTCGCACTCACGGCGGCGCCTGGGAGGCCGGGCCACCGGGCATCGAGCCGCCCCCAGGTCGCGAGGTACCGGGGCATGTCGAGCAGGTCCCAGGCCGGGTGAGGAAGCCGGTCGAGGTCGGACAGGGGGGCGCGCGGTGGGCCGTGCACCGGGTGGCCACGGCCATCCCGTCCGACGACCCCCGGCGGGGGCGTGGCGGCGTCGAACCCAAAGCGGAGGAGATCCACCAGGCTCTCCTCTCCCTCCCCCACGACGACCGCGTCGACCTCGGGATGCCGGCGCAGCAGGTCGTCTGCGCACAGCGTGGGATGGGGACCTCCGAGGACCACCCGGGCCCCCCGTGCGTGGGCGCATCGAGCGACCGCGATCGCGTCGGGCAGAGCCAGGGTGCCCGTGCCGATGCCGACCACGTCCGGCCGGTTGCGGTCGAAAAAGGCGGCGGCGGCCGAGATCCCGGGCGAGAAGGTTCCGTCGTGCAGTGCGACCTCCACCTCCGGCAGATCCCGGCGGACCCACGCCGCGAGAGTGGCGAGGCCGAGGGGGATGTCGCCGGTCGGATCCCGAAAACGAGGGTGCACGAGCGTCAGGCGCAGGCCGGTCACGCGTGTCCCCGGTCGGGACGCTCCACGCACCACGGCCCGAGGACCAGAAGGTCGAGGCCTGCGAGCTGGAACGACTCCGCGGCGTCGTCCGGCGTTGCGACGATGGGCTCCTCGTGGAGGTTGAAGCTGGTGTTGATGAGGGCAGGCACTTCGAGGCCTCGACGCGCGGTCGCCGCGCGGTACCCGGACAGAACCGTGTGCAGGAGCGGGTGTCTGTGCGGATCCACGAGCTGGGGACGGACGGTGCCGTCGTGGTGCACGCCCGCCGGGCAACGGGCGGCAAGGTCGGGCCGCGCGCGGGCGGTCACGGTCATGAAGGTGGCGGCGTGGCGGACGGGACCGAGCCCGTCGAGCCAGCGATCGGCGTCCGCTGCCAGGAGGATCGGAGCGAAAGGCATGAACTCGGAGCGATCGAGGCACCGGTTGAGCCGCTCGGTGACGGCGCCGTCGGTCGCAGGCGCGAGGATGGTTCGGTGTCCGAGCGCACGGGGGCCGAACTCCATGCGGCCGTGGCAGCAGGCCACGAGGAGGCCCGAGAGCAGGGCCTCCACCACCCGGGGAGCGGGGTCGTCCATGCGGCACACGCGGAATCCCTGGGAGGCGAGGGCGCCGGCGGCGCGGGCGCACGCGGCCTCGTCCGGCTCGGGGCCGAGGAACGCGTGGTCCAGCCGGGGCGGGGCAACGGCAGCGGGCACGGCACAGAGCGCGGCGCCCACCGAGAGGCCGCCGTCGCCCATGTTCGGGAAGACGTGGACCTCCTCGACATCACCGGAGGCGGCCAGCGCGCCGTTCAGGTGGACGTTCGCAAACAGCCCTCCCGATAGAGCGACCCTCCGGAGGCCGGTGCGTCGGACCCAGCCGACCACGAGTGCGCACACGTCGTGCACCACGCCCTGCTGGAGCCACGCGCAGACGTCCTCCCGGCGGTGACGGCGCAGCGGATCCAGCCAGGCCTGTCGACGAGCCCCGAAGCGGACCGTGATGCGCCGGTCGAAGGTCGGGCCGACAAAGGGGAAGGGGACGTCGACCGCCGTCGCGTCGCCCCAGGCCGCGAGGCCCATGACCTTGCCCTCGTGCCGGAAAGGTTGGAAGCCGAGGAATCCGGTGATCGTGGCGTAGAGCAGGCCATAGGAGTGGGGGTAGGCCATGGCCCCGAGCCGCTCGAATCGGAGGCCCCGTGCGGCCCATGCCGTGAGGCAGAGACCGTCCCCGACGCCGTCCGCGGTGATGACGAGGGCTTCGTCCCAGCCGCTGGTCCACCGGGCGCTCGCGGCATGGGCCCGGTGGTGGTCGGCGAGCAGGACGCCGGCCCGAGGGTGGATTCCCGACTCGCGGGTGAGGACGTGCCGGAGGAGGGGGGCCAGGGCCCGGCCCGTGACCCCGTCCGAGCGGAGGCGCGGAAAGGGGCTCTCGAACTGGAGCCAGGATGAGATCAGGCTTCGGGGGCCGTGATCCTCGGCAAAGAAGAAGTCGGACTCGAGGTGCCAGACGCCCTGCAGCGGGCGCACAACGCGGAGGCAGGGATTCGGGTTGGCCACGCCCACGAAGGCGAGGTGATCGACGTCGGCGGGCCGGGCGCCGACCGCGTCCAGGCACGCCGCCACGGCGCGCCTCGGCCACCCCCCGGCGCTCTTGCGACGGACGAAACGCTCCTCGCTGGCTGCGGCGAGGATCTCGCCTCCCTGCACCAGCGCAGCGCTTGCGTCGTGGGTACCGTCAAAGATGCCGAGTACCAACTCGGACGGCCGGACATTCATGCCCCTACGGGTACCGTGTCCCGCAGGCACGGGCAAGGACGCACCGAGCCGGCGTCCGCGCGCCGCATTCCAGGTACCCGGCGTGCGGGTGTGGTTCAGGTGGAGTCGTGGGCCCCGTCGTAGACCCAGGCGAGAACCGCGAGCGGGCCGAACCCCTTTGGCAAGGCCTCGCGTACCCGGTGGGTGAGTACCATGCGGATGCCGTACCGGCGCAGGCCCTGGATCTCGCGTTTCGCCACCAAGCACCCCCTGGCCCGCCGTAGGGGAGGCGGGGGCGAGACCGGGGGTGGTGCGAGTGGGGTCCGACGCCCCGGCCACCAACCCGTACCAGCTCAGATGACATGCGATGCTATCGACTCTGCAACGCGGACTGAATAGGCGGTTCATGAAACCTGGACCTCGCGGGAGCCCCTTGTGACCACCTACACCCCCCGCCTCCTCGAACCCCTGTGTCGCGCGGCGCTAGATGAGCGCAAGATCCTGGTGCTCATCGGAGCCCGGCAGACCGGCAAGTCCACGCTGGCGGCGGCCCTGCTGGCCGACGTCACCGACGAGCAGAAGCTGTTGCTGAACATGGACGATCCCTTCCTGCGGGATCGGCTGGTCGGTGAGGAAGGGGCGCTGATGGCCGCCATCGAGCGCAAGGCAGGCCGCCCCTGGCGTGCGGTGAAGCGCTTCCATCTGGTGGTGGACGAGGCCCAGCGAGCACCGGCCCTGTTCGAGATCCTGAAGGCGCTCTACGACCGAGAGCGCCAACGGCTCTCGCTGATCGTCACGGGTTCCTCCGCGCTCGGGATCCACGACCCCGTGGCTGAGTCCTTCGCGGGTCGGGCCCGCATCCTGGTGCTGCACCCCTTCACATTGGCTGAGGGCTTCGCGCATGCTCGGGGTGGCGGGGACGAGGGCGGCCCGCTGGCTCCGCTGCTGTCGCGTCTGCTCCAGGGGGCCTTCACCGCCGAGGACTTCTCCGCCCTGGTGGATCGCTCCCTTTGGAGCGCCGACGTGCGCCGCGCCTACGCGAAGGCCCACCTTCGCCACCCCCTGTTCCCGGAGCCCAGCGCGTCCGACCAGCCCGAGCTGTGGGTGCGCGACTACCTCGCCACCTACCTCGAGAAGGACGTGCAGAGCCTGGCCTCGGTGGGGAACGTGGCGCTGTTTCGGGCATGCCTGATCCAGGTCGCGGCGCGCACCGGGAGCCCCTTCAAGTGGGAGCCGGCCGCCCAGGAGGTGGGCACCACCTCGGTGACCCTGCGCAAGTACGCGGGCCTGATGGAGCAGACGTACAACCTGCAGCGGCTGGAG
>JAFGLY010000120.1 GCA_016927815.1 Deltaproteobacteria bacterium | reverse complement strand
AGTATTCGAGCGCTAGTGTTGACGTGTCAACTGCCGAGACAGGACCCATCCCCTCACGGCCCCCCTCGCGTGGGCCCCCCGCGATGTCGACACGCGAGGGACATCTCCCCGGCACTTCGAGGACCCGTCCGGGGGAGGCGGCTCTTGCCCCGGCGCCGGTGGACCTGTAGGTAGGGCGCGATGATCTCCGCGTGCCGCGTCTGGGTCCTGCTGTCCGTGCCCTGCCTCCTGTGGGCCCTGGTGCTCCTCTGGGGGCCGGCCTTCTGGGGCCTCGTGTTCGACGACACCTTCTACTACGCCCAGATCGCACGGAACCTCTCGACGGGTCTGGGCCCCACCTTCGACGGGTTCCACCCGACCAACGGGTTCCACCCCCTGTGGCTGGGGGCGTGCACGGCCCTGTTCGCCCTGGGCCTGGACGGCGATGCGGCCATCCGGGCCATGCTGCTCCTCCAGGTGCCGATGCTCGCGGGCGGTCTCGGAATGGGATGGGTCGTGCTGACGAGAACGCGTACCCGGCGCGCACCGGACGTCGAGCGGGCGATCGGGGTCACCGTGCTGGCCCTCCTCCTCGTCGCTGCCGGGTCCAAGGACCTGGTCAAGCTGTGGATCAACGGTCTCGAGTCCGGCCTGGTGCTCCTGCTCCAGACCGCCCTGCTTGCGGTGGCCGCCCGAGGGAATCTGCTCGATCCGCACGCCCGCCGCTCCCGGCTCCTGGTCGGCGCCCTCCTGGCCGGCGCCTTCCTCGCTCGGACCGACGCCGCCCTGCTCCTGCCTGCGATCGCCTTGTGGGCCCTGCCTCGCTTCCGCCGCGCTCCGGGGCCCACCGCCCGGGCCCTCGTGGAGCTCCTGCTGACCCCGTCCATCGTGGTCCTGGCCTTCATGGCCTTCAACCAGGCCTGGATGGGGTACCCGGTGCAGGTCAGCGGCATGCTGAAGTCCGCTCCGCTCGACGGCTGGCGTGGGACCGGCGCGGTCCTGGTGATGCTGGCCCCGTGGATCGTGGCGCGACGATTGCCGCACGCCAAGAACCTGCACCTCGGGAGACTCGTCGCACGGACGGGCTTCCAAGGCATCTTCTCAGCCCTGCTCGTCACCTGGTACGTCTGCCTCGGACGGTTCCCGCGGCTCTGGTACTTCGGCCCCGTGGCAGCCTGGCTGCTGCTGGTCGCGGGTGCCGGCCTCGCGGATCTCCTCGCCCGGGCGGCGTCCGAGAATCCGGACGTCTCGGCAGGAAAGGCCGTCCGGCCGCTCCAGCTCCTGTTCGGGGGTCTGGGACTCCTCGTGGTGGGCCACGGCGTGCTTGGACTGACCCGCCTCGACTCCGCCTCGCCGCTCCTGGCCAATCGAGAGGCCGCCCTTCACATCGCGCGCACCCTGCCTCCGGACGCCGTGCTCGCTTCGTGGGACGCGGGCGTGCTCGGCTTCTACGCCCGGCGACCGGTCGTGAACCTCGACGGCGTCGTGCAGAGCGGCAAGTTCCTGCGCTCATTGAGCCAGGGTACCACCCCGGACCTCCTCGCCCCCGTTCCCATCGGATGGATCGCCAACCACGCGGATCAGGACGACGGGCCCGACCACCTCCAGCGTCTCGCGAGGCGGTCGTTGGGCCCGCGGGCCGACCCGCTCACGCTCGTGGGGCGATGGCCGTTCTCCGTCCGGGCCAGCATCAACGGCGCGATGCCGGTCGCGCACCGCATGGAGGTCCTGCTCCTGGCGCTTCCGGGTACGACGATCCCCGAGGCGGCCTGGGCCCTGCCCGAGCGCGCTACCACGGACCGCGGTTGAGGGCGTAGAGGTCGGGAATGAAAGACAGGTGCCCCACCACGCGGTAACCCTCGGCGTCGCGGGGCCACACGGCCTGCCAGACCACGAGGCCATCGGGCGTGACCTCCCGCACCGCGCCGTCCTGGCCGTAGCCCTGAGTCGTGTTGCCGTTCGGCAGGCGGATGGCCTCGCCGCACTGGGTGGCCCATAGGTCCGTGGACAGGTAGGACCACACCCGCTCCAAGGTGGACGTGTCGTCGTGGGCCACGTACTCCGCGGCCACCTGGACTCCGTAGCGTCCGACCACGTGCGTGGACACCAGGAGCGTGCCCTCGTCGGTCCAGTAGGGGTAGTGCTGGTAGTCGAAGAGGGAGTCGGGCGGGTCGAAGGACCAGGGATCGCCGATCCCGAGCTGGCCCATCTGGCGGATGGGCTGGCCGGTGGACAGGTCGATCTCGAACACGGTGTCCGTGTAGAACTGGGACACCAGCACCGTGTTGCGCGTCTCGCTCCAGTTGCAGGTGTTCATGGAGCAGTACGCCGGTTCCATGCCGTGCGATGCGAACCAGGCGGCGCAATCCCACTCGCGTGTGACGGTTCCGTCCGGATCGATGCGGGAGAGCTCCCGGACGCCACCCTTCCGGGTCTCGAAGTAGAAGGCATCGTCGGGCCCCTCGGCGATGGCTTCCCCGAGCCAGGGTACCTCCAACTCCCAGATCCACCGGCGGTCGAGGGTCTGGCGCGTCACGTACGGAGAGACGGAACCGGTGCCGAAGATGTTCTCGGCCTCGAACCAGATGTGCGTGCCGTCCCTCGACACCGAGGGGTAGAACGTCATCATGTTGTCGAGGACCTTCTGGTACCAGACGATCCGGCCCTGGCGGTCGAAGATCTGGATCCAGTAGGGCGGGGAGAAGGTGTAGTTGCCCGAGGCCACGACGATCATCGCGTACTCTGCGTCGTAGGCGAGGTCCTCTCGGTAGGCCGACACCTCGGGGGACAGGAGGCCCGTGGGGAGGTGGCCGGTGGTGATGGAGAGGGGTTCGCTCGATCGCGTCTGGCCGTCCACCACGAGCCCCACGCGGGCGGTCACCTCGACTTCGGAGGGGACGCCGAGGATAACGGCCTGTCCGTCCTCGGTGGAGGGCGCCTG
Source organism: Deltaproteobacteria bacterium (assembly GCA_016927815.1). GTDB lineage: Bacteria > Myxococcota_A > UBA796 > UBA796 > JAFGLY01 > JAFGLY01. Next base: position 8,792 of record JAFGLY010000120.1, on the reverse strand, counting down.
GCGCCAGTCGCCGTCCTCGAAGCGGTACTCGACCCAGGCCTGGCTGGACCCGGGATCGCTCCACGTCGCGTGGATCAGGGTGACCACGTCGGGGTCGAGGGCGAGCGCGAACCCCTGCACCGGAGGGGTCCCCGTGTCGTCGGGCGGCGCGCTGTCGTCGGGCGGTGCGCTGTCGTCGGCCGGGCTGGTGTCGGGCTGGGGGTCGGAGTCCTCCGCGACCGAGTCGTCGGGCGCGTCGCGACACGAGAGGAGGGTTGCGGCGAGGAGTAGCAGCAGCATGTCCTTCCATACACGAACCCATCCCCACCCGCCAGGGTCGGCCGCCCTGCGGGGCCCTTCGCGTCCTCGGACGGGCCTCCGGCAGGGCGTTAGGGGAGCGGCGAAGGAGGCCCGCATGGCCGATCCGCGCCAACTCCTCAAGACCCTCGGTCTCCACCCGTTGGCGGCGTTCAGCCTCGTGGCCGTGGACTGGATGCTCTTCAGCGGAGACGTGGCCAGCGTGGGGCTGACCACCGCCATCACCGTGCCGGTGGGCTTCGCGCTCGGGCTCGGCTGCGCCTTGGTGCAGCGCCACGCCTTCAAGGACTCCTGGGGCGCGGCCCTGGGCAAGGGCGTGGTGATGGGGGTTCTCACCGCCATCCCCACCGGGCTTCCGGGCATCCTCAACGCGGTGGGCGGAGGCATGGGCCTGCTCCACCTGCTCCGGCCCTCGTCCGACACCCAGGGCGCGCAGCCTCCCCGGCAGATCGTGGACGTGATCACCGAGGAGGCCGAGTCGCCGCGAAGGATCGCGGCCTCGCCCCCGGCTCCCCCTCCACCCGTGGGCCGAGACCCGTCCGACGCTTGAGACCGGTCTCCCCGGGGGTGGATCAGTACGAGTGCTCGTCGAGCGTCACGCGGCCCTTGAAGACCCGGTAGACGAAAGCGGTGTAGGCGATCACGACGGGCATCCCCACGAGCGCGACCACGAGCATGACGCCGAGGGTCCGCGGCGTGGACGACGCGTTGTGGATCGTGAGGCTCCTCGAGAGGTCCCCGATCGCCGGAACGAGCCGCGGGTAGAGCGAGGCGCCCACGAGCCCGACGTGGCCCGCGACCGCCACCGAGGAGGCCAGGAAGGCCCCGCGCAGAGATCCGCGCCGGAGGAGCGTAGGCACGCCGATGAGGCCGCCCGCCACGAGGAGGAGCGCCAGCCAGACCAGCGGTCGGCCGGGGGCGAACACCGGACTCCAGGAGGCGGCGGCCAGCGAGGTGATCCCGAAGCCCCCCGCCCAGACCCAACAGGCTCGGCCCGCAGTGCGGATCATCCGCGCCCGGAGGTCCTCCCCGGTCTTGCCGGCCATCCACAACGCGCCGTGGGTGACGAACATGGCGAGCGTGAGGAGCCCCACGAGCAGCGGGAAGGGGTGCAGGAGACCCAGGAAGGTGCCGGCGAACTCGCCCCGGTCGTCCAAAGGAATCCCCCGGAGCACGTTGCCGACTGCAATGCCGTACAGCAGGGCGGGCAGGAGGCTGCCGAGCCCGAAGACGAGGTCCCAGGTTCGGCGCCAGGCGGGGGCCTCGACCTTGGAGCGGAACTCGAAGGACACCGCCCGGGCGACCAGAGCCGCCAACAGGACCATGAACGCGACGTAGAAGCCCGAAAAGACGGTCGCGTAGACCGGGGGGAACGCCGCGAACAGCGAGCCTGCCGCTGTGAGGAGCCAGACCTCGTTCCCGTCCCAGACCGGCCCGATGGCGTTCAAGTGGAGGCGCTTCTCGGTGTCGCCGCGGGCGAAGAGCGAGAGCACGCCCACGCCGAGGTCGAAGCCGTCGAGAACGGCGTAGCCCGTGAGGAGCACTCCGAAGAGGAGGAACCAGGCGGTCTGGAGATCCATCACGCCCCCTCCTTCGTGGGCCGGTCCGCCGGGACGCCGTGGCGCATTTCCCGGAAGAGGAGGAAGAGGTAGAGCAGGAGGAGGAGCGTGTAGATCGAGCAGAGCAGCACGAGCGAGAAGACGATCTCGCCCGCCGACACCGTGACGCTCACCGCGTCTGCGGTGCGCAGCAGCCGGTACACGGCCCAGGGTTGGCGGCCCACCTCGGCCGCGGCCCATCCGAACTGGTTGGCCGCGAGTGGCAGCGGCGAGGCCAGCACCGTGGCCCAGAGGAACGATCGCGAGGACAGCAGGCACCCCCGCCACCAGAGCAGGACACCCAGGGCCGTGAGGCCCACGAAGCCCATCCCGAGGATCACCATGTTGTGGAAGGAGACGAAGGGGATCCAGAGGGGGGGGATCTCGTCCTTGGGGAAGTGGTCGATGCCCTTCACCTCGGCGTGGACGTCTCCGAAGGTCATCCAGGACAGCATGGACGGGATCTCGATGGGCGCGGCCAGGCGCGGCGTCGTCTCGTCCCGCACCACGCCGAACAGCACGAGCGGGGCTTCCGAACGGGTCTCGTACAGGCCCTCCAGGGCGGCGAACTTCTCGGGCTGGGTGTGGGCGACCTGGCGGGCGTGCTCGTGGCCGGACGGAAAGACGACCAGCACGGAGGCGGCGAGACCCACGGCCAGGGCGAGCTTGAGGGTGCGCGACACCACGGGGGCGTCTCGACCCGCGAGCAGCATCCAGGCCGACACCCCGGCCATGAAGAACGAGCCGGTGAGGAGCGCGGCCAGTGTCGTGTGCGCGAACCGGACGATCGTGGAGGGGTTGAACGTCGCGGCTGCGAAGCTCGAGAGCTCGGCCCGACCCAGAACCTCGTTCACCGTGAACCCCGCCGGCGTCTGCTGCCAGGAGTTGGCCACGAGGATCCAGAAGGCGGACAACGTGGCCCCGAAGGCCACGAGGAGGATGGCGATCCAGTGGGTCCGCCGGGAGACCCGCCCGCGTCCGAACAGGTAGAGCCCCAGGAAGCCCGACTCCAGGAAGAACGAGAAGACTCCCTCGGCCGCGAGCGGAGCGCCGAAGATGTCGCCCACGTACCGGGAGTAGGTGGCCCAGTTCGTACCGAACTGGAACTCCATCACGATGCCGGTGGCCACGCCCACGGCGAACGTGAGCGCGAGCAGCTTTCCGAAGAAGCGGCCCGCGCGGACCCAGACGGCGTCGTTGCGCCTCCATCCGAGCCACTCCACCCCGACCAGGAGCCAGGCCAGTCCGATGGTGATGGGCGGGAACAGGAAGTGGAAGCCGATGGTCAGGGCGAACTGCAGGCGGGCCAGGAGGACCGGATCCATGCGTGCTCCGCTTGGGGGGGCTACTCCGTGTCGAGGCCGTAACCGTGGTCGAGGTCGGGGTCCCAGCCGCCTCCCAGCGGCTCGGTCTGGATCCACTCCGCGCCGTTCCGGGTCTCGGCGCGGCCCCCGCCGTAGGTGTCCGTGCCGCCCAGGTCGAGGAACATGCCTACGGCAGGCACGCCCGCGAGGTACCCGCTGCGGTCGTCGGTGTCGATGGTGGAGCGGCCCAGGGCGTAGGTGGCGTCGGGCAGGCTGTAGACCTCGTCTCCGGCCTCGTTCAGCAGCAGGCCCAGAGCGGGGTGGAGCGCGACACCGAGCGTGAACTGACCGTAGTGATCGATGGTGTAGACGTCGTCGCCCGGACCGAGATCGAGGTGAAAGGCCGTGGACACGTCGTAGCCCTCGCCGATGCACTCGTCGTCGTCGTTGTTCCGGTAGGTGTCGGACCCCTCGCCGTCCACGTAGAGGCCCACGGCCTGGTGGGTGGCGTCGCCCATCGCGTACTTGTGGGTCACGAGGTGGTCGTCGTCTCCCTCGGGATCGTAGAAGAGGCCGGTGCCGAAGAAGTAGCCGAACCCCTGGCACATGACCGCGCAGGTGTAGTCGTCGTCGCCGGAGAGGTCGAAGAGGCCGCCGAGACCGCCCGAGAAGATCGGCTCGCCCGAGGTGAAGAACCCGTCGCGGACGCCGAACCCGAAACCCTGGCCGCCGGTCCAGTTGGAGCCCTCGCCCGCCCAGTCCCAGATGATGGGATCGGCGATGGCCTCGTAGGCGTCGTTTCCGCCGTCGTCCACGATCCAGCCGATGCCCTTGGGCCCGCCGTAGCCCTGGGCCTCGGACATCGTCTCGTACCGGTCGGCGCCACCCCCCAGGTCCACCAGGAGCCCGAACCCGAACTCCGCGAAGCCCTGGGCGATGTAGTAGCCCTCCCACGTGTCGTTGCCGGCGTGGTCCGCAGCCACGCCCACGCCGAACACCCCTACGCCCTGGGTGGCGGCGGACGCGTGCCGGACGTCGTCGCCCTCACCGTCGTCCAGGATGGCCACGCCGAACAGGCCCAGGCCCTGACCCCGGGCGTCGGAGGTGGAGATCGTCGCGTCCTCGATGACCCAGTCGGACCAGGTGCGCCAGGTGTCGTCGCCCCGCACGTCGAGCGCGACCGACACGGGGAGCCAGATGCTGGTGTTGACGGCCACGTGGTCGAGCCACGTGTCGTTCCCGGCGAGATCCAGCGCCAGGAACCAGTCGCCGTGCTCACCGTCCCACGTGTCGTCGGTGGCGTCCAGGGACACCTGGATGCGACCGAGCGGGCCAAGCAGATCCAAGGTGGCGCCCGGGACGGGGTCCACGTCCCGCAGGGCGAGACGGAGCGACTCGACCGAGCGGAGCGCGAGCTGGCCAGCCCGCGACATGCGTTCGAGGTCGAGTCCCTCGAAGGCCTGGGTGCCGTAGTCGTGCGAGCGGGTGGAGAACCCGTTGCGTCCGCGGTACCACGCGTCGTGCAGGGCGGCCCAGGTGTCCCAGTCGATGACCCCCTTGGATGCGAGCGCCTCGTCGCGCAGCTCTGCGGCCCGGACGAGGCCCTGGACGGCGAAGGACAACGCCAGGGCCACCTCGTCGGGGAAGGCGGCGATCCGTTCGGCCACCGAGGCCTCGATCTCGGTCCAGGAGGCGGTGGGAGCCTCCGGGTGGCCTTCCACGGGCGCGTGCTCGTAGAACGCCCGCAGGGCGGCCAGGAGCGGATCCGCCTCGTCGAGCGCCTCGAACCGCTCGTCGTACCGGCTCGTCACGAACGCGTCGCGGTCCTGGTAGGTGTACTGGGCCACGAGGAGTTCGCGCAGGACCTCGTCGGGCTCGGGCCACAGGAGGGCCGCCTCCACGTCCTCGGCCACCATGAAGCCGAACGCGGGGCCCTGGTCGCCCTGGTGCCGGAGCGTGTCCGTCCAGTGCATCCGCGTCGGGATCTCCTCGAAGGTGGCTCCGGCGTCCGGGTAGGTGAGATCCTCCGGCAACACCCCGAGCGTGTCGAGCGCGTCGTAGAACGCCTGGGGCAGCGCGTAGGACGACGAGAGGGGACGGGTGGTGCGCTCGTCCACGTCGCGTCCCGCGTGGGGGACGGCCGGACCGGTGTCATCGACCGGGTCCCCCCCGGAGCAGGCGGCGAGCCCGAGGACGACGAGGAGCAGGCTGTGCATGGGGACCTCCGGGTGGGAGGCCTCTATCCGAGTGCGCCCGACCGAGCCGAAACGCCTACGGAGGGGGAATCAGCCAGATCTCGTCCTGGGGATCGGAGAGCCAGCGGCACCCGTCGGCCGTGATCACCACGATCTCCTCCATGGTGGCCACCCCGTGACCCTCAACCGGCGCACGCGGCTCGATGGTGTAGCACTGGCCCTCCTCCACGCGGGCGAAGGGGCGGTCGCCGTATCGTTCCCAGATGGGGCAGAGCAGGCCCGCGCCGTCGTGGGCGAGTCGGCCGATCTGGTGGCCCAGCGCATGCGGGTATTCGGGGAAGCCGGCTGCCGTGATGTGCCCGCGCGCCACGGCGTCCACCTCGTGGCCCATGACGCCGGGTCGGATGAACGCGGCGGCCTTGCGGATGGCCACACGCACGGCCTCGAACCCGGCCATCACGGCGGGGGGAGGAGCCGTCTCGCCCGGACGCAGGCAGTACCAGGTCCGCTGGAGGTCCGAGCAGTAGCCCTCGAACCGCATGCCGAAGTCCACGTTCATGAGGTGGCCGGGTTCCATCACCCGGTCGGTGGGGCCGGCATGGGCGCCCGCAGACTCGGGGCCCGTGAAGACCGCCGGGCAGTGGTCGGCGTCCCAGGCCCGGGTGAGGCCCTTCCCCTCCATGATCTCGACCATGATCGCGGCGATCTGCTTCTCGGTCATGCCGGTACGGATGCGCGTGTGCATCTGGAGGAAGAGATCCACGGTCTCGGTACACGCGCGGGTGATCCGCTCCAGTTCGGGGGGCTGCTTGCGGGCGCGCAGGCGGGCCACGATGCCCTCGGACGAGACGAGGCGCGATCCGTACGGGGTCCCCTCCAGGAGTTCCAGGAGCTTGAGGTACAGGCCGTGGGGAAGGCCATCGGCCAGTTCGTCGCCCACGGAGAAGTTGATGGCGATGCGGCCCGGATCGAGCCGACGCAGCACCCCGAGGAGGGACTCGGTGATGCCTTTCACGTAGGGCACGATCTCGGTGTAGTGCCCCAGCGCCTCGTGGGCGGCCTTGTCGAGCGACCCGAGGATCGCGATCCGCTCGCCCGACCGGGTGATCAGGAAGGTCGAGATCCAGGTGACGTTGGCGCCGACCACGAGGTCGATGCTGGGGTCGTGCACCGTGCCGCTCTCGCGCGCGAGGATCATCCAGCAGTCGATGTCCAGCTCGTCGAGGATACCGACGGCCTGCGCAATCTTGGATGCGATCATGGGGTCGGGCATGGAGGGGCTCTCGGGTGAGGGGAGCGCAACCTGTAGCCTCGGCATCCCCACAGAGCCACCGGCCCCGGATCGGCGTGTGCTCAGTTAAGGAGCCCGAGCGTATCGCTGCGCAGGAGGATCCATGGACCGCACCGCTGCCTACGCCCTCGTCCACAGCCGCCTGGGCGACTCCCACACCTTCGCCCACTGCCTGGCCACCGAGGCCTGCATGCGGGCGCTCGCGGGCAGGCTCGGACAGGACGTGGACCTGTGGGGAGTGACCGGGCTCGTCCACGACCTGGATCTGGATGTCTGCCAGGACGACCTCTCCCAGCACGCGGAAATCGGCGCCCGTGTGCTGGAGGCCGCCGGGGCACCCGCCGAGATGGTCCACGCGGTGCGGGCCCACAACGACAAGGCCCCGCGCGAGAGCCTCCTCGACCACGGGCTCTGGGTGGTGGATCCCACCACCGGGTTCATCACCGCGGCCGCGCTCATCCGACCCTCCCGATCCACCCGGGACCTGAGCGTGTCCTCGGTGCGCAAGCGCATGAAGGAGCAGCGGTTCGCCGCAGCGGTGAACCGAGACCAGATCCGCGCTTGCGAGCCCCTGCTCGGCCTCGATCTCGACACCTTCCTGGGCCTCTGCATCGGCGCGATGGACGGCATCCGGGATGCCATCGGGCTGGGCGGGACACCCCAGGCGTAGCGGCACAGCGCGCGCCGCGCGGGCCTGTACGGCGCGTCCGGATCCGGCCTGTCAGCCGATCCGCAATCGGTAGCGCCGGAACGCGGCGGGACCGGCCGCCTCCATCCGGGACAGCACCTCGGGGTCGTCCTCGCCTTTCAGGCGCGTGCACTCGGCCCGGACGAGGTCGGCCGCGAAGGCCCGGCCGTCACCGGGCAGCGGCAGGGTGGCCTGGCGATGGGGGCGCTCGGCGTTGAGTGCCGCCTTCACGGCCTCGAGGTCCACGAGGCCGTTCAGCCAGGCGTAGGCCGGCAGCCACGCACGGGGGTTCTCGAGGCCATCGGCGGTGATGACCTCCACCAGGTCGCCGACCTCGTCGACGAGCGGGCCGCCGTGGAAGCCGCAGCGCACGGCCGCGGGCAGTCCCTCGAAGCGGACCATGAGCGCCCAGGCCCGGGGGTCGTCCGGGTGGAAGCGCAGGTGGCGGGCCAGCGAGGCCCGGGCCCGGTCCGTCTCCCCGCCCCGCAGGAGGAAGGCAGCGGCCACCTCGTCTCCCAGAACACCGGGAATCCCGTGGCTGTCCAGCGCACGCCCGAGCAGGCGGTTCCACGCGACGACGAGCGCCGGGTGATCGGGGGGACGTGCGGTGTGGAGCGCCGGGAGGTCGGGATGGCCGGGCACGCCGAGGGCGCGCGCCCACGTCTCCACCACCGGACGCCAGGCCGGGGGCGCGAGCGCGGTCGCAGCCGCGAGGTCGAGCGCCCGGAGCGCCTCGGAGAAACGTGTCGAGGCGAGGTCGCCGCCGTCGAAGAGGGGGAGCTGCGGGGGCATCGATCCGAACGTAGCACGCCGGCCGGCGCGGGATCAGGGCGGGTGACCCGTGTCCTCGCCGGAGGGCACCCACCAGTCGGCCTCGTGATCCGACAGGCGCCCGGAGGATACCCCAGCGCGCACCCGGGACTCGCTCTCGACGATCGAAGTCCGCTCGGCCGCCACGGGCGCGACGGCCCGACCGCTCCAGGCGACGGCCCCGAGGAGGAAGACTCCGAGGAGCACGGCCCCGATCACCACGCCATCCGCACGGGGCCGGTTCCCGGGCTGGGGGGGGACGGGGCCCGACCGGGGAACGGGGTCGAACGCACAGCGCTGGCAGCGCAGGCAGTCCATGTCCGTGGTGCCGTGGACGCCGAGGTCGCAGCGTGCGAACCTTCGAGCCGGGAGGATGCGGTCGAACAGAGCCAGCCTGCCAACGAGCGCCACGAGCGCGCCGGTGGGACAGAGGTACCGGCACCAGCCGCGAAACACGAGGAGCGGCAGCGCCAGGGAGAAGACGAGCAGCACGAGCGGGAGGCCTCGAGGGAGGCTGCCGAAGACGGTGACCAGGGGTTCGGATCCGAGGAAGGTGCGATCCCGGGTGAGCGCGAAGCCCGCGCAGAGGAGGGCCAGGAGGACGAACTT
>JAFGLY010000019.1 GCA_016927815.1 Deltaproteobacteria bacterium | reverse complement strand
GCGAACTGGGACATCTCCCCGGCCCACATGGGGCTCGCGAGGGTCCGCATCGCCTGCCGTTCCTTGCGCGGGGATATGCTCCCGGGCCCGGAGAGGTACGAGGCCAGGCGGATCTTGGTCCCGGCCACGGGCCGGGTGAGGATCACGGGCAGCAGGACCCCGCCCAGGTGGAACCCCATGCGCGCGATCCGGAGCACCGGATCCGGATCGGCGAAGTCCGCGGGGCTCGCCAGGACCACGAACGCCCACAGGTCGGCGTCCGCGTCCTGCGAGGCGTAGATCGCACCTACGAGGCCGCCCATGGAGTGCCCCACCCACGCCACGCCCGGGGCCCCCGTGGCCTCTCGGATGTACGCGATCGCGGTGGGAGCATCGCTGAGCCCGTAGTCGTCGATGTCCCACGTGCGATGGAGCCACCTCCCGCCAGGGGCCTCGCGGGCTGCACCGTGTCCCCGGAGATCCAGGCACCAGGTGTCGAACCCCCGCTCCGACAGGTAGGTGGCCAGGCTCCGGCCGGGCTCCAGGTCGAAGAACCGGTGGTTTGAGGAGAGCCCGTGGACCAGCATCACGGGCGGCCCCGCTGTGGGATGGTGATGGAGGTGGATGACCGCGCCGTCGGGCGTGCGGAGCTCGATGTCCTGGGCGCCGGGCGCCTCCACGGGCGGAATCGTGCGGGCACAACCGGCGAGTCCCGCAGCGAGCAGCAGGATCCCGACACGACCGGCCGCGCTCATCCTGCCCGCTCCGAGAGGGTGTCGGCCAGCCAGCGCGTCGAGACGCGCAGCACCGCGCGCTGATCGAGGAGGTCCAGGCTGCCCGGATCGCGCGGGGCGAACCTGAGCAGGCCGAAGCGCACGAAGGTGGCATCGGGGAACGCGGAGGCCGGGCTTCGGATGGACTCCACCGGCGCCAGTCGATCGCGCGCGCCCGCACCTACGAACACGGGGCAGGTCACGGCGGCGGGGTCGAGCGGAGGCCCCTCGAGGAGCCATCGCTGCCAGTCCCGGGCGAGCGGCGCGGGCAGCGATCCCAGCCGCGGCTCGGGCTGGCCCAGGAGGAGGGACGCGGCGTCGTGGCCCCGCCAGTCGAGGGGGACCGAGAGGTCCACGCTCCCGTCGGGCACCGGGAGGCCGGCCAGCCAGCCGGCGAGCAGCGTGCCCGGCGGACCGAGGAGCGGACCCAACGCGACCACCGCGTCCGCCACGCCCGGCGCGGCCAGGAGTGCGAGGGTGGCGCCGGGCCCGTGCGCCACGAGGCCGACCGGACGGCCTCCGACCCCGGCCGCCTGCGCCATGGCCCGGATCCGGGCGCTGGCTGCCTGCGCGGCCCCAGGGTCCGGCAAGGGATCGCCAGGAGGGATCCACACGGTCCAGGTCTCGATCCCGGCATCCCCGAAGGCCAGGGCCAGCGGCAGGAACGCAGCGGCCTCCATGCCGGGCGTGACCACCACCAGGGCCAGCGGACCCTCCGATGCGTGCGTCTCGTGGGACGGGGTGCAGGCCCCGAGGCCCGCGGCCAGGACCAGCGTCCACCCCCACACGCGTCCCGGCGCCCGCCTTGGTCGTACCTGCCCTGGTCGCACCGCTCCTGCCTCCGCGCCGTCGTCCGGGGGATGCCCGGAAGGGCTCAGAATAGCCCGGACCGAGCCCGGGTGATCGCGGGCACAGCGAGGACGCGCGGAGCCCCATCCCGGGTCATGATAGAACAGCCCACCCACCCCACGGAGGCCGCTCATGAGCCCCGATCCCGTCGTGCCCGCCAGCTCCGTCCTCGCCATGGTGGCGAGCCTCCAGGACCTCGAGGCCTTCCGGGACCTCAACTGGACGGGCACCTACGCCGATTACCTCCAGATCGTACAGGAACGACCGGACGTTGCGCGCAACGCCTTCCAGCGCCTCTACGACATGGTGCTGTCCTACGGGGAGGAGGAGTACGTGGACCACAAGAAGCGGATCGAGCGGTACCGCTTCTTCGACGACCCCCGCGACGACGGCATCGATGCCATCTTCGGCATCGACGTCCACCTGCAGCGGCTCATGAACGTCTTGAAGGGCGCGGCCCAGGGCTACGGCACCCAGAACCGCGTGCTGTTGCTCCACGGCCCGGTGGGCAGCGCCAAGTCCACCATCGTTCGCCTCTTCAAGAAGGGGCTCGAGGCCTACTCGGCCACCCCCGAGGGCGCCCTCTACACCTACGGCTGGAAGAACGCCGACGGCAGCGTGCTGTGGTGCCCGATGCACGAGGAGCCGCTCCGGCTCATCCCCGCAGCCATGCGGGCCCAGGTGCTGGCTTCGCTGCAGGGCAACCGAAAGCCGCGCTATCCACTCGTGATCGACGGAGATCCCTGTCCGGTGTGCCGCTACCTCTACCGGGAGATCCTCAAGGAGGTCGGCGGCGACTGGCTGAAGATGATCGAGCGCGTGGTGGTCAAGCGGCTCGTGCTCTCCGAGAAGGACCGCGTGGGCATCGGCACCTTCCAGCCCAAGGACGAGAAGAACCAGGACTCCACCGAGCTCACCGGCGACATCAACTACCGCAAGATCGCCGAG
>JAFGLY010000119.1 GCA_016927815.1 Deltaproteobacteria bacterium | reverse complement strand
TGGCCCGCCGTACGCCCCCATGTCGTTGCGCGAGCCGTCGGGGTCGTTGTAGGCGGCAGCGGGATCGCCCGTGTTGATGCAGGGGGATCTGGAGGTGAGCACGAGGCTGTCGTCCGTGGGATCGCCGTCGTCGGTGAACGTCGTGAAGTACGGGTTCGAGGAGATGTTGCCGTCGGTGCCCGTGGGGTCGTCGGTGCCCGAGTAGTTGCCGCCGGCGTTTCCGAACACGTCGTTGTAGGCGCCCTCGAATCGGGATCCGCCGTCGACCAGCACGCCCTCGCCGTCGCCGGTGGCGTAGACGATGCTGTTGAGCACGGTCAGGCTGCTGGTGCCGGACGCGTAGAGCCCGCCGCCCAGGACGGCGGAGTCGCCGGCGTAGGACGCGTTGACCACGGTGGAGGTGGCGTCCACCAGGTAGAGGCCCCCGCCCTCTCGGGTGGCCTCGTTGATCAGGGAAACCACGTTGGTGAGGCTCGCCACACTCCCGTCGACCTGCCAGCCGGCGCCGTTGGAGGCCGTGTTGCCCGCGATCGATCCCTGTGCGAAGGTGATCGTGGAGGACTCGTCCGTGTACAGGCCGCCGCCCTGGAAGGCGTAGTTCTGCCAGACGTCCACTCCGGTCAGGACGCTGTCGGAGGACAGGAGGCAGACGCCGCCGCCGAAGGAGTAGGTGTAGTAGGTGTCGTTGTCCTCGACGACCATGTCGTACTCGGGCAGCGTATTGCGCAGGACGAAGAGATCCTGGAGGGTGGGGGAGGCGCCGGAGACGTACACGCCGCCACCACAATAGGTGTAGTACCAGTCGGTGCAGGTCTCCCCGCAGCCGCAGCTGTAGGAGGAGGACTCCCTGGTGAGGTAGCCCGCACCGCCGGTGAGCGTGAACCCGGACACCACGGTGGCCGCGGTCTCACGCTGGTCGATCGTGAGGACCGGGAGTTCGTGGCCGGAGGCGTCCACGAAGGTCGATGCGGCACCCTCCACGCCCGTGAGCGTGATGTCGCCGCCCAGATGGACGGCCTCGTAGTAGGTGCCCGGGAACACGACCACGCAGCCGAGAGCGAGGTCCACGCCGGCCTGGATGGTGTCCAGGGGGCTGGAGAGCGTGCCCGCGCCGGAGGGGGACCCCGTGGCGACGTCCACCACGACCGGTTCACTGGGGTCCCGATCGTCGCAGTCCCACTCGTTGTCCACGCCCTCGCACCGGATGCGGGTGGACCCCGGCTCTCCGAAGCCGTCGCCGTCGCCGTCCGTGGCCAGGGGCCAGCCGGCGTCCTCGTCGACCTCGACGTCGCAGTCGTTGTCGAGGCCGTCGCAGATCTCCTCGGCAGACGGGTACACGGACGCATTGAGGTCGTCGCAGTCGGTTTGGTCCGCGACGTGGTCCGGAGGGCATTCGCAGGCAAGGACGCCCTTCTTCGGATCGCCGTAGCCGTCGCCGTCCCCGTCGTAGTACCAGAGGGTGCCGACACCCTCGTCGATCTCCTCGTCGCAGTCGTTGTCCCTCTCGTCGCAGATCTCCTTCCCGCCCGGGTGGGACGAAGCATCCGCGTCGTCGCAGTCGGTGTTGATCGTGACGTAGCCGTCCGGCCGGGTGCAGGCCTGCTCGGTCACGGTGGGATCGCCGAACCCGTCCGAGTCGGCGTCCCGGTAGTAGGTGTTGAGGACGTCCTCGTCGATCTCCTCGTCGCAGTCGTTGTCCTTCCCGTCGCAGACCTCGTCGGCGTCCGGGTGGACGTCGGCGTCCTCGTCGTCGCAGTCCACGTCGGTCGGATAGCCGTCTTTGTCGACGTCGACTGCGTCCGCGCCGTTCGTGTCGTCGGGTTCGTCGCGGCTGTTGCCGCATCCCGTGAACGTGATCGCCAGGACGCTCGCACCGAGACAGAGAATGAGGGGTCGGGTCATGGGAGAGCTCGACTGGGCTGGAGGGCAGGGGGAGGTACCTGGGCCGAGAGTGTAGATCCCGCATACCTTCCCTGTCGATGTACCCCCGACACCCGCGCCTCCGGATCGAGACGGGGCCCAGGAGCGCTTTCCATCGAAAACGTCTCCTAACAGAGGCATATCGAGGCGAGGGATCGGGGCCCGAGTGGAAGGGGCCGGCTGCCCCTTTGGGCGACCCGCCACCCGGCCGACCGGCGTGGGCGTGGTGCGGTCCGGGTCAGGCCTCGGTCGTGGGGGTGTCGTCCGGGTCCGCCGGCAGGGCCCGCGCGGCCAGCGTGGCGAGGTCCTGGACCTGGACCCGATCCTCGAGATCCAGGAGCTTGACCGAGTCCACGAGCATGTGCAGGCAGTACGGACAGCCGGTCGCCACCACGCCGGCGCCCGAGGCCTTCACCTGCTCCATGCGCAGGTTGTTGATGCGCTGGGGGGCCTTGAAATCCATCCAGAAGTGCCCGCCGCCCCCGCCGCAGCAGAGGCTCTGCTCGCGCCGCTCCGCGAGTTCCCGAAGCTGCACGCCCGGAAGGGCGGACAGGAGACGACGTGGATCCTCGTAGGCGCCCTGGTAGCGTCCGAGGTAGCAGGGGTCGTGGAAGGCCACCTCCTTGAGAGCCTCGCCCTGCAACCGGAGGCGGCCCGAGGTCACCAGTTCCGAGAGGAACCGGGAGTGGTGCACGACCTCGAAGGCAGCGCCGAGCCTGCGGTACTCGTTGCCCAGGGTGTGGAGGCAGTGGGGGCAGGAAACCAGCAGGATGCGGAAGCGACGCGCCCTAAGGGCCTCGATCTGTGCCTTGGCCACGGTCTGGAAGACCATCTCGTCGCCCAGGACCCGCGCTGGATCGCCGCAGCAGAGTTCGTCGCCCCCCAGCACGCCGAAGTCCACCCCCGCGGCCTTCAGCACGCGGAAGAGGTCCTCGGCGATGCGTCGTTTCTCGAGATCGAACGAGGTGAGGCAGCCGACGAAGTACAGGACGTCCACCTCCTCGCCGGGCCCCACGACGCGGACGTCGCACCGCTCGATCCACCCGACGCGCTCCTCCTGGTTTCCGAAGGCGTTCTGGTTCGACTGCAGCAACCGGAGCGGCACCTGGGCCTCCTCGGGGAGGCGCCCCTGGATGGAGACCTCGTTGCGACGGATCTCCATGATCTGGGGGATGTGCTCGATCTTCGCGGGGCAGACCTCCATGCAGGCGCGGCAGGTACGGCAGTACCAGGCGAAGTGCTCGTCAAGGATCTCGGGGATGATGGGCCGGACAGGGTCTTCCCCCTCGGGCGAGGCGCCCTCTGACGACGTCCTGTGCCCATAGTCCCTCAGGCGCTGGACGAGGGTCATGGGCCCGAACGGATCGCCGGCTCGCGTGGAGGGGCAGACGTCCTGGCAGCGGCCGCACTCGATGCAGGCGTCCTGCTGGATCCGCACGGTGAACGGGAAGTCACGCTCCGAAGCCATCCCCACCGTGAACGTGGAGGGGTCGAAGGTCTCCTCGGACATCAGAGCCTCGAGGTCCACCCGCTCGAGGGCGGGGTTCGGATCGAGGTTCTGGAGGAAGACGTTGGTGGGGAGGGACAGGATGTGGAAGAGCTTGGTGTAGGGAAGGCTCGCGATGAACGTGAGCGCCAGGCCGAGGTGGACCCACCACAGGAGGAGGTGGCCCACCGAGCGCTCTCCCGAGGCCACCCTGGGCACGCCGGAGAAGATCAGGCTCACGGCGTACCCCACCGGGGACCAGAGCGGCTTCACCTCGCCCGTGTGGTGGATGCGCAGCCCCTCCAGCAGGAACCCGGTGATCAGGATGAGCGCCAGGAGCACGAGGACGAACGCGTCGTCGAACTTCCGTTCGAGGTGCTCCGCGCGGCCCACGTAGCGTCGCCATGCCGCGAGGCCGAGCCCCACCACGGCGAGCGCGCCCCCCACGTCGGCGCCCACGGACAGCAGGAGGTACACCCACCCGCGGAAGATGTGGATGTCGAAGAGCGGCCCCGTGAAGTCCGCATCGATGAACACGACGGCGGTGGTGATCGTGCACACCACGAAGGCATAGAAGATGAACCCGTGGAAGATCCCGGGAAACGCCTTGCGGACCACGCGTCGCTGGAGGAGGACGTCTCCGAGGAGAAGACCGACCCTCCGGGCCCAGTCCGTGAACCGATCGCCTTCCGGCTTCGCCCGGCGCCAGTAGCGGATGCGGGCCCCCAGCCCGACCCCGAACACGACGAGCGTGGCCAGGAGGGCCGCGTACATGAGGATCTTGCTGGCGAGGCCGATGTTCCAGTAGATCTCGCGGGCGACTTCCATGGGTCCTGTCTCCCACCCTGGGGAGGGAAGCGCCCCAGGGTCCAAGGCTATGATGAATGGCCGTTCAGCGCAACGGCCCCACCTGGGCGATGAAGCGAGAGGCCGCCTCCAAAGCCCCTCCCGCGGACGGCGGCTGGCACCGGACCCGAGAACGTGGTACACGCCGCCTCGAATGAACCGAGGGGCTCCCCTCCCTTCTCCCCGCAGGGTACGTGTCGCGCCAGGAGGTCCCATGAAGCACCTTCCTCTCGTCGTCGTCGGGTTCACCGCCTTCGGCCTCGCCTGCGGAGGTCTGTTCGACAAATCCGAGCCGGCCCCGCCGCCCGAGCCTCCCCCGCCGGCCGCCGCACCTCCTCCCCCTCCACCGCCTCCCGTCGCTCCTGCCGCACCCGAGCCCGCCCCTCCTCCTGCGCTGGTGACCTTCGAGCAAGCTGCCTTCCCGTGCTGCTCAGCCCGCCGGGCCCACCGCATCCTCAACGAGTACCTCGACCTGCAGTCGGCTCTCGCGGCCGACGATCTGGTGCGGGCCCGCGCCGAGGCCGTGGCGGTGCGCGGTACGGCCCTCGCGGCGGCCAAGGACGGATCGCTATCGTCCGAGAGTCGCACCCTGGCCCAGCAGGTCGCCAACATCGCCGAGCAGGCCAAGAGCGGCGATCTTGCTCAGATCCGAGCCCGTTTCGGGGATCTCTCGGAGAAGGTCATCGCGCTGGCCCAGGCCAACGAGGGCGGTACCGACCGGGTGGCGGTGGCTTTCAGCCCCAAGGCCAATGCCGCCTGGCTGCAGAAGGAGGCAACGGTCTCCAATCCCTACCTTGGCAAGGCGGACGCCACCGAGGGCACCTTCCGGGAGTAACAGCCCAGCGTGGACGGCCCCGCGTCTCCCCTCCTGCCCCGAGCCCTCCTGCTCGGAGCTCCAGGTTGGCACCCCTTCAAGGGTCATTTTCGCCAGTCTGTGGATCTGGCACGGGCGGGCCTTGCCATGGCCGGGTCGGTGGCCGTGGACGCGGAACCCGAAGTGGGCTGGTGCGCGGCGCTGCGCATCCGCCTGGCCCTCCAGGGCGTGGAAGGTACCGACCGGAACGAGATCCTCCGTTCGGCCTGGGCGATTCTGGCCTCGATCGATCGGAGCGAACTCGGGCCGTCGCGGGGCCTGGACCTCGCGGTGCTCTTCCTCGCCTGGGACGCCCAGGGCATGGCGCTGGCGGGCAGCGGGCTCCAAGCCGTGTACCGGCTCGAGGAAGACCAGGCCCGGAGCCTGTTGCCCGCGGACCATCCGTTGTTCGCCGTGAAGGGGATCCCCGAGCGGCCGCCGGGCTTGCTGACCTTGAAGGAAGAGCGCGGCACCTACATCGGCGCGGCACGGTCGGGCGCCGTGCTCCCTGCCCGCGGGCTCGGCTGGGCCGAGGCCAGCGGGTTTCGGGTGCTTCCGTGACCGAACCCCCCTGGTTTGCCGCCTGGGAGGAGGCCGTCCTCAAGGGGGACCTCGCCAGCATCGATCCGCGCGAGGACCTGGACCTCGTCCGGGACGTCGCGCTGCGTGGCGCCGAGGCCGGTTGGGACCTGGGTCCGCTGTTCCGAGCCCTGGCGGAGCGGGAACCTCTGGCTCTGGCCGAGATCGCCATCGGGGCGAGGGCGCCTGGGGGTGCGAACGCCGTGCGCGCAGCCCTGGCCGTGATCGAGGTCCTGGAGTGCCACCTGCCGGTGGGGAGCCTCTACCGGAGGCTCGCCCTCGTGGCGGGCGAGGCCTCGTCGGAGGTCCTCGAGGTGGCGGCGGCCCGCCATCCGGCCGCTTCGTGGCTGGTCGCCCTCTCCGACGCGGTGAACGACGGCATGCCCGGCCTGGTGGCCCTCCGGGCGGCGGCCGCACACCCCACCTTCGATCGCACCTGCCGCGCCCACGTGACGTCCGGACACCTGGACGCGCTCCTGGCGGTCGCCAAGGAGACCGGAAGGGCTGAGCCCGCCGCGGCACTGCTCGCGGCCGGCCTGGTGGATGGCGCCCTTCGGGCGGCCATCGCCGCCCTGGAAACGGATCCCGGAACGGCTCTCTCCCTCGCGGCCCGCCTCGCGGGCGTGTGGGGCCCCGACCCCGACGCCCTCTTCGTCCGCCTGGTACAGCGCTTGGAGTCGGCCGTGGCAGCCCAGGCCTTGAGGAAGGCCGTGGAGGGCGCCTGCCCGCGGACCTGCCGCCTCCTCGACACGGTGATTCCGGCCCTCGTGCGTCGCTCGCCCGCCTCCTGACCGGATCCCCTAGCCTGCATTTCTCACCAGGACCCCGTCGCGAGGCTGACGAGGTGCCGCTGGGCTGCGCTGCTCGCAAGCGAGCCCGACAACGG
>JAFGLY010000018.1 GCA_016927815.1 Deltaproteobacteria bacterium | reverse complement strand
CTGTAGACTGTAGGAGGTTGGGGGCGAGGAGCGTCTGGGCGGTCCGCGAGCGGTCAGAACCGCGCGCGCATCATCAGGTTGAACCCGATCGGGTGGCGTTCCACCGCGTCGGCCGGGACACGGACCACCGCGTCGCCCGAGCTCGTCGAGACGGCATCCGATCGGTTGTTGTCGATGGTGAGGAGCGCCTCGCCCAGCAGGACCACGCTCGGGGAGACGTCCACCTGTACGCCCGCCACCCCGCCCAGGATGTTGGCGGCGGTCTGACCCCCGGGCACCTCCTCCTTGTCCGTCTCGGAGTACTGCACGAACGTGCCGCTGGAGGTCGTGTAGGAGGCCGGCTGCATGAGCCCGATGCCCACAGAGGGCGCCACGTGCGCTTCCGCGAAGGTGTGGGAGGCCTGGAACCGCGCGTAGACCTGGGGACGGTACGCGATGTCCGGGATGGCGAAGTCCGAGGTGAATCCGGGCACGTTGAACAGGATGTAGGCGAGATCCTTGTAGACGAGGTCCACCCCGAGTTCGGTCGATCCGATGACGAGCACGGTCTGGACGTCCCCGGCCAGGCCCTGCTCCACGACCGTCGCCCCCGGTTCCTGCGAGTCGAGGAGGTCGTGGGCCAGCCAGTTGACCTCGGTCTGCACCAGGAAGCCCACGCCGTCGATCACCCGATGCAGGAGTCGGGGATCCTTCAGGAACTCTGGGGTGTTGCGGTAGAGCCGCAAGTCCGCGGACTGGATGAACGCGAGCGTTCGGCTCGTGCGGAACGAGAGCTGGCCCGCCAGCCCCACGGCCTGGATCGGGTCGCCGAACAGGGGGCTCTCGATGTCGTTCACGTTCACGAGCTGCCCCTGGCGGAACGAACCCATGCCCGCCTCCACGCGGAAGCGCTCTCCGACCTCGAGGCCTCCTCCGAAGAGAAAACCGTAGAACGCCTGGTTCCGTTGGTATCCCTGCCACTCGCCCTCGGTCTGCACCTCGTCGAAGATGGCGGTCTTGGCCCCGGCGAACAGGTACGATCCGTGACGCTCGTACTGGAGCCGGACCCCGGGCGAGGCGTAGGGGTCCCCCGCGAAGATCTCGCGGCCCCCCCAGGAGAGATCGTAGGAGTACCCCAGTCGGAACCGGCTCGCGTCCACGGCGTACCCCGTGAGGGACACCGTGTGATCGTCGTCGCCGTCGAACCGTCGGGCGAGGCGGACGTAGGACCCGTCGTCCTCGATGGCCACGCCGTCTCTCGCCTGGTCCGGCTCGAGGTAGGGTGTGAACTGCACCACGAACGCCGCCTCGGTGAACCAGTCCTTCCAGAAGCCCGGGTCCCGGCGGTAGAGCACCAGGTGGCTCTGGGTGATGTCGTCGGAGTAGCGCGACTCGTAGTCCTCGAAGAAGGTCCGGTTCCCACGCTGTACGAAGTTGGCCGCCGGGCTGTAGTTCTGGGGTCCGGCTCGGATGTTGGTGTCCTCCAGAGCCAGGGTGATCCACGTGTCCATGAACTCGCCGCCGAAGGCGGGGGAGCCGAGGGCCAGGAGGAGGGGGAGCATGGGGCCGTCCGCGGGTGAGGAAGGGCGGGTTCTAGGGCCGGGGACGAGGCACCGGGCGCGCGGGTGGACCGGAGGGAGAGGTCCTCGCCCCAGGCGCGGAGGAGGCCCCGGCGATGTCCGTGGGGTCGCGTGGCAGGAGGATCCACTTCCCCCAGACCTCCTGCAGCAAACCCTGCAGGTAGGAGAGACGCTCGCCGGCGTGGTCCGCGGGGTGCCATCCGGGCACGGTGCCGGAGGACTCCGCGTACAGCCGGCAGCCGTCCAGATCGATGGGCCACTGGCCGTAGTCCTGGAAGTCCGGGTCGTCGGAGGAGAAGGAGGAGGGGATGACGACGTCCTCGGCCCGCACCAGGGACGACTCGAGACGCTCCATCGCGTCGTCGTCGCAGGCCGTGGCGGAGTCGAGCACGAGGGCGGCGGGCAGGGCGGCCGGTGCGTCGCGGGTGAACGTGTAGAACGGGTGGGAGATCTGGGTGGTGGCCAGGTACTCCTGGTCGGTACCGGAGAGCAGCGACAGGCGCTCCCCCAAGAGGATGTCCCGTCCGGCCGCGTGAGCGTACTCGCCTTCCTCTGCGGCCACGGCTTCGGGCCGGTCGAACGTGTACACGAACAGCGCGTTGAAGTCGCCGGGTGGATCCATGAGGTCGGTCACCCAGAATCCGTTGGCTCCCAGCGCGGTGACCACCACCTCCCGGTCCGCGGTGCGTAGTTCCGCGAACTCCCCCTCGAGGGAGTTGGACTCGTGATCGCCGGTGGCCTGGACCTGGGCCAGGGTGGGCAGCGCGAACCAGAGGGCGTCGCTCACCGCGGCCACCCAGGTCGGATCGCGCCCGACCTGGGGCTGATCGTCGCGGAACCAGATCCGGGTGGGACCGAACCCGTGGCGCAGGGTGACGCGGCCCTGCCAGGCTCCCTCCTCGAGGCGTACCGTGGTGGGTGAGTCGAGCGTGCCGGGCCGGGTGTCCAGCGAGAGCACCGCGTCCAGGGCCAGCGGACGGGCCTCCCGATCCAGGGCCTGGACGCGGACCTCCACATGGACGGCCTCCGTCGAGAAGGGGGCGGGTGCGGCCTCGGTGCCCGAGAAGGCCTGGGCGAGGCTCACCTCCAGGAAGGCGATCCGGTCCGCGTCCACCTGGATCGTGGACGCGCACCCTCCGAGCAGCACGGCGGCGCACGTGGGGAGGGGACCGGTACCATGCATCAGTACACCGCCTCGATCCGACCCTCCTCCTCGGCCGATCCTGGCTGGGGAAGGGTGCGGTGGGCCTGGATGGCCGAGATCACGACGTCCCGGATCGAGATCCCGGTGTCGACCTTGGTGGTGTTGCGCTCGAGGACCTCGAACCCGGAGCCGCCCCAGGCGATGTAGTCGTTGGTGGCCAGCTCGTAGGTGGCGTCCGGATCGAGCGGGGAGCCGTTGACGACGACGTCGAGAGCCTCCCGGGCGTCACAGTCCATCGTGAATCGGATGCCGGAAACCTGGGCCTGGGCCTTGCAGCCACGCTCCGAGGACCGCCAGGCCACGTAGTCGAGCAGCTCCTGCACCTCCCGGCCCGACAGGAACATCGTGGTGATGGTGTTGTCGAAGGGCATCGCGTTGAAGACCGCGTCGATCGTGATGTCTCCGGCATCGATGTCCGCCCGGATGCCGAGCGTGTTGGTGAGCGCGATCTCGGTCTCCACGCCCTGGGTCTCGCGCATGGCGTCGGCCGTGAAGTTGCCCAGCATGGAGTCCCCTCCCGAGGTGCCGTACCGCCGGAGCGGTCGTTCCGCGTAGCCGATGACCTGATCCAGGTTGATCTCCCGGTCGAGCCCCTCCTGGAACGCCTCCAGCACCTCGCTCACCGCGGGGTCGTCACCCACGAAGCGAGGGTCGTCCTCCGGGACCGTGAGCACGGGGAAGAGCGTGTAGTCGATGGACAGCAGGCTGCTGTCCCGGACCACGAGGTCCACCCGGCCCACGAACTTGGCGAACGCGCCGGAGTGGACCACCGGGATGCGCTTGCCCGTGCCCCGGTGGGTCACGATCAGCGGGGGTTGGATGGCCAGGTGGTGGTGCCCACCCAGGATGATGTCCGGGGCGTCCACGTCCCGGGCGAGCGCGATGTCCCCGTCCAGGCCCAGGTGGGAGAGGACCACCACCAGGTCGGCTCCCTGGGTCCGGAGCCGTTCGGCCTCGCGCGCGACCACCTCGCCCGCGTCGAGCGGGACGACGTCCATGGTGTTGGACTCGTCGGTGATGGACACGAGGGAGGAGAGGTTGCCGAGTCCGATGACGCCGATCCGGAAGCCGTCCTGCTCGAAGAGGGCGGAAGGCTCGACCAGATCGGCGAGGTCGTTCGACCAGGGGAGAGATGGATCGTCGAAGACGTAGTTCGCGGCCAGCAGGCGGAATCCGCCCCACGCGACGTACTGCTCGGCGAGGTTGTGGGCACCGCGATCGAACTCGTGGTTGCCCACGACCGATGCGTCCACCCCGGCCTCGGTCATGGCGAGCATTTCGGCCCGTCCCCCGTACTGGTTGAAGACCACGGCGCCCTGGAACATGTCGCCCGAGTCGAGCACCAGCACCCGGTCCGCCCGCGCCCGCTCCCGGCGCAGGAGGGTGGCGATCCGGGCGATGCCCCCGTAGGGCCCGCGGTCGTCGTCGAGCCCGCACAAAGCGTCGCCGTCGTCCGCGCAGGGGGTGTCGGGGTCGTCCGGCGTGAACCCGAGGTTGTTGTCCGTGAAGGACGGGTCGAAGTCGTAGGGGAACAGCCGGCTGTGGATGTCCGAGATGTGCAGGAGCGTGACGTGGACGTCCTGGCCGGCCAGTGCAGGCGGGGGCACCCGGGTGGCCTCCGGGACGAGGCCACAGCCGCCGAGGGCGATCAGGATCGTCGGGACAGGGCGCATCGGGGGCCTGGGAAGCGGGATGCGGGTCTGCTTGTAGTGCCTCCTCGGGTCCGGCGTCAACCGGGCGCCGCATCCGGGCCGATCGGCACGTCAACAGTCGTGCCCGTCGCGGCTCTCTAGTCCCCCGGAGCCACCCTCCTGGAGGTGCCTGCGGCGCTGGTTGGCGCCGGTTGACGGGCCCCCTGGGATGGGCTAACCCGCGGCAGTCCCGAAAGACTCCCGTCCGAGGAGATCGGAATGAGAAAACTCCTGTTGACGACGCTGTTCCTGGCGGTCCCGACCGGCCAGGCCATCGCGGGCGCGTGGGAGGCCAAGACCATGCGCCAGCCGCTGGCGAACCGCGAGGTGGAGCGCCCGCTCATCCTCACCAAGGGCTGGCTCCAGTTCGACCTCGGCGTGGACTGGAAGGTGGCCCAGGGGTACTGGACCTCGGAGGGCGAGGCGGCGGACTTCGAGTACGCCCGTTGGACCTACACCACCGAGCGGATCGGGATCCAGTACGGCGTGACGAACCGCAGCGAACTGGAGTTCGCCTTTCCGGTCCACTACCTGCGTCTCGAGAACGACACGCTGGGCACGGACACCCGGGACTTCGGGCTGGGCGACCCCTCGTTCACCTACACGTTCGAGGTGCTGCGCCGCACCGCCCCGCTGACCAGCGTCGTCCTCTACGGCCACGCCAAGCTCCCGGCAGGCAACGAGTCGCCCGGGGAGTACATCGGCGGGCCGAACGCCATCACCAAGTTCGTGATGACCAGTGGCACCTTCGACTACACGCTCGGCGCCGCGGCCAAGCAGCAGGCCGGGCCGGTCGCGATCCGCCTGGGCGGCGGGTACACCTACCGCCAGGCAGCAGTGGTCCAGTACCTCGTGGAGATCGAGCAGTACCAGTTCGCCGGACGCATCAAGCCCGGGGACGTCCTCCACGGCACGGGCGGCCTCACGATCCAGGCGGGCCCCGTGGCCCTGGACGGGGCCGTCACCGGCCGGATGCGGGGCGAGACCCGGATCGGCACCACCGGCGAGGGCGGGCTGGGGAACGACCAGCTCGACGCCGTCGCCGCGTCCGACGGGTGGTCGCTCGACGCGACCGCGAGCCTCATCGTCCAGCCTTCCCGCGGCATCGACCTGATCGGCGGCGTCGGCATCCCGCTCCGTGGTGAGGATCTCCAGTTCTTCCCCATCGAGGACATCCATCCCACGCGGGGCCTGACCTACAGCGGTACCCTCCAGATGCGGTTCTGAGGAGACGGTCCCATGCGGTTCGAGCACCTCATCGGCCTCGGCACGATCCTCGGCCTCGCCACGGCGAGCCTGTGGTCCCCCGAGGCAGCGGCCAAGTTCACGTTCCCCACGAACCACCCGGACCTCGAGTGGTACACCATCGAGACCGAGCACTTCGCCGTCCACTATCCCATGAGTCGGCATAAGGACGGGAACGACCACTACCTCGAGACCGAGGTTTCCGCGCGCCTCATCGCCCGGGTGTCCGAGGAGATGTGGCCCAAGACCTGTGCGCTCTACGACTACTACCTCAAGGAACGGGTCCACGTGGTCGTCCTCAACCAGACGGACGACCTCGAGGGCTTCACCGTGCCTTCGTGGGACTGGATCGAGATCTCCACCAACCCGGGCTCCTACTTCTACCGCATGCGGGGCCGGATGGAGTGGTTCTCGGACGTGCTGTACCACGAGTTCGGGCACGTGATCTCGCTCAAGCAGAACGCCCACATGGCCGAGGGCACGCAGGCCGTCCTCATCGGCGGCCTGTACCAGGACGGCATCCACGACGTGGACACCGGTGCCGAGTTCTTCTTCATCGACGCGGATCCCTGGTTCTGGACCGAGGGAAGCGCCGAGCAGGCGTCCGATCGGTCGCTGGGCAACTGGTGGACGAGCTCCCGCGACCTGACCATCCGCACGACCGTCATGGAGGACGACGGCATCCGCCTGCTCGATTTCTACGAGTGGCAGAACTACGTCCAGAGCATGGACTGGAACGACGGGGAGCGTGCCTACCAGCAGGGGTACGCGTTCGCCAACTACGTGCGGCAGCGCTTCGGGTACGACGTCTACGCCCGCCTCGCGCAGGAGAACGGCAAGCGCTGGAACCCGACCTGGACCGTGGCCTTCGAGGACGTCCTCGGCATCGACGCCCAGACCCTGTACGACGACTGGGTCGTCTACATGAAGGAGCGCTACACCGCCCAGATCGACGCCATCCGCGCCGAGGGCGAAGTCGTGGGCCGGGAGCTCCTGCTCGAGCCCGTGGCCTGGGACTACGCCACGCCGTCGGGCCGCGAGGCCTGGCGGGAGAAGAGCCGGCGCGACCGCATCAAGGAGCGCCAGAACACCGGCACCTGGCAGGTCTACCCCCGCTACGATCGGGATCTCGGCATCTTCGGCCAGGTCTACCGGGGCTCGGTCAACTTGACGAAGCTCGACGTGGACCGCCTGGAGGCGTTCACCGGCACCTGGCCCAAGAACCCCGCGGTCCTGGACCAGGCCACCCGCTACACGGTCAGCCTGCCGCAGAACTTCATGTACTCCTGGGATTTCGTCCCGGGCAAGAAGCAGATCGTGGTCTCGGGTAGAGAGGATCTCAATCCCGGCCCCTTCGCGAAGGCGACAGGGACCCACCCGAACGTCGATGGGTACGACTGGAACCAGCTCTGGGTCATCGACATCCGCGAGCGGGAGGAGAAGGAACACGGGATCGAGTACGAGACCTGGGCGCTCGACGAGATGTTCAACAAGCAGTCCAAGCTGGCCAAGGACCAGGCCCGCCCCATCCCCGACACGCTCCGGGCCTCCGACCCCGCGGTGAGCCCCGACGGCCAGCGGATCGCGTTCCTCCAGTACGAAGACGGCACGGTCAACCTGGCCCTCATCCACCTCGACGGTAGCAACAAGCGCCTGCTCACGAACTTCGAGGACGGCACCTGGTTCCAGACCCCCACCTGGTCGCCGGACGGCACCCAGATCGTCGTTCCGATCTTCAAGAACTACCGGCAGAACCTGTTCCTGGTCAACGCCGACGGGTCTGGGATGAAGGCCCTCACCTGGGACGCCTGGGAGGAGCAGGACCCGGTGTTCTCCCCGGACGGGAAGACGATCTACTTCTCCGCCGATCCGGACGGCGTCTACAACATCTTCGCCTACGACCTCGCCACGTCGCGCATCCGGCAGGTCACCAACGTGGTCAACGGCGCGATGGCGCCCATGGTCACGCCCGAGGGCAACCTCGTCTACACGTACTACACCGCCTTCGGGTACAAAATCTACGGGCTCCACCGGTCCGACTTCCTCAACAAGGATGTCACGGACGCGTTCCAGGTCACGGTCGATCCGGCCGTGGTGGCAGAGAACATGGCCTACGAGGAGGATCTCTCCCACTACGAGGCCGTGACCAGGCCCTACCGGTGGACGCGCGCCATGATGCCGCCCAGCGGGGTTCCCCTGTTCCGCCTGCAGAACGACTCGATGACGAACGTGGGCGTGCAGGGCGGCTTCCAGGTCTTCGCACAGGACTACGTGGAGAAGCACGGAGGCTTCCTGTACTTCCTGCTGGGCGAGGACCTCCTGCTCCTGGGCCAGTACTTCAACCAGATGTGGTACCCCAACTTCTACCTGATGGCGTACCACTACGAGGTCAAGTACGACTACGCCTACAAGATCGACGAGGACAACGACACCGACACCACGTACGATCAGGGCGTCTACGAGGGCAAGAACCAGCAGTACGCCAACATCCTCTGGGGCGTCGTGGAGCTGCCCTGGAGCGACCGCTGGGCCACCGACGCCTACTTCCAGGCCTTGGAGTACGGGTTCAAGACCATCAGCGAGAACACGTTCACCCCCTACCAGAACTCCTGGGAAGCCGGCGCGAACGTCCGGTTCTCCAACATTGGGTTCTGGGGTCGGAGCCCGAACCCCCCGGCGGGCCGGCACGTCGAGTTGAACCTCGCGCACGCGCACACCGACGTGGTCTACCAGCCCTACGGCGGCGCCACCGTGGACGACGGCCAACTCCTCGACGAGTATCCCTGGAACAAGGTCGAGCTCCGCTGGACGGAGCAGATCAACGTGCCCACCCTGGGCGGCCTCGGCGTCCTGCAGAAGGCGCGGGAGAAGAACCACCGCATCCAGCTCGACGCACGACTCGGGTTCGTCGACCGGAACGTCAACTACAACGACGAGTTCCGCGCTGGCGGTCAGCACCCCTACTACTGGGGCAACAACTCGCTCCGCCCCAACACGCTCTTCTCCGGGTACCCCCCGTGGAGCCTGTCCGGCGAGACCATGATGATCCTCAACGCCGCGTACCGGTTCCCGATCAAGCAGTACATCCACAAGGAGATCGGGCCGATCTTCGTGGACTCCGTCTGGCTCCAGATCATGGGCACCGCGGGCAACCTGTGGTCCTTCAAGCCGCCCTCCGATCCGGACAAGTACTGGCGCAACGGGTACGACGAGCGCATCGCCTTCGATGTCGACGACATCCACCGCGAGATCCCCTTCGTGGACGAGGCCTACAAGAACGGAAACGACATGCTCTACGACGCGGGCGTCGAGCTGCGCGTCAACGCGGGCATGTTCTGCGGCATGTACTGGGGGTCCTTCGTCCGCCTCGCCTACGGGTTCAGCGGCATCCGGGGCTACGGGGACGTCAACGGAGACGACATCTTCGACACGAGCGAGAACGCCTTCGGCGACGAGCTGTCCAACGAAGTCCAACCCGCCGGTCTCCGGGCCTACATCGGGCTCGGTACGGGCTGGTAGGGAGCACGCCATGCGGTCAATCTCCACCACCCTGCTCCTGGGCCTCGTCCTGACCGCCTGCGGAAGGGACATCGAGGACGTCAACGTGAAGATGGTCGGGGTCGGCTACAACCCCGACGAGATCGGCCCTGCGCCGAAGGCCTACGGGGGCGTCTTCGAGTACGACTGGTTGGACTTCGCCGGAGGCGGCCTGTCCCTCGGATTCGCCAGCCTGCTCTCGTTCGAGTCCATCAACGACAACCTGGGCTTCTACCCGCCCTACGCCCTCGTCTACGGGTTCGGGTACCTCTTCGACGTCAAGCTGGACAGCGCCGCCAGCGTGGGCATCGTCCAGCCGCCTCCCAGCGCGGAGGAGGTCTGCTACACGTCCTGGGAGCCCACGGGTCCCATCGGTTCGTTCACCACCACGGACGCGGGGATGCAGATCGCGTTCACGGCCGAGGACGGGTCGGAGTTCCGGATCGACCGCATGCCGACCGACTACCCGCCCGATCCCCAGGACATGTTCATCTACTACTCGTCCATCGAGACGTGGAGGCCCACGCCGGGCACCCGCTTCGTCCCGGGTAGCGACGAGGACGCACGGTCCATGACCAGCGAGGTGATCCGGCCGATCAACTTTCCCTTCGGGACCGACGTGGAGATGTCCTTCCCCGGTGGCATCGCCCAGGCGCGCGCGCCGGTGGGATCGCTCCCCCTGCCCAGCTCCGCGGTGGGCAATCCGCTGGTGCGGCTGCCCCACCGCACCCAGGGACTGCGGCTCGAGTGGGACGGCCCTCGGTACGACAGCGACGGCAGCGTGATCAGCGAAGAGGGTACCCAGTCCACCTGCGTCAGGTACTACTGGCCCACCCAGGAGGTGCCCGACGGTGCGGAGGCGTGCGTGGAGACCCCCAAGTACGCCCACAGCGACGGCCAGATCTACACCGGCCCCTGGGACGCCACGGACCAGAAGGTCCGTTTCGAGTGGACGGTGCCCGAATCCCCGTCCGAGGGCCCACCGGACACGGTCACGTTGTCCGTCCGATTCCTGGGTCCGGTCGACCGGACCGACAACGAGTACTTCCAGCGGTACATGGTGAACCCGGAGAATCCGGCCGCGCCCTGGCTCGGGCGCGACGCCATGGCCTGCGAGGAGGGATCCTGGGTCTTCGATCCGGACTATGTGGACCTCGACTGGCTCGAGGCGGGCGGCGGGGTCTCCGACGGCCCGCTCGTCGGCGCCCTGCAGGGCGATCCCATGCACACGCTGGCCGAGGTCACCTGCCGCCTCACGGACGACGGGGAGTTCGACCTCACGACCCAGATGCTCGAACAGGCCAGGAACCTCGCAGCGCAACACGGCGCCGAGGGGGTGGTCTTCTTCTTCACCCGCACGAGCGCCCTCGAGGCCGAGGTGCCCGACGTGAAGGACGCCTACGACAACCGGCGCCCGATCAGCCCGGTGCTGGTGAACGCCCGCACCATCGAGATCGGACGCTTCTGGTACGGCGACCCCGCCGACACCGAGAGCCCAGAGGAGGACTAGATGCGTACCCGTTCCTTCGTGCTCCTCGCCCTTCTGGCCTCCAGTTGCACGTTCCTGGACGAGGGTCCCCAGCCGTACTACCCCGGCAGCGGTGCTCCCTCGGTCTCGGGTCTCGACGTCACCAGCGAACAGGGCAACATCGGAGGGGGTGTGGTGGTCGTCCAGGGTTCGGGCTTCGGTGCCGACCCGGCCAAGGTCGTCGTGCTCTTTGGCGACAAGAACGCTGAGATCCGCTCGGTGTCCGACACCTCCGTCGAGGTCGTCGTCCCTGCGGGGCCCGTGACCTGCGGACCCGTGAACGTCACCGTGGCCACCGAGTCCGGGTACGACGTGGCCGAGGCCGCCTACACCTACGTCTCCGGACCCACCTACACGGACGGGGATGCCGACGGCCCGTCGATCTACGACCAGGAGTCCGCGTACCTGGTCCTCCAGAACTACCGGTACACCGTCCTGGGCGAGTCCTGGATCGGCCTGACCGGTGTGGATGGGCACGCCGAGTTCCTGGAGTTCCTCTACCCCAGGTACCACACGCCCAACCTGACCCAGGTCTCCGCCGGAGACCAGGGCCGCACGGACGAGTGGGTGGTCCAGGTGCCCGGCCAGGTCTCCTACATCAACGGGCTCGAGGATCTCCGCCTCCGTGTGAGCGGCATCGACGTCTACAACGCAGAGAACGAGGGCCGGACCGAGTGCGTGGACGCCACCACGCTCGAGCCGGCCAACTGCGATGCCTCGAACGCGATCTCCTACGATCTCGCCCACCTCGAGATGTGCGAGGAGGCCTGGCTCGATCCGCGCGACCGGAGCGTGTACCGGGCCGAGTGGCCGGTGGACGAGGACTTCTTCGACTGGCACGGCGGAGCGATCACCGTCTCCATCCCCGACGTGGACTTCGCGGACGGCTCCCACGAGGTCACGATCACCCTGCCCGAGCAGATGATCGTCTACGGCACGGAAGGCTTCGACAGCGTCACGGACTGGACGGGCGGGGGCAACATCGGTCAGTTCACCGCGTGCTTCGACGACGAGGAAGACGCCAACGACGAAACCGACCTCGACGACATCGCCCTTCGATGGGAGTGGGAGCCCAACCTCGTGTCGATCCCGGTGGACGGCGAGGCCGGGCCCGTGGTGGACGTGCAGACCTACGTCCGCTTCAACCTCACGGTCATGACCCTCGGCTGGATCGGAGGGGAGAGCTACCCCGTCCGCGCGACCCTGGTGGTGCCCGACGACCACGCCTACGACGAGGAAACCGGCAGGTCGTCCGTGGAGATGCCGGTCAGTGTCCTCTACCAGTTCCCCACGGTCGATCTCGGGTTCGGCGGCGGGACGCCCGGCCGTCCGACCTACAGCGATCCCACCGATCCGCGCTGGGCCTACATGTTCGTGAACGCCGACCGGATCACGGAGTACCGGATCGCCACCGACCGCGAGGCGGGGATCGGGCTGCGCGGCGACCTGGTCGTCGCCTACTCCACGGGCGACTTCGGGCTCTTCGCCTTCGACCACCCCCTCGAGCAGGGCTCGTGCGGGGACTGCCTCGACGGCGACGGCGACGGCTGGATCGATCGCGACGACCCCGACTGCGACCGCGATTACCGGTCCGACGGCAGCGACCCCGTGGAGGATGGCCTCACTCACGGCCTGTTCACCTGCAACGACCAGCTCGACAACGACGACGACGGACTCGTGGACAGCGAGGACCCCGACTGCGAGAGCGGCGACGAGGACGAGTCGAACTGCGACGATGGCCTCGACAACGACGACGACGGCTGGACGGACGAGCTCGACGGCGAGTGCATCGAGGGGGGTCTCGAGCTCGGAGAGGACTCCTGGGGCTGTACGGACGGACTGGACAACGACGGCGACGGCTGGATCGACATCGGCGATCCCGACTGCGCCACCGGCGCGGACCAGGAGGTGGGCGTCGGGACGACCGCCTGCAACGACGGCATCGACAACGACGACCATGGCGACGTGGATGCCCGCGACCCCTACTGCGCGCGCAGCCGCTACGGTGCGTGGACCGTCGCCGAGGCCCCGGAGATGTCCGGAGAGTGCACCAACGGCCTGGACGACGACGAGGACGGCTACACCGACGAGAACGACCCGGACTGCGAGACCGGCTCCTTCAACAACGAGAACCGGTCCTCGTACAGCTCCGCCGAACCCGTCGTCCCCCAGTGCTACGACGGCCTGGACAACGATGAAGACGAGGCCATGGACGCGGCCGACCCGGGCTGCTGGACCCCGGGCGGCACGCCCGACGGCTTCCTCGACGACGAGGCGGCCGCGGACTGACGGGATGGCCAGCCGCGCCGCGCCCGGCGGAGGTCGGCGTGGACCGCGTTGACATCTCTGCACGGTCCGGATAGCAGGGTGGGGCCGTGCGCCTCGCCCTCCGGCGCGGGCCACGGACCCTTGACAGGCTGGAACGGATGCGGTACAGAGAGAGGACCCGGTTCCCCTTCCAGGGGAGCGGGCAGGAGCGCCACCTTGACAGCCCTCCGGGGCAGCGATAGACTCAAGGGGTTCTCTGGCCTCCAGGTCCCCTCCTGGCATCCCGGCCGCGGTCTTTGAAAACTAGGTAGCAGTCCTTGTCCGCCTTCGAGTTTTTTGAGGATTGAACTGGAGAGTTTGATCCTGGCTCAGAGCGAACGCTAGCGGCGGGCCTAACACATGCAAGTCGTACGAGGAGCTTCGGCTCTTCGTGGCGAACGGGTGAGTAACACGTAGGTTACGTACCTCTTGGTGGGGAATAACCCAGGGAAACTTGGGCTAATTCCGCATATCGCCCTTCGGGGTGAAAGCCTTCGGGCGCCAGGAGAGCGGCCTGCGGCCCATTATTTAATCCTTGTTGGTGAGGTAACGGCTCACCAAGGGTACGATGGGTAGCTGGTCTGAGAGGACGACCAGCCACACTGGGACTGAGACACGGCCCAGACTCCTACGGGAGGCAGCAGTGGGGAGTATTGCGCAATGGGGGAAACCCTGACGCAGCCACGCCGCGTGGGTGATGAAGGCCTTCGGGTTGTAAAGCCCTGTCGGGAGGAAAGAAAGCCCCGCAAGGGGCCTGACGGTACCTCGCAAGAAAGCACCGGCTAACTCCGTGCCAGCAGCCGCGGTAATACGGAGGGTGCAAGCGTTGCTCGGATTTATTGGGCGTAAAGCGCACGCAGGCGGTCCGATAAGTCGGATGTGAAATCCCCGGGCTCAACTCGGGAACTGCATTCGAAACTGTCGGCCTAGAGTACGGAAGAGGGAAGCGGAATTCCTGGTGTAGAGGTGAAATTCGTAGATATCAGGAGGAACACCGGTGGCGAAAGCGGCTTCCTGGTCCGTCACTGACGCTCATGTGCGAAAGCGTGGGGAGCAAACAGGATTAGATACCCTGGTAGTCCACGCTGTAAACGATGAGTGCTAGGCGTTGGAGGCGTTTACCCCTTCAGTGCCGTAGCTAACGCGTTAAGCACTCCGCCTGGGAAGTACGGCCGCAAGG
>JAFGLY010000118.1 GCA_016927815.1 Deltaproteobacteria bacterium | reverse complement strand
TGTCGGTGTCCGGAGGGGAATTGCTGTCCCCGGGCGGGGTCTCGTGCCGCTGGCAGGCGGCCAGGAGACACAGGAACCCGACGGCCGGCCACGGGAACGATCGGCTCATGGATCCTCTCCAGCGGCGTGTACGGACAGCCTCCCCTAGCACGCCAGCGTGTCGATCGTGCGTTCGAACGCGGACGGCTCGACCTCGAGGGCCTTGCGTCCGTCCTCGGGACCCAGGGTGCGGAGCTTCCAGAAGAAGAGGATCGTGGCGGCTAGGGCGACGGCCAGCGCCAGGGTCGTGCCCAGCCACACCTCCAGGCCCAGGCAGCCGTTCTGGCGCTTCTCTACGAGGATGTAGGCGATCGTCATGGTCGTCATGAACTGGGCCGGCACCAAAGTCAGCCAGTAGCGGCTCCGTCGGCGCGCCAGGTAGACCGTGGCCGCCCACAGGCTGATGGCCGCCAGCGTCTGGTTGGCCCAACCGAAGTAGCGCCAGATGATGCCGAACGGCACGACCATGAGCACCATCGACAGGCCGAACATGGGCAGTGCGATCAGGTACCGGTTGCGCACCCGCTTCTGGGTGAGTTTGAGGTAGTCGGCGGCGATCAGTCGGCCAGCCCGAAAGGCCGTGTCCCCCGAGGTGATGGGCAGCACCACGACCCCCAGGATGGCCAGCGCGCCCCCCACCGTGCCCATGGCGCCCATGCTGATGGTGTGCACCACCTCGTTGGTCCGGTTGAGCCCGGGCCCCAGCGCCGCGCTCAATCCCTCCACCCCACCGTAGTAGCCCTGGGCCGCGTAGGCCCAGACGAAGGCGATGATGCCCTCCGCGATCATGGCGCCGTAGAACACCGTCCGCATGTGCCGCTCGCTCTTCAGGCAGCGCGCCATGAGCGGGCTCTGGGTGGCGTGGAAGCCGGAGATGGCCCCGCAGGAGACGGTGATGAAGATGAGGGGCCAGGCAGGGAGGGCGTTGGGGTGGAGGTTGGCGGTCGTCCACTCGACCTGGGGGATCCGGCCCGTGAGGATGCTCGCCCCCAGGCCCACCGCCATGCCCAGCAGGGCGAGCGCGAAGAGGGGGTAGATCCGACCGATCAGCTTGTCGATGGGCAACATCGTGGCCAGCACGTAGTACAGGAACACGAGGCCCATCACCACCCACAGCCACACCGACTGACCCCGCGCGTCGGAGGTGAGCCACTCCACGAAGCCCGGGCCGATCCAGCCTCCCACGGTCTCGGCGGGCAGCAGGCTCACGAGGAGCAAGGCGGGCCCCTTCACGAACACGGTGCCCACGAGGACCATCAACACCAGGATGAACAGGGTGGCCGCATGGCGTGCGGTCCGCCCCAGGTAGTGGCCGATCAGGTCGGGGAGCCCGGCCCCGTTGTTGCGGACGGACATGGTGCCGGTGACCAGGTCGTGCGCCGCACCGCCGAAGATGCAGCCGAGGACGATCCACAAGAAGACCCGGGGACCCCACAGCGCACCCATGATGGGCCCGAACACCGGACCGAGGCCCGCGATGTTCAGGAGTTGGATGAGGTAGATCCGCCAGGTGGGCATGGGCACGTAGTCCATGCCGTCCTGCAGCCGGACCGCCGGTGTGACCGCTGCGAGGTCGGGCTGGAGCAGGCGGTTCAGGTGGCCGCCGTACAGGAGGTAGCCGCCGACCAGCAGGGCCAGCCCGACGAGGAAGAGGAGCACGCGGAAGACCTCTGAGTCGGTCAGTCTAGCTCCCGTACCGGAGAGGCACAAGGCACCTGCCCCGCCCTCCTTCCGGGGCAGTGGCCGGGCGAGGGTGCACTGCGGCCACCCGCTGCGGCGCCTCGTCTCCTGGCTGCATAGGTACATTCCCAGCAATCGCTCAATCGACTCCATGCCCGGAGGCCCTTGTGATCGCGCTCCTCCTCCTCGCCGCCTGTGCCGACGAACCTGCGACGGACGATACCGGCTCTCCGGCCTCGGACCCGTGGGACGAGCCCTTCGCCTGGACGTCGGCCGACCCCTTCGGCTGTCCGCCCGAGGTCCCCACGGACGACCCGCTCGTCACGCTGCTCACCGCGCTCGGCCTCTCGCTTCCGCCCCACATCGACCGCGGGATCTACACCTCCTATGGGGGGTACATCGAGGACGACCCCGCACGGCTCTCGTGCTTCCACGCCCTGCAGGACGACGCCACGCGTGTGCCCTGCGCCGCGGGCACCGTGGCGGCCGGCCTCGATGCGGCCCTGGCCTCCGACCACCCGCTCACCGCTGCGATCGCCGAGGCTGCGGCCCGGATCGATGTCACCCTCACCGTGGGCGGCCCGCTGCCGGTCCCCGACGTCCAGGAGCCGCTCCTGGCCGCGCTCGACCTGTTGCAGGGCGACGCTGCCTGGGACCGCGCGGCCGCGGAGGCGGCCCTCGCCGAGGTGCCGCTCGCGGTCCAGGAGGCCGCCGCCGCGCTCCTGCTCGTGGTGCCCGAGGTGGTCGAAGCCCGGAACGCCGCGCTCCTGGCCATGCACCCCGAGGCGGATGCCGGCTTCCTGTTCGAGCGCCTGCCGGACACCGCGGTCGTGTCGCTCGAGTCCGGCCTCGATCCGGACATCGAGGAGGACCTCCCGTTCCTCGCCCCGGAGCCCGGACCGGCCGCCGTCTTCTACGGGGCGGGCGCTAGGCTCGCCCAGGCCCTCGACGAGGCCCCCCTCGAGGCCGCGGCCGGGACCGGCTGGACCGGCACGGTGCGCGTGGACACCCCTCTCGGCCTCGTGGTCCTCGCGGGTGACGGCCGGGACACCTGGGATCCGTCCGCCGATCCGTCCCTCGACGGGCCCGTCCTCCTCCTCGTCGATACCGGCGGCGACGATGTCTACCGCATCCCCGCGGGCGCCACGACCGACGCCGACTGCCCCGTGGCCCTCCACGTGGACCTGGGCGGCGACGACACGTACGCCTACGTCGAGCAGGCGTCGCCCTACGACGCCGTGGGCCTGCTCCCCTCCGACGAGGACGGCCGGTACCCGGGCGGATCCGGCTACGGCGCGTTCTCCCGATCCGGACACCCCCGGCAGGGCGCGGGCATCGTGGGCTACGGGTTTCTCGTGGATCGGGGCGGCGGGGCGGACACCTACCGCTCCCTGCGCCTGTCCCAGGGCTATGCGGCCCTCGGCGTGGGCGTGCTCGCGGACGACGGAGGCGACGACGCCTACGAGGCCGAGGCGGTCAGCCAGGCCGCGGCCATGGTGGGCATCGCGCTCCTCCTCGAGGGCGGCGGGCACGACACCTACCGCGCCTTCACCTACAGCCAGGCGCACGCCCACATGGCGTCGTTCGCCGGTCTCTGGGACCGCGAGGGAAACGACGCCTACACCCTGGTGCCCGACACCCCCTTCGTCTACCTCTGGTACGAGGGCTACCCCCACAACATCTCCCAGGGCCAGGGCTCGGCGCAGGGGTGGCGGAGCGAGAACTACCTCACCGACGTGGCGCTCGGCGGGGGCGTGGCCATCCTGAGGGATCTTGCGGGCGACGACACCTACACGGCCGCCGTCATGGCCCAGGGCAACGGGTACTGGTTCGGGTTCGGGATCCTGGCCGACGCCGCGGGCGACGACGTCTACGAGGGCTACAACTACGTCCAGGGCGCCACCGAGCACTTCGCCCTGGCCGCGTTCCTCGAGGGCGACGGAAACGACACCTACAACCCCACGTTCGTGCCTACCCACTCCTCCGTGGGACTCGGCCACGACTTTTCCGTGACCGTGCTCGTGGACGACGCCGGGAACGACACCTGGTTCGGCCCCGACCGATCGCTGGGCGCCGGCAAGTGCCACGGCATGGGCATCCTCGTGGACAACGG
>JAFGLY010000117.1 GCA_016927815.1 Deltaproteobacteria bacterium | reverse complement strand
GTCTCCAGGGGGTCGGCCATCCACTGGCCGTAGGTGGAGCCGGAGCGGACCCAGGTGGTGGGCTCGCTCACCTCCACGAGCGTGCAGGTGCACCTGAGGATCTCGCTGTCGGTGTCGTCACAGTCGTCGTCGTTGTCGACGTAGCCCTCGGGGGCGTAGCAGGTGACGACCGAGATCTTGGGATCGCCGTAGGTGTCGCCGTCGGCGTCGAAGTACCAGGTCGAGACGTCCAGGGACGTGTCCGGATCGGTCTCGCCGTCGCAGTCGTTGTCCACCCCGTCGCAGTACTCGCCCGCGTCGGGATGGATCTCGGGGTCGAAGTCGTCGCAGTCGTCGCCGCTGTAGTCGGCCGACTCGTAGCCGTCGACATCCGCGTCGTAGTCGCTCCCGCCGGCGCAGTCCTGGTCCACCCCGTCGTACCAGATCTCGGGGGCTCCGGGGTAGGTCAGGGGATCCGTGTCGTCGCAGTCGGTGCCGTCGAGCGTCCAGCCCTTGGGCGGACCCTTCGGGAAGTCGCAGGAGGTGGCCCGGCTGGAGGTGTCGCCGTACCCGTCGATGTCGGCGTCGATGAAGTAGAACGGGGGAATCTCGTCCACCTCGCCGTCGCAGTCGTTGTCCTCCCCGTCGCAGTACTCCGGGGCACCTGGGAAGATGTGGGGGGTGTCCCGCGGGTTGACGCCCGGGTCGCTGTCGTCGCAGTCGTTGCCGCCCGCCTCGACTCCCCGGAAGCCGTCGCCGTCCACGTCCACCAGGTCCGCGCCGTCGCAGTCCTGGTCGACCCCGTCGTAGGGGGTCTCGTCCGCGCCCGTGTAGATGGTGGCGTCCTCGTCGTTGCAGTCGCCCGCGCAGGTGGCCTGGCCGTCGCCGTCGAGATCGAAGTCCTCGTCGATGGCCCCGTCGCAGTCGTTGTCGAGGCTGTCGCACAGTTCCTCGGCGTCCGGGTGGACCGTCCAGTCGTTGTCGTTGCAGTCCACGTCGGAGGTGTACCCGTCCCGATCCTCGTCCACGGGGCCTGTGCCGGTGTCGTCCGGGGCGGTGTCGTCGACCCCCGTGTCGTCCTGGGACGGGGTGCCGGTGTCTTCCGGTTCCTCGTCGTTGCAGGCCGCCAGGCCGAGGGAGAGGAGTGCGAGGCACAACGGAAGGGACGGGCGCATGGATCCTCCGGCGCTGGGGTGGGGGGGATCGTATCGCTCGAAATCGGGACCTGTCAACGAGTTGTGAACGCGCTCAACGCTGCCAGAACGCCTTCGAGAGCAGGACGAGGACGGTGAACAGTTCGAGTCGGCCCAGGAGCATCTCGAAGATCAGCACCCACTGCCCCACGGGGCCGAATCCCGCGTAGGTGAGCGTGGGACCCACCTCGCCGAAGCCCGGGCCCACGTTGCCGATGGAGGCGGCCGTGGCGGCGATGGAGGTGACGAGGTCCTGCCCGGTCGCGGCGAGCAACAGGACCCCCAGCGCGAAGAAGCCGAGGTAGAGGACCACGAAGCCCGAGACGAGAGAGACCTGGCTCTCGGGCACGACCTCGGGGCCCATCCGGATGGGGAAGACCCCGCGGGGGTGCGCGAGCCGGGCCAGCTCGCGCCAGGCCAGCTTCGAGGAGACGACGATCCGCGCGACCTTCATCGATCCGGCGGTCGAGCCTGAGCATCCGCCGACGAACATGGCCAGCAGGAGCAGCACGGACGTGAACGGCAACGGAAGGCGCCAGGCCTCGAAGTCCGCCGAGTGGAAGCCGGTCGTGGTCGTGAGCGACACCACCTGGAACACCGCAAAGCGCAGGGACCCGGCGAGGTTGAAGGCTCCCCCGAGCCAGAGCGCCGCAGCCAGGGCAACGGACAGGGAGAGGAGCAGGCCGAGGTAGCTGCGGGCCTCGGGATCGCGGAGGTAGATGCCGGGCCCGTTCCGGAACACGCCGACGTGCAGCGCGAAGTTGAGGCCTGCGAGCACCATGAACACCACGAGCACCATCTCCACGGCCACGCTGTCGAAGCCCATCACGCCCGCGTTCCGCGTCGAGAAGCCGCCGGTCGCCATGGTGGTGAAAGTGTGGCAGATCGCGTCGAACCAGCCCAGGCCCGCCAGCCGGAGGGCCAGGACCTCGCCGGCCGAGAGGAGGGTGTACGAAATCCAGAGCAGGCGGGCCGTGTCCTTGAGGCGCGGGGTGAACTTACGCTTCACGAGCCCTGGCACCTCTGCCTGGAACATGCCACGGGCCCCGATGCCCAGCGAGGGCAGGAGGGCCACGAACAACACGATGATGCCCATGCCGCCGAGCCACTGGGTGCTGGCCCTCCAGAGCTTGAGGCCGTGTGGGAGGGCCTCGACGTCGCCGAGGACCGTGGCCCCGGTGGTCGAGAATCCCGATGCCGCCTCGAAGATGCAGGCAGAGACGGTGTCGAGGCCCGGGGTGACGTGGAGGAGGGCCCAGAGGCGGTAGGGCAGGGCGCCGAGCACGATGGCCGTGATCCAGGCCAGGGCCACCACCACCAGGGCCTCGCGGGGTCCGAGGACGTTCGTCTCCCGCCGGTAGCCGATGGACAGGCCCAGGCCGGGCACCACCGCCCCGGTGAACCCCACCAGGAGGGCCGGCACGTCGGGTTCCCCGAGGCAGAGGGCCAGGACCAGGGGAACGGCCATGGCGGCGGCCAGGACCAGCATCAGCGTCCCCAGGATGCGGAGAACGAGGCGCCAGTTCATGGGGGACTACCTGAGCAGCCAGCGGGATCTGGAGGCGAGGGTGCGCTCGACGTGGGCCAGGGCCACGCGGGGACCCATGACGACCACGTGATCCCCCGGCTGGATCACCGAGGCGCCGGTGGCGAGCTCGGTGCTGCCGTCGTGCGCGATGGCCAGGCAGATCGCGCCCTTGGGGAACCCGACGTCCTTGAGCGGCCGACCGACGAGCCGGGATCCTCCGAAGGCCTCGATCTCCTCGAGCTCCGTGTCGCGGGACCAGAGGGACTGGGCCAGCTCGACGCGTCCCCGGCGCACGAAGCGGAGCACCGACGCGACCACGGCCGACTGTGGGGACGTGGCGGCGTCGAGCCCGATCGTCGCCGCAAGGTGCTCGAAGGTGGCATTGGCCGTGGCGAGCAGGACGAGCCGGGTCCCGAGGCTCCGCGCCAGGAGGGCCGCGGCCACGTTCTGCTCGTCGGAGGGGCTGCAGGCCACGAAGGCGTCCATGTCCGCGACCCCCTCCTCCCGGATCTGCTCCGGGACGGTCGCGTCCCCGTGGACCACGAGGACCTCGGGGAGCAGCTCGGCCGAACGGCGGGCGTCGGCCTCCCTGGCGACCATGAGCTTGACCGAGATGCCCGCTCCCACGAGAAGCCGGGAGAGGTAGACCGAGAGGTCCCCCCCTCCGGAGAGGAGGACCTGCCGGACCGGCTCCACGCTTCGGCCGGCCATGGCGAGGATCGTGGCGGTGTCGGAGGGCCGGCAGACCACGTACGCGATGTCCCCCGCCTCGATGCGATCCTGACCCCCTGGGATCCGGATGACACCGCGGCGGTCCAGGCAGGCCACCCGCATGGGTGCGGACGGCCCGGGGTCGATCTCCACCAGGGTTCGCCCGGCCACCGGGGCATGGGGCTCGACCCGGGTGCAGACGAGCTGGAGATCGTCGCCGGCCAGGTCGATCACGTCCAGCGCGCCGGGCACGAGGAGAGCCCGGGTCAGGCGTCTGGCCGCCTCTTCCTCGGGATTCATGATCTGGTCGATGAGGAAGGGGGCCGTTCGGAACAGCTCGGGATCCTCGTGGTACTCCGGGTCCCTCACGCGGGCCACGCGCACGGCTTCGGGTGCGAGCGCACCGGCCACGAGGCAGGCCAGGAGGTTCACCTCGTCGCTGTCGGTGACCGCGATCACGAGGCCCGCCCGCTCCACGCCCGCACGCCTCAGGATGACCGGGGAGCAACCGGTGCCGGGTACGGAGCCGATGTCGAGGCGCCTCGAGAGGTCCTCGAGCTTGCCGGGGTCGGTGTCGACCACCACGACCGTGTGCTTCTCGTGGACGAGACGTTCGGCGATCGCGCAGCCCACCTGGCCGGCGCCGATGACGAGGACGTTCGCGGACGCAGCCTGCTTGTTGGGTCTTCGGCGGGACATGGTTGGCGGGGACCCGGGCGAAGGAGTTGAACAGAGAGGCTATCCCGGTGAACCGGCGGCAGGGGAAGCGGCACCTCTCGGATGGAGAGAGCCGAGCCCATCTCGGCAGCGTTCTTCCGGAGGGACTTCCGATGAACCCCATCCTCATCGCCATCCTGCTCGTCGTGGACCCCGCGAGCGCCTACAAGGGCGCGTGCTACACCACGATGACGCAGGACCTGAACTGCAACGGCATCGACG
>JAFGLY010000017.1 GCA_016927815.1 Deltaproteobacteria bacterium | reverse complement strand
GAGTCCGATCCCATCGGCGGGTCCCAAGAGCGGCCCGGAGTGGATCGAACTCGGTTTGCTGGCGTAGCAAGTCGAGTCCGATCCCGTCTCCCCGGCCCGGTTCCCCTCCTCCTCGCTTCTCCTGCCGCTCGACGCTCTCCTCGGAACGCAGCTACAGTCCCTCCATGAGGCGCTCATCGTCCCTGTTCCGTCCTCATCGATCCGTGATGGTGACCATCCTCCTCTGGGCTGGCCTGCTCGGCTGCTACGGCCACGAGTATCCGCCGGGTGTGCTGGTGCCGGTGGATTGCACCGGGCTTCCCGTCGCGCCTCTCGACGTGGTCGAGGCCGTCGAGCCATCGGAGGCTGCTCTCACCGACGCCAGCCTGAAACCGGGCACGGTGCATGTCGTCATCCAATGGATCGACGAGGACGGCGGGCAGTGGTACCAAGCGAGGCCCACCGGGGATGCATGGGTCGCCTACGCTTCTGAAGGTCCCGGCCCGAACGGCTGGCCGACCTGGGACATCGTCGTGCCGCTCCCATGCGTGCCCACCGCTAATGTCAACCTGCATTTCGGTCGCGAGGACGGCTCCAGCGACCCCCTGGCGCCGGGTTCGTACCCGGTCGTCACCGTGTCCATCGATGTTCCTGACAAGGAGCAGGCCGCGAACCGGGAGTCGAGGGAATCGGACGGCGTCGTGATCGTCACCGAGACCAACGAGGGCTCCGCATCCGGGTACATGCAGGGGTGGGGCACGGGAAGCATGGAATCGAACGTCTCCAAGGAACTCCTCGGCTTGGAGTACAAGGTCGGGGCGCTGGCCTTCAACACCCTTCCGTTCTGAGGGGTCAACAAGAACGAAGTGGACGGGTCCTGATTGCGAGCACGCCGTCGAACCGGGGCTTGGAGCGCGCGTGTGGGTGAAGTGCGCACATCAAGGCAGCCTTGCAGTCCTCTCGCCAGGATCCGGGCGCCCGTGGCAGGCCGGTCCGGAACGTCACCCCCTCCGAGAGGGCCGACCCACGTCGCCTTCCTCGTTCAAGGCTCGTGCCCGACATACCCCAGGGCCTCTAGCTGGCGGCGGGTCGCCGGATCCAGGTCGGCCGCTCGCCCGTCCCCCGCGCCGGCTTCGGGCAGGTCGGCCCGCAGGGCTTCCACGAGGTCCGGACGCTCCCCGGCCCGGTTCGTGCGCTCGTGCGGGTCCGTGGCCAGGTCGTAGAGCTCGTCGCCCCAGGCGGTATGGATGAGCTTCCAGTCGCCAACCCGCACGGATCGCTTCTCCGTGCCGTACAGCAGGGCCTGGGCCCCCGGTGGGCTCCCCTCCCCTGCCGGAGGCCGGCCGAGCACCTCCCACAGGGGCGTACCGTCCCCCTGGATCGGTT
This sequence comes from Deltaproteobacteria bacterium, assembly GCA_016927815.1. GTDB lineage: Bacteria > Myxococcota_A > UBA796 > UBA796 > JAFGLY01 > JAFGLY01. Next base: position 16,831 of record JAFGLY010000017.1, on the reverse strand, counting down.
CGGCGCCGGCCAGCTCGAGAACGGTAGGGACCACGTCGATGGATCGCACCAGGCGGTCCGACCGCGTGCCCTCACCCCCTGCCCCCACAACCACCAGCGGCACGCTCAGCAGTTCCTCGTAGAGCGTGTGGCCGTGACGGGTGAAGGGTCGGGGATCGCCCGGGTAGACGTCCGGTCGCTCTCCGAACTCCTCGCCGTGGTCGGCCGTGAAGAGCACCACGGCGCCTCGGACGTGCCGGAACAGCCGGCCGAGCTCCCGGTCCGTGAAGCGGATCTCGGCGTCGTAGAGGTCCACGGGCACCCGGGAGTCTCCGATGCCGATCGCCTCCCGATCCCGGAGGGGGGGAAGGTAGGGCTCGTGGGGGTCCATGATGTGGAGCAACAGGTAGCGAGGCCCTCCCGCGGTGTCCTCCCACCAGCGGATCGCGCGGTCCACCATGCGGTCGGCCTGCCGATAGTAGCGATCTCGCAGGAGGGGGATGTGGAGCTGCTGGAGCACGGGGTGGACGTTGGGCAACGGGTCGAGGCCGAGCGCGTCCTCGTAGGTGTCGAATCCCCTGTCCAGGGCGAAGGCGCGCTTCAGGTAGGGATTGGTGACCAGCGCCCCGGTCCGGTATCCTGCGTCTCCGAGGCGTTCGGCCAGGGTCGGGACGGTCGGGTCGAGGCTCGAGTGGGTGTTGTGGGCGCCCGCATTCCGGCCCGCGCCGTGGCGGTGGGGGTACACGCCCGTGAACAGCGAGGCGAAGGACGGGAGGGTCCAGGAGGCCGAACTGACCACGCGCGTGTAGACGATGCCTTCCTCGGACCAGGCGTCCAGCTCGGGCGTGGTGGGACGGTGGTAGCCGTAGAGGCCCATGTGGTCGGCCCGCAGCGCATCCACCACCACGAGCACGATGTCGGTCTTCGGGGCGGCAGGGGCCGGACCCGGTGGATCGGGCGACCGAAGCCACCTCAAGGGCAGCCAGATCCCCCAGCACCCCACCGCCAGGGCGAGGAGCGTTCGCCAGGGATGGCGCCAGGATCGGAGCACGAACCCCGCGACGCCCGCCACCCCCAACGAGAGGACGACGGCAAGGCCGTCGGCCGTAAGCGCCTTGCGCTCCAGGGGCGAGCCGAAGGCGTTGACGTTGAGGGCGACGGCCGTGGGCACGAGGAGGATCCCCCACAAACCCAGGATCCAACGGATCTCGAGTCGCCTCCTCGTAAGACGCAAAAGAACGTAGAACCCCACTCCCGCCAGGAGCGCCGCGGCCAGGAAGCCCACGAGCGCGCCCGGCCATTCAAGGCCGCGCTTCTCGAGCACGTCGGTGGCCTTGGCGCCCAGGAACAGGAACCCCGCGGCCGCAGCGAGCCCCATCAGGCGGGCTCCCGCGTCGCTGTGAAGGGCCAGGACAAGGCCGAAGGGAACCAGGAGGACGACGTAGATCGGCAGGAGTCGGAAGAGGTCCGCCCCGGCCAGGGGGGGCTGGCCCGCCGCCAGGTTGGCCAGTCCCTCCACCCCGAGGAGGATGAACCCCACCAGGGCTCCACAGGCCATGGCCGACAGGAGCCGGTTCTGCATGTCGCACCTCTTCGCCGCCGAGAAGATGGGTGTATCTCGGGCCGATCCGACGTCCAGCGAGGAGAAGCTACAGGTAGAAGCGGTGGATCGCCAGGGTGAGCTGCACGACCAGGAGCGCAGCGGGGAAGGCCAGCCACCAACGCCGTTCCGTGGAGCGGCGTGCGACGAACCAGACCAGCAGGAAGAGGACGAAGGGCTCGTAGTACTTCTGGTAGCAGCGCTCCGAGGGCAGGTTGGCCCCCATCCACAGGAGGAGGGCCAGCAGCGGACCTGCGTCGCGCCGGGCCACGGCGTCCCGGGCGAGGACGTACACCACGACGCACCCCGCGAGGACCAGCGGGAAGAACAACGTGGCGTTGCCCCACGGCATCCAGCCGACGAGCCCGTCCACCCACCCCGAGAGCCTCCACAGGGTGCCGCCCTGGAAGGTCGGATCGCAGCCGTGCGGTCCTCCGATCCCGGGATCGGCGCACCACGGATCCGGTCCCGGGGACACACCGACCCAGCGGATCGCCCCCTCCAGGGACACCCGGCCGTGGGTCACCCGGTAGAGGGGAGCATGAAGGAAGCTGGCAGCGGAAAGTCCGACGAGAATCCCGAAAATCCAGGTGGGCCAGCGTCCTCGGCCGGCAGGGCGTTCCCGAACGGCCGCGATCAGCCAGGGGAGGAAAAAGGGGGCGTAGAGCCCCACCAGGGCGAGCACGTAGGCGAACACGCGGTTGTTCAGGGCACTCGCGTGTCTCTCGAAAAAGGCGGGCCCGACGAGGTGGCCCCAGGCCACCCCGAAGGGCACGAGGGCCACGACCGGCAGGAGGGCGAGGAGGGCCCGAATCCAGAAGCGACGCCGCCCGGGGCCTTCCGACGCCCCGTTCTCCCACCAGGGCACCAGGAGCAGCCAGCCTGCGAGCCACAGGTGGACCTGGCGCGTCAGCACGGCGAGGGCCGCGAGGCCGGCCGCCACCAGGATCCGCCGCGGGGAGGGCGGGGTCGAACCGTCTAGAACCCAGAGGACGGCGAACACCAGGAACAGAGCGAGGTTGTCCGTGGAGAGGCGGACCGCGGGGCCCAGGAAGTAGATGGAGGCGGCCGGGATCGCCGCGAGCAGCAGCGCCTGCCAGGGCCGACCCCGGCGGGCGAGCAGCATCAAGGCGAGCAGGACCGCGCCCAGGCTCACGCCCAGGTGGACGCTCCTCATCCCCGGTGGCGCCTGGGGCAGCCTGTCGATCGGCAGGGTCTTGAGCTCCGCGCAGGTCCGCGGCGCTTCGAGGGGCTCGATCCCGAGGATCCGCCCCGCTCCGGCGAGCAGCAGGTGATAGAGGGGGGTCGTGGAACTGCAGGTGTCCCAGAGGCTACGGACGGGCTCGGTGTCGAACAGGAAACCCTGCACCGTCGGGTAGTGGAAACGCCGCTCGTCGGTATCGTCGTAGACGCCGGACAGGTCGGTCCGTGCAAGGGGTCGGAGCGCCACGAGCGCGAATCCCAGGACCAGCAGAATCGCCGGGAGCCACGCGGATCGACCCAGGGATCGGCGGCTCGGTGGCCTCATGGCTGGACCCGTAGCCCCGGGAGCGCTCGGGGGTCAAGCACCGGTGCGCGGGTGGGGAGTGAACCGAAACCCGATCCGGGGGCACCTCTCTCGGAGGAGAACCTCATGCGGATCCCGCTCCTGTTCCTGCTTCCCCTGCTCGCCGCTTGTCCACCCCAGGAGTCCCCCGACACCGGGAAGGACAGCGGACTGCCCTCGCCGCTCTCCTACGTTCGGGATGTCGAGTGGATCGTCGAGGGCCGATGCACGGATCGCTGCCATCGCGACGAGTCCCACGGCGGCCTCAACCTCGTCCACGGGTACGCGAACCTCGTCGGGGTCCCCTCGACTCAGGTTCCCTCGATGAACCGCGTGGAAGCGGGCTCCTCGGAGGCGTCGTACCTCTGGCGCAAGCTCGAGGGCACCCAGGTGGAGGTCGGAGGCACGGGCCTTCCCATGGGGGTGGACGTGTACCCGGAGCACAAGGCCCTCATCCGGGACTGGATTGACCGGGGTGCCGATCCCTGATGGCCGGCCACGCGTCTCGTGACCCGCGCCGGGTGGGGCCGACCTTGCGCCTCAGTGCGAGCACCAGGGCCGCAAGCCCGATCCACGCGGCTCCCGCACGGCCGGATCCGGCGGCCCCGCACCCGCACCCCCCCGTCTCGGGCTCGGGCAGATCGGCCGTGAGATCCAGGTCCACGAAGGCGCTGTGCGCGTACCGGCCGAGGTTGGACACCACCAGGTGGACGGCCCCGTACCCAGGCGCGAGCGAGAGGGTCTCCTCCAGGGTCTCCACGCCCGCCCACTGCTCCAGAGCGACGAAGGGGTGGCCTTCGGTGAGCAGGGCATAGTTCTCCTCGTCCAGCAGCACGACGTCCACCTCGCCCCCATCGTAGAACTCGGTGAATCGGCGGCCGTAGATCCAGTTGTCGGCCTCCAAGGCGTGCAGGAAGCACGCGAGCGACACGCGGACCGGGATGCCGCCCTCCCCGGCGCGCACCTCGAACGCCCAGGGCTCCACCGGGATGGTGTCGTCGAGCTCCACGTCCTCGGTGAAGACCTCGCCGTCCTGGTCGCACTGATCGTCGCTCACGACGAGAGCCACCGTCTGCGCGTCGGGTCCGGGCCAGACCCCCGCGGGCGCGACGACCATCCCGTACCAGTCGTGCCCGATCTGCACGTCGGCCGAGAGGTGGCCGTCGAGATCGGTCCATCCCAGGAACCCGACGAGGAGGGTGTCCGGGCTGTACCGCCCCCAGGTGGCCAGCACGACCTCGGCACCGTCCACCGGCCGCCCCAGGGCATCCGTGACGTCGAACTCGAGCGTCGCCGTGTCGTTGTCCGAGTAGAAGGCCGTCCGGTCGGTGATTCGGCCGTCCCCGCGGAACTCGAGCACCGTGGACTTCCTCCCGCACTGGTAGCGGCCTCCGATGATCGTGTGCCCGTCCGAGTTCCGGATCTCGCAGGTGAGCCACTCGCCGTCGATGTAGGCCAGGTTCCAGACGTGATCGTCGATGAACGTGCCCACGTCCGAGTTCGGGATCAGGCCGGCCCTCAGGGCGGCTCCGAGCAGGTCCTGGGATTCCCCGCAGTTGCCGAAGTGCAGGTAGAGGGTGCGCTGGGGATAGGGCGAGCGGAGCGTCTGGTCCAGGTTCGAGCCCACGTCGTCGCCGTCCGGACCGCGGTAGTAGCCCGGCAGCTCGCTGCAGCGGTCCTGGTGGTTCTGGGTCGCCCAGTACCCGATCAGGTCCACGGCGCTCGAGGTGGGGTCCAGGGGCCGCCAGCCGTGCCAGGTCTGCTGCTCGTCGCTCCACTGGAGCACGTGGTCGGCGAGGGGCACCACGTCCAGGAACTCGGGGTACCCCTCGACCGCGAGATCGTCGATGCCCTGCTCCGTCAGGGCGCACGAGAACCCTCCCGGCACGTCCAGATCGCACCAGGTGTCCTCGGGGTGCTCGGGGTCGATGGCTCCGTGGAACTCCCAGACGCTCTCCTCGGCGTAGGGGTCTCGGACGCACCAGGCATCGATCTCCGCCCGGGCGGAGGCCAGCGCCTCGTACAGGGCGCGGGGCTGGGCCGAGGGCACGATGATCTTGCGGTAATCATACTTCCCATTCAGCATCTCGGCGATCTGGTCGGATCGGTAGACGTCCACGCGGCCAAAGCCCAGGGCTGCCAACGCCTCCTCGACGGTCGGCTGGCCCCAGGGATCGCGGTCCTTGAGGATGGCGATCCGCCGCGTGGTGGGGAGGCTCGCGCTTGCGTTCCCCAGGGAGAGCACGTTCTCGAGCAGCTCGCCATGGCCGGTCCGGTAGCCCAGCTCCAGGGGCATCGTGGTGGCCACGACGCTGGCGTCGTAGTAGCCGTCGGTCGGGTAGGAGAAGATCGCCAGGGTGGGCGCGCCCGACTCCGGATCGACCACGAGCCCGATGGGATCGATCTCGAAATCCACGAGCACACCCTGGGCGCTCGGACCCCACCCGCTCACCATCGCGTCCTCGAGGAGCGTGGGGAACTCCGTGCCGAAGTGGGTTGACGCGCACCGAGACGGATCCGAGGGGTCCTGGTACAGGTAGAAGTCCCGCCAGAACACCCCGCCCTCCGAGACAAGCGCCGGCTCGTCCGCCACCGGGTCGAACATCGTGAGCGACTCGGATTCGAACGTGGGCATCGCGACGTACCAGTAGTAGATGTCCGGAGGCACCTCGTACGCCACGGGCGATCCGTGCGGATCGAGCATCCGATAGCGGGTCGTGGTGTGGTAGTCGTCGTCCAGGTCGGCCTGGCCGACATCGACGAGTTCCACGTAGGGCAGCCACGGATCGGCCTCGTAGAGGCCCTGCGCGTTCCGCACGAGGGTCTCGACGTCGAAGTCGACGTCCTCGAGGTGGTCGATGGACACCGAGGCGATGGCGAACGCCACCTCGTCCACGATCCGAGAGTCCTCCACCTCGAGGAGGCACTCGGCCATCGCGACCTCCTGGTCCTGTGAGAGCCTCGAGAACCGATCCGCGAGGCGCTCCCTCACCCAGGCCGGCGCACGTTCCACCGCCCGGCGCGCGGTGTCGCCGATCGGCCGCTGGGCGCTCTCCACCACGGTCGCCTCGCCCGTCTCCAGGTCGAGCCGGACCGCCACGAAGGTTCCGGGCGGTATCCTCCCGTGGAAGACCGGATCGGTCGTACCCCCTCCGAGGGGGAAATCGGCGGCCCGGACCGGGCCGAGCAGCCCGACGACGAGCAGATACGACGGGGCAAGGTGGGGCATCGGCTCCTCCCGTTCCGGGCCGGAGGAGGCATGTGAGTCTCTCTCCGTCCCTCTCTGGAACGGTACCCCTTCGGATCGCGGGGCGCCACGTGAGCGCCGGGCTTCTCGCACCGTGGACACCCTCGTTCGGTCCGGTGTATCCTCCTGTCCCATGGACCCACCCCGGTCCTGCTGCCCGCCCCCCCGTAGCCCGTGAGGACCCGTCATGAACGCGCACTTCTGCTGGTTGTGCTGGGCGCTCGCCGCGTGCGGGTCCGGGCGGGTGGACGACACGACCGACAGCGAGGACCCCGTCGACGACAGCGCGCCCACCGACGATACCGGCGCCCCCCCGGAACCTCTGGTCGTCCAGGCCAGCGTCCACCCCGTCATGACGTCCATCGTCGTGCTGGAATGGACCCAGGAGGCGCCCGGAAGCGTCCAGGCCGAGTACAGCGTCGACGAGGACTCGTGGATGCGCTCGCCGGTCTACACGATGCAGGCCGGCCCCGGCCGGCTGCTGCTGCTCGGCATCCCCTTCGACACCGAGGTGACCTGGCGTCTGCTCACGGACGGTCAGGCGGCCACCCAGGACGCACGCATCCGTACGGGCGCGTGCCCCTCGGGCCTCCCCGACATCGACCACGTGACCGGCCAGGCGGACGCCTGGGACCCTTCTATCCGCTGGTTCCTCGGATCCCTCGCCCCAGGGGGCGGATCCGGCGGGGGAGCGCGTCCCTGGACCTTCATCCTCGACCGCCAGGGGCGCCTGGTCTGGGCGAACCAGACGCCCTCGGGCAGGACCACCTTCAGTCCGCAGCCCTCGGTGGACGGCTCCGAGATCCTCATCGACTACAACTCCTGGTGGGGCAGCTTCGACGGAGGGGCTCGTTCCCAGGTCGCCCGTCTCGACATCGAAGGTACGACCCTCGGCACCTGGGACACCCCCGGCCTCATCCACCCGTTCACGCAGACCGGCGACGGCTCCATCGCCTGGTCCGCGGCCCAGGGCGGCTACGCCTACTCCGGGGAGGTCCTCGCCCTCCTGGACCCCTCGGGCGCATCCCGGACGCTCTTCGACTGCAACGCCTTCAGCCAGGGCCACGGCGGGTCGTACTGCGGCGCCAACACGGTCTGGTGGAACCCCGAGAACGGCCACTTCCTCTACTCCCTCTACACGCTCGACACGGTGATCGAGGTGGACGCCGAGGGGGAGCCGGTGCGCTGGTTCGGCCACCTCCCCGGATCCTGGTCCTTCTCGGATCCGTCCAGCACGTTCTGGTGGCAGCACGGCACCCAGTACCTCGACGACGGACACCTGCTCGTCAGCACCCGGCGGACCGAGTCCGCCCGGGAAACCGTCATCCGGGAGTACGCCCTCGACGAGAGCGACCAGTCGCTCGTGCAGATCTGGTCCTTTGGAGAGGGCGAGGGTGTCTATGCCGAGATCCTCGGGGAGCCCCGACGGCTCCCGAACGGAAACACGCTACACAATTTCGGTTCCACGCCGCGCATCCGGGAAGTGTCTCCAGAGGGCGACGTGGTGTGGGACGTCTCCTGGGACGACTCCGGAACGCTCGGCTGCACGCACGTCGTCCCCGACCTCTACGCGCTGTGGACGTCCGCCCCCTGATCTGCCCGGCCCTGTGGATTCAAGCGCTCAACTCGCCTTCGATGGCGCTCTGTTCGGGGGCTGGCTTGGGGATGGCCCGCCGGACCCGTCCTTGGGTGGACGGCTCGAGTCGTTCGTACCCCTGCATCTCTCGGATGTCGTCCCAGTGTCGGTTGACCGTCTCGATGACCTCGTCCGAGAGGTCGAACCGGTTCGCCACGTACGTTTTCTGTTCCTGCCAATGCACATGGAAGGCTTCCCTGGCCTCTTCCCAATCCGGAAGTCCGAACTGCCGGTAGATCCGCTCCATGAACGGCATGGGGTCCTGGATGAAGTCCTCGTACCGGATCGCGAGGAAGTTCTCCTCGGGGATGAGACCGCGCGTCCGCTCCAAGGTGTCCACCATCTCGGAGTAGTGGTCGAGCACCTCCTCCTTCAGCATCGCGTCGTCGTAGGTCTGCAGTGTGTAGAGCGGGACGACCTTCCGGTAGTAGTGCAGGTTCGACGCATAGAGGGTGTACGGATTGCGGTAGGTGAAGACGAACTTGGCGTTGGGGTACATCTCGAGGATCGCCTCGATCCGGAAGGCGATGGCCGGGTTCTTCAGAAAGAGCTGCTTCCCTCCGTAGACGTGCGTGATGGCCTTGACCACGTAATCGTACTGCCTCATCCACCGGCGTTCGTCGTCGGGCAGCCCCTCGAAGGACCGATACCGGGACATCGCCCGAAAGGACCGCGGGAAGACCATCCCGTTGTAGTAGCCGTACTTGGAAAACGTGCCGAGGCAGTACTCCTCCTCGGTCGGCTCGTCGGACCCCATCTTCACGTTGTCCATGGGCCGGGTCTCGGGGAGGGAGGCGTCCACGATCCTGCGAGACAGCCGGGGAACCGCGAAGAAGAAGGAGAAGGTGTAACCGAGGAGGTTGGACACGTAGCCCTTCTTGCGGTCCTTGGAGAGCATGGTGATGAGGTAGGTGGTCCCGGTGCGGTAGTTGCCGATGATGAACACCGGGTCCTTCTCGATACGCGTGTTGGCGACGATTCGTCCCAGCTTGATCCCCTGGAGGATGCGCATGGGGGTCGTCAGCGTCGCGAGGAGGAGGGCGTAGCACGCCCTGGGCCAGTACCTCGGGGGGACCCGGAACCGGTTCACCCACAACAGCGTGAGGATGTTCCTCCAGGTGTACCCGGCCATGATCTCTTCCGTCACAACGAGCCATTCCGGGAGTTTCGACAAGGGGTTCTTCTCCGTTTGATACCCCGACGATGCGTTGATATCTGAAATTCGATACAATCGCGCGGGTGTTTCTGGTGGTTCCTGTCGTTCGAGGGCTGAACGGTCCGGGGTAACGGATGGTGGATGCCCCCGCAAGAGGGCCCATCGCTCGCGGCTCTGAGCGTCGGGCGTCCGTTCCCGAGCGGATGATCGTCCCCGCCCGTGCTATCCTGCCCCCCTGAGGCGCCTCGTCGAACCCATGCTCCGCGTCCCCACCAACCTGACCGTGTCCGTTCCGCTCCTCATGAAGGCGCACCGGAACCTTCCGGTGGATGGACGTGCACCCTTCGTCCTGACGGCCGATGTCCACCTCGCGAAACGCCTCGTGGACGACCTGACCTGTCTCGGGATGCGTCCCGTGCACCTCGCGGACCACGAGTCGGTGCTCACCGCGTGGATGGAGACCCGTCCCCCGCTCCTCCTGGTGGACATCCGTACGCCCTCGAACCTGGCCTTCAGCGCCGATCTGAAGCTGCAGCCCTACCTGCGGGACCTGCCCCTGGTCGCAGTGGTCCCCGACGCGACGTCCGCCACGCGGAACGCCCTTAGAGACGCCGGTGTGGACGACTGGCTCCTCACGCCCTGGACGCTGTCCGAGCTGGCCGCCCGTGTCCGGGGGAACAGCCTCCAGCCCATCGGTCGATCCGGCCGCGAGGCCGGCGAAAGCCATCCGGCGGCACGCGTCCGCATCCTGGTCGTGGACGACGATCCGTTCGTCCAGCAGATCCTCGAGCACCAGTTCCGCCGTAGGAGCTGGGAGGTGGTCCGTCTCGAGGACGCCGTGGAGGCCTTCGACCGCGTCCGGACCGATCCGTTCGACATCGTGGTGGCCGACGCGCTCGTGCCCCCCTCGGGCGTGTTCGAACTGCTCTGCAACCTGAGGACGCTGCACCCGGCCCCGGCACCCCGGGTGCTGGTCACCGGCGCCCAGGATCCCGAGGCCACCTGCGTACGCGCGCTCGGCTGGGGAGCCGACGACTTCGTGGCCAAGCCCCTCAACCCAGCGGTGCTCGCCGCCCGTGTGGGCCGCCTGGTCGACCGTCCTTGACACCCACGATCTCGGCCTGCACGGCGTGTCTCGGTCCCCTCTGGGCCAACGGCCTGTACCGCGCGCTGCTGGTCATGGCGGCCGCGGAGTTCCTGCTCATCCTCGTGCAGATGGGGTGGCTGGCTGGACGCCTCCTGCGGGCCCGGACGGCGGAGCGCGAGGCGGGCCGGTTCGCAGAGGCCTGCGGTCCGACCTTCCTGGCCGCGGTGGACGATCCGGATCGTCGTGCCTCGTGGCTGTCCGAAGCGTCTCGCTGGAAGCCCGATGTCGTCGCGTCGTTCATCCACGGCTACCTCTTGCGTACCGAGGGAAGCTACCGCGACGCGCTGGCATCGCTCTACCGGGAGGCGGGCCTCCACCTGCACGACATCCGCCTGCTGGGAAGCCGACGGTGGCCGCAGAGGGTGCTCGCCATGAGGCGGCTCTCGGAGGTGGCCCGACCCGAGGACGGGATCGTCCTCCGGGTGCGGCCCCGTGACCCATACGTGGCGCGGATCGCCGCCCTGGTGCTCCTCGCGAGGGTCGGAAACGCGGAGGGCGTGAAGGGTCTCCTGTCCACGTTCCGCGTGTCGCGCCGCCTGATGGAGCAGCCCCTCCACTCGACCCTGCTGTCCCTGCCCCGCACCGTGCTCGCCGCGACCCTGGATGCCTGGGACCGCCTTCCCGATCCCGTGGTCCGGCGTGTCCTGTTGGCGGTCGCGGCCGAGCGGGTCCCCAACGCCTGCTGCCGCTGGCTCACGACCGCTGCGCGGGATCCCGATCCGGAGATCCGTGTCGGTGCGTGCATCGCGGCGGGGCGCCTGGCCACGCCCGAGTCGTTTGGCATCCTGCTCAACCTGCTCGGCGATCCGGCCTGGTTCGTCCGGGCTCGCGCCGCACAAGCACTCGGTGCGCACGGCGAACCCTCGGCGGTGGACGCCCTCGGATACGCCCTTGGGGATCCGGTCGCCTGGGTCCGCCAGAACGCCGCCACCTCGCTGCGCCTGCTGGGCGAGGAAGGGATGGGACGCCTGCGCGGCGTGGCGGACGTCTCGTACTTCCCGCTCGCCCGCCGCATGGCGAAGATGGAGATCGGCAACGAGGAGATGCACGCCGAGCGCGAGGGGGAGACGCCGTGATCCACGCCGTGGACTTCGTGTTCTTCCTGTTCTTCCTGGCAGTGAACCTGCTCTACCTGTGCCTCACGGTGTTCGCCGTCCTGGACATCCGCGCTCGCCGGTTCCTGAGGATGGTCGAGTACGACGCCCGGGTGCTCTCGGACCGGTCCACCCCTCCCATCACCCTCGTGGCACCCGCCTTCAACGAAGAGGTGGTCATCGTCGAGAGCGTGACCTCTTTCCTCCAGTTGGAGTACCCCACGCTCCGGGTGATCGTGGTGAACGACGGGAGCCGGGACGCCACGCTCGCCCGTCTCCTGGAGGCCTTCGACTGCCGGCCCACGTCCTACTTCCTGTGCTCGGACATCCCCACCCAGCCATTGAGGGAGATCTACCGGTCGTCCCGCGACCCCCGGTTGTGGGTGATCGACAAGGCCAACGGCGGCAAGGCGGATGCCTTGAACGCGGGCCTCAACGCCTGCCAGACCCCCCTGGTCTGCTGTGTGGACGCGGACACGCTCGTGGATCGCAAGGCCTTCCTCCGCATGGTGGAGCCGTTCCTCTACGACGATCGGAACGTGATCGCCGTCGGCGGATCCGTGTGCGTGGCCAACGGGAGCACGGTCCGACACGGTCGCCTGCGCCTCCTAAGCCTTCCGGCCCGCTGGATCGGTCGGTTCCAACTCGTGGAGTACCTCCGTTCGTTCCTGCTCGGCCGCGTGGGGTACAACCGCATGGGCGGCAACCTCATCGTCTCGGGCGCGTTCGGGCTGTTCCACCGGGATGCCGTCGTGGAGGTGGGGGGCTACCGGACCGACACCGTCGGGGAGGACATGGACCTCGTGGTCCGGCTCCACCGCCAGTTCAAGGGGAGCGGGCGACGGTACTCGGTGATCCATCTCCCCGATCCTGTCTGTTACACCGAGGTGCCCGAGCAGCTCTCCGTCCTGGCGGACCAGAGGGATCGCTGGCAGCGCGGCCTGGCCCAGGTCCTGCTCCGCAACCGGGGCATGCTGGGCAACCCCCGGTTCGGCCTCGTCGGCGTGCTGATCGTTCCCGTGTTCTTCCTGTTCGAGCTCATGGGGCCGCTGGTCGAGCTGACCGGATACGGCGTGTTCATCCTCCAGTACGTGTTCGGTCTCGTGGATTTCGTCGTGGTCGCCCTCTTCTTCGCCGTGTCCCTCTTCGCGGGCCTGCTGTTCTCCTTCCAGAGCGTACTCATCGACGAGCTCAATGCTCGCTGGTCCCCGGGGGATCGGCCGCCCATCCGGGACCCCGCCCGCTACCGGTTCGGCCTCCTGGCCACCGCCCTGCTGGAGAACTTCGGTTACCGCCAGTTCACCCTGCTCGCCCGCATGCGGGGACTCTGGCATTTCGCCCGTGGCGTGCGGTCCTGGGGGGAGATGACCCGCGCCGGCTTCCAGGGGAGGTCCTCGTGATCGCACTGCTCGTCCTGATCATCGCTTCGACCGCATCCAGAGCCGACTGCCCCGAGGCCCGCGAGGCCTGGCAGGCCGACAAACCGCCGACTGCCGAGGCCGCCGCCCGGGCCTGCCTGGAGGCTCGGCCGGGCGATCTCGAGGCCGTGGCGCACCTCGCTCAGGCAGTCGCCGCTCAGGGACGCCATGACGAGGCCCTCGACGTGCTCGCCTCGGCCCTGGCCGCCTCCCCCGACGATCCGGGTCTGCGCCTCGCCCAGGCTCGCGTCCTGTGGTGGAGCGGCGACGTGTCGGCCTCCTGGGAAGCCATCCGGTCCCTGCCGCCGGGAACGACCGTGGACCTGGAGACCCGCCGTTTCCGGGCGGCGGTCGCCCTCGCGGTCGGCGATGCCACCGCTGCCAGCGAGGCCTACGAGACCTTGGTCGAGATGGACCCGTCCGATGGCGACGCCCGCTGGGGCCGGGCTCGAGCGCGCCTGCTGGCGGGCGACGAGACCGGAGCCCGAGAGGATCTGAGGCGGGCCTGCGCCCTCGGCGTCCCGGCTGCGTGCCAGGCCCGCAAGCAGCTCGCGGCGCGTGACGCCCAGATCCTCGCCTCGGCCCACGCCACGTGGAGCGCGGTGATGGATCGCTCGGATGGCGCTGCGCTCCTGCTCGCGGCCGATCGCCAGTTCACCAAGACGCTCCGGGCCGGCGCCGAGATCGAAGCCGAGACCCGGCGGGGGGGCGCCATGTCGGACGCCCTGCTCCGGGCCACCGGCACCTGGGACACGGGACGTCGTTTCCTGGTGTCCGGATCGCTCGGGGCCACGCCCTTCCCCGACTTCTTCCCCACCTTCACGACCTGGGTGGAACCTGCCTGGCGCATCGGGCAGAACCTCCAGGCGGGCGTGCGGGCCTGGTGGATGGTCGACTCGTCCGGATCCGTGCCCGTGCTGAGCCCGCTCGTCGAGCGGCAGTCCGGTCCCTGGCTCGCGAGGTTCCGCTCCTGGCACGCCCTCGGTACGGACCACCTGTGGCACCATTTCGGCCTGGTCCGCTTGGGTCGGGAACTCCCGGCCGACGTGTTCCTCGAGGTGGGGGCCGGAGCCGGGAACGGCGCCGACTACCTCGTGTTTCCCGCGACCACACCCGACTACGCCTGGCTGGCGCTGGTCCACGGGTCCTGGGCAGCCACCCCCCGCATGCGCCTGCGTGCGGCGGCCTCCTGGCGCAACGAGACCGCCGGGGAGGCGTCCTACCGGGAGCTCAGGATGACCACCGGTGTGGAGCACGCATTTTGAACGGAGGGCACGGCCTCGGGATATCCTGACCGCCATGGCCCCCTTCCTCTCCCTTCTCGTCGCCTTCTCGGGGCTCCAGGGATGCCGCGACCCAGGGGACGACACGGGCGGTCCTCAGGGCCGCGACACGGGCGTGGAGCAGGTGCCGGCCGCCGACGGCGTGTCGACCTGGCAGGATCCTCCGCTCTGCCACGTCGAGGTGTCGTGCACCCAGGAGATCCCCGACGAACCCAAGGTCCCCTGCCACCTTCTCGTGGCCGCGCACGACGGCACGGTGTCCTACGACGGCCCCGCCGGGTTCGAACTGCGAGGCCGGTCGTCGTTGTCCTTCCCCAAGCACAACTACGCCGTGGAACTGTGGGAGGACGAGACGGGCATCCGCACGGTCTCCCACGACTTCTTCGAGATGGGCGGCGAGGACGACTGGATCCTCCACGGCGGGTACGTGGACCGATCGCTGATGAGAGACAAGCTCATCTTCGACCTCTTCCAGTCCATGGGCGGCATGGATCGGTACGCCCCCCAGCAGGTCTTCTGCGAGCTCACCCTGGACGGGTCCTGGCAGGGCATCTACACGCTCCGGGAGCACATCCGCCGGGACGACGACCGCCTGGATCTCGAGGACTCCGAAAGCGCCTTCATCGTGAAGAACGACGACGACGAGGGCGGCCTCCTCGAGGCCTCCCCCGTGTACGGAATGTGGTTCCTCGTGTGGCCCGATCCCGAGGACGCCCCGCCGGCTCGCGTGGAGGCCATCCGCCAGTTCCTGGACACCTGGCAGGACATCGTGGAGGCCTCGTCGCAGGACGACCCCGATCCCACCCTGTACGACTTCATCGACATGGACAACGCGATCGACTGGATCCTCATCCAGGAGTTCGCCAAGAACCACGATACGTACTTTCTCTCGGTCTGGGCGTGGAAGGACGCCGCGGGGCGGATGCGCCTCATCCCCTGGGACATCGATCTCTCCTTCGGGTACCCGTACTACGACTGCGGCTGGGAGGGGTGGATCAAGGGGCGGACCGAGTTCGCGTGGAAGCTGGGCCAGGTGCCCGCATTCCAGGAGCGCATCGTGGAGCGGTGGGCCGAGCTTCGCTCCGGCGTGCTGGCCACCGACGCCGTCCTCGGTCGGATGGCCGCCTACCGGGCCATCCTCGGGGACACCGTGTACCAGAACTTCGAGGTCTGGCCCTTCGAGGAGATTGAGTTCGTCTGGGGCGACACCAGCTGGCTCTGCCCCGTGGAGTCCTACGACGCCGAGTACGAGGGGATGCGTACCTGGGCCGCGGAGCGCCTCCTGTGGATGGACACCTGGGTTGCGCACTGGTGGACCGGAGCGCCCAACCTGTGACGTCAGGGGTCCGGGGAGGGCTTCACCAGCGCGTAGAGATCCTCGATGAACTCCCCCCGCCCGAGCAGCTTCTGGGCGTGGTAGTCCACGTGCCAGACGAGCCGGCCTTCGGGATCCGCCTCCATGATCTGCCCAGCCGCCCCGAGCACATGGAGCGTGTTGCCGTTGGACAGGCGCCAGGCGTCGCCGTTCGTGCTCGCGTAGACGCCCGAGTTGAAGGTCCACACGTTGCGGAGGAGCCCGCTTTCGTGATCGACCTCGTACTCTCGCACGGCCGTGATGGTGGTGCTGCCGAACCGTGCCTCCGTGGAGAGGAGCAGGGTCCCCGAGGCGGTGTAGGAGATGCCGTGCTGCCAGGAGAACTGGGAGTTCGTGGGGTCGAAGGTATAGCGCCGTGAGGTCCCGTCGTCGGACACCGTCCCCGCCCACCACAGGCTCGTGCCCTCGCTCCGGCTCACCTCGACGACGGAGTTGTTCGTGTAGAACGAGTAGAGGAACGTATCGGTGGACGCTTGGTAGAAGAGCCCGTTGGACTCGCACGACCTGGAGCCCGGCCAGTCCTCCTCGCAGGTCCACAGGATCGTCTCGTCCTCGTCGTCGGGTCCCCGCTCGACCAGGGCCTCCTCGCCGCCGTGGTCCTGGCTTCCCCAGGCCAGCGTACCGTCCGGCAGCTCGACGAACGTGTGGTGGAGCCCCGGGGCCGGGAACTCCTCGAACTCCTCGTCGAGCCAGGTCTTGTGGATGGACGAGCCGGCCCCGTGGTCCCAGTCGGACCAGTAGGTGGCCTCGTCCCACATCAGGTAGCTGCCGTCGAGCGAGACCGAGGCGAAGAGCGTCCAGTGCGAGTCGGGCGCAGCGCGGGCCCACACCACCCGGCACTGCCGGTCCATGATGAACGTCCAGTAGGTCCCTCCGGTCCACCCCCCCGCCCGCTGGTTGATGCTGCTGAGCAGGTACTTCCCGGTGGACAGCCAGGCTGTCTCGTCCGCGACGGTGACCGTGCACAGGGGCAGACCGGTGGGCACGGGTCCGGTGACGATGCTCTCGCCGTCGAAGGACCGGACCTCCTCCAGGACGACCCTCCAGGCGGCCTCGGTCGCGAAGGGGATTCCCACCACGAGCTGCTCCTGGGATCCCTTGTCGGCCAGGAAGGAGGGAGTGGAGAGCCAGACGTCCGGATCGAAGGAGTACTCCACGTGGACGGTGCCGGGGAGGGTCTGCTCCCAGGAGACGTACACGAGGCTCTCCATCTCCTCGTGGAGACGCCACGAGAGAAGGCACACGCCCTCTTCGCACGAGTCTCCGGTGTCGCCCGTGTGGCCGCCGGTGTCGCCCGTGTGGCCGCCGGTGTCGCCCGTGTGGCCGCCGGTGTCGCCCGTGTGGCCGCCG
>JAFGLY010000116.1 GCA_016927815.1 Deltaproteobacteria bacterium | reverse complement strand
CGGGGCCCGAGCGAAAAGAGCTTGCCCGTGACGCGCGAGCCCTTGCGGGCCACCAGGATCCGGCGCCAGACCGACTCCAGGTATGCGAAGTCGCGGGGGGAGGTGTCGCGCTTGCGGGGGTCGAACCGATCCAGGAGATCCTCCCGGGCGAAGGCGAGGAAGAACCCGTAGAGGAAGAAGCCGTCGAAGAAGTGGAAGAACATGCCCGCGTCGTCGGTCTCGGCCGCGGTCATGCTGGTCTTGTGGACGGCGGCCGGGTGGTGGCGCGCGGGGCTCACCTTCTCCAGGAGCGGAAGGAAGGGGCGGACGAGGAACTGCAGCGTGAGGGAGGGCACGAGCATCTCCCAGAGATGACACCCCACGGCCACGCCCTGCTTGTCCAGGAATCGGTGGAGGAAGGTGGTACCCGAGCGGGGGTTGCCCACGATCACGATGGGTCGATCCACGCGTGCCCGGCGCAGGCTCGGGAACAGGAGGGGGTCGAGAGCCATGCCCACGGCCACGACGATCCTCAGGGAGAGCACCACGAGGCCCGTGAACAGGGGCGCGATCCAGGCGCCGAACGTGCGGCCGAGGGTCCGCCAGGTGAGCAGCATGCGACCGAGCATGGGTCCTCCGTGCGGGCTGCCCGCCCGCGGGTGGGGCTCATAGCCGCATGCGTGGCCTCCCGCGAGGCAGGAGGGCGTGGGGATCGGCCGCTACCAGACGACCAGAGCCGAACCCCAGGTGAAGCCGGACCCGAAGGCGGCCAGCGCAACGCGCATGCCCGGCCGGAGTCGGCCCTGCTCGCGGGCCAGGCACAGGCCCATCGGGATGGAGGCGGCGGTGGTGTTGCCATAGTCCACGATGCTGTGGACCACCTTGTCGGGCGGGATCCCCACGCGGCGGGCCACCAGCTCCGAGATGCGCATGTTGGCTTGGTGAGGGACGAACAGATCGATGTCGGCCGCCGTGAGGGCGTTGGCCTCGAGCATCTCGTGCAGCGCGGCCGTCATGCCCTCCACCGCGTGGCGGAAGACCTCCCGGCCGTTCATCTCGGGCCAGCGCTCCTCGGGCGGTACGACGCCTACCTGTCCCTCGTGCTGCAGGTAGGGCTTCCGGCTGATGTCCCACACCCTGAGCCGCAGCGCGTCCGCGTGCCGGCCGTCCGCGTGGAGGTGGACAGAGCGGACCCGTGGCCCGCCTGTGTCCAGCGTGGGCGTGACCACCGCGGCGCCGGCACCATCGCCGAACAGGACCGCCACGTCGCGGCCGGTGGTGGAGAAGTCCATGGCATGGGAGTGGATCTCGGCCCCGACCACCAGCACCGTGCGGTACGTGCCGATCCGCACGAAGGCGTCGGCCGTGGCCAGCGCGTAGAGGAACCCGGTGCACTGGTTGCGGATGTCCATGACGGGCACGCCCGGCATGCCCATCCGGGCCTGGAACGTGCAGCCCGTGCCCGGGAAGTGGAAGTCCGGGGAGAGCGTGGCGAACAGCACGAGGTCCACGTCCGCGCTGGAGATCCCCGCGTCCGCGAGGGCCGCTTGGGCGGCCGGCACGGCGATCTCGGAGGTGCAGACGCCCGCCGGGGCGAAGCGGCGCTCCCGGATGCCGGTGCGCTGGACGATCCACTCGTCGCTGGTGTCCATCAGGGAGGCGAGGTCCTCGTTTCGGACGACCTCCTCTGGAACGTACATGCCGATGCCGGAAATCCTGGATCGGAGCATGGCGGCTTCCTGGGGGAAGGGGTCCCGGCAGCAGAACCCCCGATCCGCGCCACCGGTAACCACAGAGACGACGCGACGCCGGTCTCGGGCCGTGGGAGGCGGTCAGCGGGGCCCGCCGAGGGCGCGGGGCTCCAGGACGGCCTCCAGGTCCAGGGTCTGGCCCGAGCGGTCGATCCGCACCGTCACGCGGTCCCCCGCACGGCCGGCCCGCCAGGCTTCCGCGAGCGCGCGCAGGTCCGCGACGGGGGCGCCGTTCACGGCGAGGATGATGTCGCCGGCGCGGATCCCGGCTGCTTCGCCCGACGATCCGGGACGGACCTCCTGGACCCGGACGCCCGGGCCGGCAAAGGCGAAGTCGGGCAGGGTGCCCAGGCCCACGCCCGCACCCGAGGAGGGAGGCCTCGCGGGTGCGTCGGTCGAGGTGTTCGTGGACTCCAGGGGGTCCAGGCGTTGGGCCAGCCAGCGGATCACTTCGAGCGGTACGGCCAGGATCTGCGCCATGTGGGTCGCGTCCACCTTGTCCGCGGTGTCTCCGGGACGGTGGTAGTCGGCGTGCGGACCGGTGGTGAACTGGATGCCGGGGATCCCGACATCGAGACAGGCGGCGTGGTCGCCCGCGGCGAGCGGGACCGGCGCGGGCACGGACGGTACACCGGTGGTGTAGGTTGCGCCCATGAGCGCGTAGCGCCACTCCCGCGCACTGGCGACGTCCAGGACCAGGAGGCGCTCTGGTCTTCCGATCATGTCGAGGTTGACGCAGGCCATGGGTCGGGTCGCGCCCAAAGCGTCCACCAGGTGACGGGCTCCCACGGATCCGCTCTCCTCGGCGGTGGTGATCGCGAACAGCACGGAGCGCGCACGAGGGGGCTCGGCCGCCAGGGCGGCAGCGATCTCCAGCAGGCCCGCCACGCCCGAGGCGTTGTCGTCGGCACCCGGGAACAGGACCGGCGGGCCGTCCGGCTCCAGGGGGCCGAAGCCGAGGTGATCCAGGTGAGCGAGCACGAGGACCGGGGGCAGCGTGGGATCGGTGCCGGGCAGGCGGCCGACGAGGTTGACGAGAGGAACGTCCCCTTCGCCGGTCCAGGCCTGGCGGTGGCCGTCGTCCCCGGCAGGTTCGAGCCCCGTGGCGGCGAGTCGGGTCTCCACCCACGCCGTGGCGGCCTCCATCCCCTTGGACCCGGGCTTGCGACCCTCGCGGGCCGGGTCGGCCAGCCAGTTCACCGTCTCCGCGATCCGGTCGGCGTCGAACCGTGGGGCAGGCTCGGCCAGGGCCTTGCGTGCCGGCAGTGGGGCCGCGGTCGTGGAGGGGCCGTCCAGGATCCGGGAGAGCTCGGAACCCGTTGGCGGCCACGTGCCCTTTCCGACGTTGTCCGGGGCGTCGCCCCGGAAGGCGAGCCAGGAGTACCGACCGTAGTGGGGCAGCTTGGCGGCGAGCCCTCGGATGGCCGCGGGATCGTCGGCCGAGACCCAGGCCAGCGCACGGGCCGGGTCCTTGGGGCTGCGGGTCACCAGGACCCAGGCGTGGTCCGCGCGGGGGAAGGACTCGGCGCCCACAGCGAGGCGGACCGCATCGGCCTGGACTCCCTCGGAAGCCAGGGTCGCGGCGAGCCCGGGACCCAGGCGGTTGTGTGCTCCCAGGAGCCACCCCGCGGCCGGGAGGCCGTCGAGCGTCGCATCTGAGAGGAACCGCGG
>JAFGLY010000016.1 GCA_016927815.1 Deltaproteobacteria bacterium | reverse complement strand
TCACGATCACGATCACGACCACGATCACCCTCCACGCTCCACGACCACGACGCACGACCCCGCGGCAGCCTGCCCCGATGTCCACACCCCAGACGCGGTTGCGGATGGGCCGGCGGGCGTATAGGCTCGCGGTCCCCCCGGAAACCGGCCGGGTGCACGACATGCCGAGTGGGAACGCCTTCTACGTCACGACGCCCATCTACTACGTGAACGACGCGCCTCACGTGGGGCATGCCTACACCACGGTGGCGGCGGACGCGATCGCCCGCTACCAGCGGCTCGCCGGACGGGAGGTCCACTTCCTGACGGGCCTGGACGAGCACGGCCAGAAGGTGCTCCGGGCCGCCCAGGCGCGGGGCGTGGACCCCCAGCAGCACGTGGACGAGCTGTCCCGGCCGTTCCAGGATCTCTGGAGGCGCCTGGGCATCTCCAACGACGACTTCATCCGCACCACCGAGCCCCGCCACAAGGCGGTGGTGCAGCGGGTCCTCCAGGAACTCCACGACCGAGGGGAGATCTACCCGCAGTCCTACGCCGGCTGGTACTCCACGGCGGAGGAGCGGTTCTGGATGGAGAAGGACCTGGTGGACGGCAAGTGTCCCCTGTCCGGCCAGCCGGTGGAGTGGATCGAGGAGCGCAACTGGTTCTTCCGTATGGGCAAGTACCGGGATCGGCTCGCGTCCTGGATCGACGCCCACCCGGACTTCCTGCGGCCTGAGAGCCGGCGGAACGAGGTGTTGGGGTATCTCAAGCAGGACCTGGGCGATCTGTGCATCTCCCGGCCAAAAGCGCGCCTCCCGTGGGGCATTCCGCTGCCGTTCGCCCCGGACTGGGTCACCTACGTCTGGTTCGACGCGCTCCTCAACTACGTCTCCGCCATCGGGTACGGCACGGATCCGGAACGGTTCCGCAGGTTCTGGCCGGCCTCGTTCCACCTCGTGGGCAAGGACATCCTCACCACGCACGCCGTCTACTGGTCCACCATGCTCTTCGCCCTGGGCCTGGATCCGGCCGACTGCCTCTTCGCCCACGGCTGGTGGACCATCGAGGGCCGGAAGATGTCCAAGACGCTCCGCAACGTCGTGGACCCGAACCTCCTCTTGGACGCCTACGGTCCCGACGCGGTCCGCTACTTCCTGCTGCGCGAGGTGTCCTTCGGCGCGGACGGCGACTTCTCCCACCGGGCCTTCCAGGTCCGCTACAACGCCGATCTCGCGAACGACTTCGGCAACCTCGCCCACCGTGCGCTGTCCATGACCGAGCGCTGGCTCGGCGGCACGGTCCCCCCTCGGGTGGAGATCACCGCGGCGGATCGCGACCTGGAGCGACTCGCGGTGGAGACCGTGGCCGCGGTTCGCACGGCCATGGAGGCCTTGAGGTTCCAGGAGGCCCTCGCCGGTACCTGGGCCCTGGTCCAGGCGGGCAACAAGTACATCGACACGGAGCAGCCCTGGACGCTCCACCGGGAGGGGCGTGCCGATCGGCTGGCCACCGTGATGCGCAACGTGCTGGAGGTCTGCCGCGTCGCGGCCGTGCTCGTCTGGCCGGTCTGCCCGGACAAGGCGGAGGCGCTTCTGGCCAAGCTGGGCACCCACCTCCCCCGCAGCCTCGACCGCCTCGCCGGCTTCGACGTCCTGCCGGCCGGCACGCCCGTGGCTGCGGGCGCGCCGCT
Organism: Deltaproteobacteria bacterium; assembly: GCA_016927815.1. Lineage (GTDB taxonomy): Bacteria > Myxococcota_A > UBA796 > UBA796 > JAFGLY01 > JAFGLY01. The sequence continues at coordinate 25,495 of JAFGLY010000016.1, read as the reverse complement.
GTTCCCCCGCATGACGGAGCTTCCCCCGGCCATCCTGGCGGTGCTCGAGGGGAGTGGTCCCGCGAAGGAGGGTGTACCCGTGGTCTCCGAATCCCAGGAAGAGCGCATTTCCTACGAGGACTTCGCCCGTCTCCGCCTGGTGGTGGGCACCGTGATGGCCGCCGAGCGCCACCCCAAGGCCGACCGGCTGCTGGTGCTCAGCATCGATCTGGGTGAACCGGCACCGCGCACCGTGGTCGCGGGCATCGCCGATCGCTATCGCCCCGAGGAGCTGCAGGGAATGCAGGTCGTGGTGGTGGCGAACCTCAAGCCCGTCACGCTGAGGGGCATCCGGTCGGACGGGATGATCCTGGCTGCAGGGGGGGATTCCGTGCAGGGCCTCCTGGGGATCGCGCACCCGGTGCCCCCGGGGACCGTGGTCCGGTAGGGCCTGGCTTCCCCCGCGGCACGGATCGGGGTACACTCCGCCTCATGACGGCCCGCACCGGGTCGAGCTGGAGGACACGATGGGACGGATCTGGATCCTGACCCTGTTCGCGGTGGCGTGCAACGACGAAGCGGTCGACGACACGGCACCGACCACGGAGGGGCCGGCCATCACGGTGGACCCGGAAACCCTGGACTTCGGAATGCTGGCCGTCGGCGCCTCGGCGGACCAGGATGTGGACATCTGCAACGATGGGGACGAACCCCTGGCCATCACCGCCATCGAGATCGGCCAGGTGTCCGCGCCGTTCACCTCGTCCTCCATTCTCGACCCCGTCGTCCAGGTCGGAGCGTGCGCCACGGTCACCGTCACGTTCGCCCCCCTGTCGGCGGCCGTGTGGGACACGCGGCTGTGGGTCCACACCAACGACCCGGTCACCCCGCGGGCCGGGGTGGTGCTCACGGGAACGGGTGGTGCCCCGTCCTTCGAGATCAGCCCCACGTCCGTGGACTTCGGCACGGTCTGGATCGGGTGCACGGTGGACCAGGACATCACCCTCTCCAACACCGGCACCTCCGATCTCACCATCCTGGACTACACGTACGAGACGGACACGAAGGACCTCGTCTTTTCCGGCATCTCCGACGAGAACGGCTCGGCCGATGGGCTGGTGACGCTCGGAGGCGGGGAATCCTGGACCGGCATGGTGGTCTACGCCCCGTCCGACGGCGACAGCCACACGGGCACCCTCACGGTGTACACCACGGATCCCGACCACGCCGAGGCCCAGGCGGTGCAGGTGGGAGACGGCACGCCGGGCGGCACGATGACCGAGACCTTCAACCAGGTCCGCTCGCGTGAATCCGACGTCATCATCGCGGTGGATCGCTCCGCGTCCATGGAACCCGAGATGGCGAGCGTCGAGACGGAGCTCACCGCCTTCGTCACGGCGCTCATCGCGAGCCGCACCGACTACCACCTGGCGGCCGTGGTGGAGGACAACGGGTGCGTGCGCGGACCGTACAACTACCTCGACGAGAGCTTCAGCCTTTCCAATGCCGTTCCCGCGTTCGCCACGATGCTGAACCTGACCGGCGATGCCGGCGAGTACACGCAGCAGGGGTTCCGCCTCCTGGATACGGCCATCGCCGAGTCCGAGCCCAAGGGCTGCAACGAGGGGCTCGTGCGCGAGGACTCCCGCCTCCACCTCGTCGGCATCTCGGACGGGGCCGATCGGTCGCCGTCCACCTGGTCCGCGTACGTGGAGGCCTGGGAGGCGCTGCGGGCCGAGACGGACCAGCTCGTGGTCCACGCCGTGGGCGGCGACTGGCCCGACGGCTGCTCGGGGGCCGACTCCTACGACGGATTCTACGAGGCCACAGAGGCCACGGAAGGTGCCTTCCTCTCCATCTGCAGCGCCAAGTGGGGCGCGGCGCTGGCCGCAGCCGTCACCGCTGAGATGGCGCTCCAGGACACCTTCTACCTGACCGAGATCCCCGTGGATGGATCCATCGCGGTTTCCGTGGACGGGAAGCCGCTGAAGACCGGCTGGCTCTACACCGCCGCCACCAACAGCCTCCGCTTCACCGTGGCGACCACCCCGGGCCTGGGCTCCGTCATCGAGGTCACCTACGACATAGCCGGCGGCTGCTGATCCGCCGCAGGGCGGACCTCCGTTCGGGGCGGGCGAGGGCGTTACGTTCTCGGACCCGAACCCCATGGAGGCAGCCATGTCCGAGCGCGACTACCGCCGGTCCACGTTTCACGGGTTCAAGCCCTACGTCGCGGGCAAGCCGATCGAGGAGGTCGAACGGGAGCTCGGCCTGTCCATCCCCATCGCCAAGCTGGCCTCCAACGAGAACCCCCTCGGGCCGAGCCCGAAGGCGATCGCGGCCATCCAGGAGATCCTGCCGCGTCTCCACCTGTACCCGCACGACGACTCCTGGTACTACCGGCAGGCCGTGGCTCGCCACCACGGCGTCGCGTTCGAGGAAGTCTTCGGAGCCGCGGGGTCGGTCGAGGTCATCGAGCTGTGCGCCCATGTCTTCCTGGAGGCGGGCGACCAGGTCGTCACCTCCGAGAAGACCTTCGCGATCTACACGCTTGCCACGATGAAGGCCGGGGCGGACCTCGTGCGGGTGCCCTGCCGCGACCGATACTGGTACGATCTCGAGGCCATCCGGGCTCGCATCACCCCGCGCACCAAGCTGATCTTCCTCGCCAATCCGAACAATCCGACCGGAACCTGGTTCTCCCGCGACGCGTTCGATGCCTTCATGGAGTCGATTCCCGAGGACATCCTCGTCGTCTACGATGAGGCCTACTGCCACTACATCACGCGCGACGACCTGCCGGATGCCTGGGCCTGGCTCCAAAAAGGCCGCGACGTGCTCATCCTGCGCACGTTCTCCAAGTCCCACGGGCTCGCGGGTTTGAGACTGGGGTACGCGGTGGGACCGGCACGGATCGTGTCAGGGCTCATCCAGGGGCGCACGGCGTTCAACCTGTCCAGCCTGGCCCAGGCGGCGGGGGTCGCCGCCCTCGAGGACACAGAGTTCGTCGAGCGCTCCCGGAGGTTCAACGCGGGCGAGATGGCCTGGATGGGGGAGGCGCTCCAAGACCTGCCCGTGACCGTGCCGCCCAGCCAGACCAACTTCTACCTCGTGGACACGGATCGAGACGCCCAGGTCCTCTTTGGGGAGCTGCAGAAGCGGGGGGTCATCGTGCGGCCCATGGGGGGCTACCAGATGCCGCACGCCATCCGTGTCAACATGGGACTGCGCGCCGAGAACGAGCGGTTCGTGGAGGCGCTCGGCGCACTCCTGCGGTAGATCCACTCCGCTCTGCACGAGTCCGGATCGTGCGTTACAGCGACTTGGACCCGCTCCCTCGCACCCCGGAGGCCTCCATGGCCCGCCCCATCGCACTTGCTGCCTCGACCCTCCTCCTCCTGGCCACGTCCCTCGCCTGCGGTGCGGGGGAGAAGGTCAAGGAGGGCATCAACGAGATGGCAGGGGAGAAGCTCGCGGAGCAGGTGCTCGAAGGAACCGTCGGCGGTGACGTGAACGTGGATGCCGGCGCCAACGTGGACCTCTCGGACCTCCCCCCCATCCTGCGTCCGCCGAACGCGACCGCCAAGGGACGCATGAGCATGACCAACGAGGGCGGCACGGGCACGCTCTACCAACTGGACGTGACCGGGACGACGGCGGAGGTCGTCTCCTGGTTCAAGAACTCCCTGGCGTCCTGGAAACTCGCTACCGAGCTGTCCACCGGCGACGGCACGATGCTCCTCTACGCCAGCCCGGACGAGAGCCACAACGCACAGATCCAGGTGTCCTCCGGCGAAGCGGGCCATGCCTCCGTGAGCGTGCTGTACGTCGCCAAGTTCAAGACGCCTCCCACGCCCTGACCCGGCTGTCTCCCGCTCGGCTTTCCCACAAGACGGGCCGTGCTTAGGTTCCCCGCGTCCCGGTCGAGCGCGTGACGGCGCACCGGACCGGACGAGGGAGCCTCATGAAGTTCGAACGGTTCACGATCAAGGCCCGCGAGGCCATCGCCGACGCACAGAACCTCGCGGGTCGGCTCGGCAACCCCGAGATCCGGCCCCAGCACCTGCTCATGGTCCTCCTCACGCAGGAGAAGGGCATCGCGACCGTCCTCCTCTCGTCCGTGGGGGTGGATCTGGATCTGTTCCGGCGCGAGGCCACGCGGCTGCTCGACGACCTGCCCAAGGTGTCCGGCGGGGAGCGGTCCAGGCTCGCACGATCGAGCGAGCAGGCCCTGCAGGCGGCGGACGAGGCGGCAAGGGAGCTGGGCGATACCCACGTGGCCACCGAGATGATCCTGCTCGGGGTCGAGGCCGCGGACGACAAGCCGCGCCAGCTCCTGCACGATCATGGCGTCACCCGAGAGCGCCTCATGGAAGCCATCCACGGGATCCGGGGGGGCCAGAAGGTCACGGGCGAAGGCGCGGAGGAGCAGTACCAGGCCCTCGACAAGTACACGCGGGACCTCACGGCCATGGCCCGGGAGGGCCGGCTCGACCCGATCGTGGGCCGAGACAACGAGATCCGTCGCTCCCTCCAGGTCCTGTCCCGGCGCACCAAGAACAATCCCGTCCTCATCGGCGATCCGGGCGTCGGCAAGACCGCCATCGTGGAGGGCATCGCGCTGCGCATCGCGTCCGACGACGTGCCGGAGAGCCTGCAGGGCAAGCGGCTGCTCGTGCTGGACCTCGCCGCGCTCATCGCCGGCGCCAAGTACCGGGGCGAGTTCGAGGAGCGCCTGAAGGCCGTGCTGGAGGAGATCGAGCACTCGGGCGGGGACATCGTCCTCTTCATCGACGAGCTCCACACCATCGTCGGAGCGGGCAAGTCCGAGGGGGCCATGGACGCGGGCAACATGATCAAGCCCGCGCTGGCCCGGGGAGAGCTGCGCTGCATCGGCGCCACCACGATCGAGGAGTACCGCAAGCACCTCGAGCGGGACAAGGCTCTCGAACGCCGCTTCCAGCCCGTGCTCGTGGAGGAGCCCACGGTCGCCGAGAGCGTCCGGATCCTCCGAGGCATCAAGGAGCGCTACGAGGTCCACCACGGCGTGCGCATCACCGACGACGCCGTCGTGGCCGCGGTCACGCTCTCGGCCCGCTACATCACCGATCGCCACCTGCCCGACAAGGCCATCGACCTCATGGACGAGGCCGCCAGTCGCCTCAAGATGGAGATCGAGAGCCTGCCCCAGGAGATCGACGTCCTGGACCGCGAGATCGCGGGCCTCAAGATCGAGTTGCACTCCCTGGGGAGGGAGACGGACGAGCACGCCATCGAGAGGGCCGAGCAGATCCGGAAGGCCGTGGCCGACAAGGAGGAGGAGGCGCGCACGCTCCGGGCCCGCTGGGAACAGGAGCGGGAGGTCATCGAGGCCGTGCGCGAGGGCAAGGAGCGGATGGACACGCTGCGCACTGAGGGGGACCGCGCCCAGCGGATGGCCGAGTACCAGCGCGCAAGCGAGATCTTCTACGGCGAGATCCCGAAGATCCAGGCCGAGATCCAGGAGCACCAGGCCAGGCTGGCCGAGATCCAGAAGGACGGCGCCATCCTGAGGGAGGAGGTGACCGACGAGGACATCGCGGAGGTGGTCGGTCGCTGGACCGGCATCCCGGTCACCCGCCTCGTGGAGAGCGAGCAGTCCAAGCTGCTCAAGATGGAGGAGCGGATCCATCGGCGGGTGGTGGGGCAGGACCGCGCCGTGGTCGCCATCGCGGACGCGGTTCGGAGGGCGCGTGCGGGTCTGCAGGACCCCAACCGGCCGATCGGGTCCTTCATCTTCCTGGGCCCCACCGGTGTGGGCAAGACCGAACTGGCCCGGGCTCTCGCGGAATTCCTGTTCGACGACGAGAAGAACATGATCCGCGTGGACATGTCGGAGTACCAGGAGAAGCACACGGTGGCCCGCCTGATCGGCGCGCCTCCCGGGTACGTCGGCTACGACGAGGGCGGCCAGCTCACCGAGGCGGTCCGCCGCCACCCCTTCTCGGTGGTGCTGCTCGACGAGATCGAGAAGGCGCACGCCGACGTGTTCAACGTGCTCCTGCAGGTGCTCGACGAGGGCCGTCTGACCGACGGCAAGGGCCGCACGGTGGATTTCAAGAACGTGGTCCTCATCATGACCTCCAACATCGGGTCCCGGCACATCCTCGAGGGCAACCGCGCCGGCCTGCCGCGGGAGAAGGTCGAGGAGGCCGTGGACGGAGAGATGCGGTCCACGTTCCGTCCGGAGTTCCTCAACCGGGTGGACGAGGTCATCGTCTTCGACTCCCTGCGGTACGAGGACATAGACCGGATCCTGGAGATCCAGCTCGGGCACATCCGGCGTCTTCTGGAGACCCGGCAGTTGGACCTGGACGTCTCCCCGGCTGCACGGAAGGCCCTCTGTGACGCCGGGTTCGACCCGTTGTACGGCGCACGACCCCTGAAGCGCGCCATCCAGCAGCACCTGATGAACCCCATGAGCCGGGCCATCGTGGCCGGGTCGTACGGACCTCGCGACACCATCCGGGTCGACGTCGAGGACGAGCAGCTCATCTTCGAGCAGGTACCGGGCGGGCCGCCCCGGGCGTAGCCTAGGTGGGCAGCAGGAGCAGGAACGCCTCGGTCCAGCGGCGCAGGACCGGCTCGCCGAACAGCAACGTGGCGATGCCCCCCAGGGCCAGGAAGGGCCCGAAGGGGAGGGCCATCTTGAGTCCCCCGTGGCGGGTGGCGAGCACCAGGCCGATCCCCACGATGGCGCCGATCGAGGATCCGAGGATCAGCACGAGGATCAAGGCGGGGAACGCGCCGAGGAAGGCGCCGATCATGGCGAGCAGCTTGACGTCGCCCGGCCAGACGCCCACCTCCCGTCGAACCAGCCAGTAGGCGGCGTTGACGGCCATCAGGAACGCACCGCCCGCGAACGCCCCCACGAGGGACTGCTTCCAGGTGGGGGCGAGATCCGGGCCGAGGAAGCCGAGGCCCAGGGCGCCGGCCACACCCACCGGGATCATCCAGAGGCTGAACTCGTCCGGGACGATGTGGTGGCGGGCATCCACCAGCGCGGCGCCCGCCAGTGCGGTGACGAACAGCGTGTACCACGCGAACGCCAGCAGGTGGGGACCGTCGAGGGCCGAAGGCCCGGGCACGACCTCCCGGAACACCAGGAGGACCAGGAGCCCCGTGGAGGCCTCCACGAGGGGGTAGGCCACCGAGATGGGCTGGTGGCAGTCCCGGCAGCGGGCCCCGAGGAGGAGCCAGGACAGCAGGGGGATGTTGTCGATGGCGCGGATCGGGTGCCCGCAGTGGGGACACCGGCTGCGCGGGGAGATCACCGAGCGATCCTCGGGCATCCGTGCGATGCACACGTTGAGGAAGGACCCCAGGCAGAGGCCGAGGACAAAGGCGAAGACCTGGAAGACCCCGTAGAGCGTCATGGGCGGAACTCCGCCAGCGAGCCGGCGATCCGCGTGACGTCCCTGTCCGAGAGGCTCTCGTGGCACGGCAGGGAGAGGACCTCTCGGCACCAGCCGTCCGCTACGGGCGTGGGGGGCTGGGGCTGGAGCGCCGGTTGTGCCGAGAGGGGCCTGGGGTAGTAGATCGCGGTTTCGATGCCGCGGGTGTGCAGGAAGGCCGCGAGGGCGTCGCGGGCCTCGCAGCGCAGCAGGTACTGGTGGATGGGATCCCCTGCGTCGCGTGGCACCGGCCGACAGGTCGGAGGCAGCGCCGCGTCGAAGGCCGCCGCGGCGGATCGCCGCCGGGCGATCCGTGCGGGCAGGTCTCGCAGGTGGACCCGCAGGAGCGCTGCCTGGAGGGCGTCGAGGCGGCTGTTGCCGCCCCCGTGGCCCGAGACCCGCCCATGGAGGCAGGACCGGCCGGGCAGCGCTCCGTGGTTCGCGAGCTGGCGGACCCGGGCGGCGAACTCGGCGTCGTCGCTCGCGACGAGGCCGCCGTCGCCGGCCGCTCCCCACGTCTTGGTGGCGTAGAACGAGACGGCCGTGGCGACGCCCAGTCGAGGTGCAGGGTCGAGCCCGGCCGCCTGGGCGGAGTCTTCCACCAGCGGCACCCGTAGCTCCGGATCCGGGCAGGCCATGCCGAACAGGTGCACCCGGATCGCGGCCCGGGTGCGCTCGCCCACCGCATCGGCGGCCGCACGGGGATCGAGCAAGGGTCTGTCCGGGAGCACGTCCGCGACCACCGGCCGGGCCCCTGCGAGGAGCACCGCGCCTGCGGTGGCGTAGAAGGAGAGGGCCGGCACGATCACCTCGTCGCCCGGGCCCACACCGAGGGCCTCGAGGGCGAGCACGAGCGCGTCGGTGCCGCTCCCGCAGGCCACGCCGTGCGCCCGGCCAAAGGCTGTGGCGGCCTCCGCCTCGAGGGCCGCCACTTCGGGGCCTCCCACCCAGATGCCCGAGCGCAACACGCCGAGCACGGCGGCCTCGGCGGCCTCGGCCACCCGGCGGTGTCGGGCTGCGAGGTCCACCATGGTGAGGAGGGCCGGAGGCATCAGTTCAGGTCACGGCGCTCGAAGACGAGCACGGCGGCCAGGAGCACCAGGAACGTGTACCCGAGGCCGTAGCCTCCGGCTCGGAGGACGTGGTCCAGGGGGACGGGCACCTCGTGGGCGGCCTGCGCCTGGACGTCGAGTACCTGGAAGTTGGGAAGAACCCAGTAGAGGACCCCGGCGACCCCATGGACGCCGGCCGTGGCGGCCTGCTCTCCGAATCGATGGATGTCGTCGGCGAGATGGCCGATGACGAAGGTCGAGAGCGTGAACACGGTGGCCATGGTGGGCCCGGCGAACGTGGAGAAGAACGTGGCCCACGCGGTGAGGAGCATCAGGTCCACGGCCAGCAGCACCGCGTAGCCGGCGAGCGAGGGGTGGGGCGTACCGAGGTGCGTGCCGATCAGGACCAGGTAGAGGAGGAGCATGCCCGCTACGAGGGCCGCGAGGGTGACGACCAGGCCGGTGTACTTGCCCAACACGAAGGTCGTGCGCGAGATGGGCCGGGTCGCGACGGTCTGGATCGTGCGCTGCTCCAGCTCCCGCCACACGAGCCCGACGCCGAGGAACATGGCCATCACGGAGGCCGAGAGGCTGATGCCCCCGAGGGCGAGGCCCCGGATGACCTTGGCCTGATCGCCGATGGTGATCTCCTCGGCCGCCAGGCTCGCCCCGAGGAGGAGCGCGGCCACGAAGAACAGCGACGCCAGGACCCGGTCGCGGATGGCTTCCCGGAACGTGGTGGCGGCGATGGCGACCAACGCCCTCATGCCAGCACCCCCAGGCGCTGCTGGTGGACCGGGCGGGCGCGTGCCACCTCGTCGAGCAGGAGGTCCTCCAGGGAGCGGCGTCCGGGGGTGACCTGGAGGACGCGGCCGCCGGCCGCGAGGACGTCTCGGAGCAGCGGGGCCACGCCGTCCGGGGGGACCCTGAGCACCCATCGGTCCTGCTGCCGTGCGAGGACCGTGGCTCCGAGCGGGGGATCCTCGGGGCCGATCACCGTGCAGTCCACGTACGCCACCCCGTCGGCCAGCAGGGAGGCCACCGTCCCCTCGGCCTGGAGCCGGCCTTCGAGGAGAACGCCCACCCGGTCGCAGATGGACTCGATGTCCGGGAGGATGTGGCTGGAGAAGAAGACGGTGTGACCCCGCCGCCGCTCCTCGAGGACGATGTCGCGGACCAGGGCCCGACCTGGCGGATCCAGCCCGCTCATCGGCTCGTCGAGCACGAGCACCTCGGGGTCCTGAACGAGGGCCTGGGCCACGCCCACGCGCTGGATCATGCCCTTGGAGAACCGACTCACCCGGATGTCCGCGAAGCGCCCGAGGTCCACGCGCTCCAGCAGGTGGGCCGTGCGCCGACGGCGTTCGGCTGCGGGAAGGTCGAAGAGCCGGGCGTGGAAGTCGAGCAGCTCCCGGGCCGTGAGGTGGGGGTGGAAGCTCGGTCGCTCGGGCAGGAACCCCAGCCTGCGGCGTGCGAGGGGCCACCGCGCGTCGAGCCCGAGGATGCGGGCCTCGCCGGCGGTGGGGGCCTGCAACCCCACGAGGCACCGGATGGCGGTGGTCTTGCCTGCTCCGTTGGGACCGATGAAACCGAAGACTTCGCCCCGGCCGATCTCGAGGTCGAGGGACTCCAGGCCCACGTGAGGCCGCATCCAGAAGCCGGTGCGGTACACCTTTCTGAGGCCGCGAATCTCGATGGCCGGGGGCATGGCAGGGCCAGTCTATCTCGCAGGGGGTAGGATGGAGTCGCCGGGCCCAGAAGCGGCATGCCGTACCGGACCGTGAATGAACCCTGCCTGGCGGACGTCCTCACGGCGTGCCGCCTGGCCCCTCCTGGGAGGTCTTCCATGATCCGGCGCTTCTTCGCACGATTCGTCGCCGTGCTTCTCAGCCTCGTGCTCCTGGTCCCCCAGACGGCGGATGCCGGCCCACGCCGGTCGGATCCCCGGTCGAGGCCTCGGGTCCACGTAGATGTGCGGGCCCACCATCCGGGGGGCGGTTGGACCTGGGTGGCACCCCGGCCCGGGCGGTTCGGCGCCTGGATCGCCGGCCACTATGTGCATGTCGGCATCCCACCCCACCCGGGTTGGGTCTGGGTGCCGGGCTGGTGGAACGGCGTCCTGTGGATCACCGGCTTCTGGCGTCCCGCGGGGATCGTGGGCTACCACTGGGTCGAGGGCGGGCCGGGTCCGGACGGGGTCTGGGTCCCGGGGTACTGGGCGCCCGACGCCCCGTCGCCCGAGGGCATGGTCTGGCGTCCCGGCTACTGGACCGGATCCGCCTGGGTGTCCGGCCGGTGGGTACCCGTCGAGAGCTACAACGTGATCGGCCCCGATGGCCAGCTCGAGTTCTTCGGCGTGGGCGACGGGCACGTGGACGAGGTCGCGCTGCCCGCGGTCGAGGACGTCTATAACGAGGAGGGCAACGTGGAGGACGGCCCGGGAGCGCTCGAGCCTCCGCCTGAGGAGGCCCCTCCGGCGGAGGTCCACGCCCCGGCGCCCTGATCTACGGGCAGGGCGGCCAAGCGGACGCTGAAGCGGGTGCCCCGGCCCGGCTCCGAGGCCACCTCGACGAAGCCGCCATGGCTCTCCACGATGCGGCGGCAGATGGAGAGGCCCAGGCCCACGCCGTCCGGACGGCTCGTGTAGAAGGGGATGAAGACCTTGTCGAGATCGTCGGCCGGGATGCCCGGGCCGGTGTCCTCGACCTCGATCTCCACGGCCGGCGGGCCTCCGGTCCGGTCCAGGGGACGACCCAGGCGCGTGCGGACCGTGAGCACGCCGCCCCGGGGCAGGGCCTCCACGGCGTTGCGCGTGAGGTTGAGCACCACCTGCTCGAGGCGCGCGGCGTTACCCGAGACGTACAGGCCCGGGGTCGCCTCGTCCCGGATCTCGAGGCCCGGCGGCAGCGACTGGGACCGGAGCAGGGTGAGCACGCGGGTCACCACCTGCCGGGTGTCCACCCGCTCGGTTCCGGGCTCGTCGGGTCGGGCGTAGTCGAGGAACTGGCGCACCACCTCGTCCAGGCGGTCCACCTCCGAGAGGATCACGTCCAGGAGCTCCCGCTCCTCCCCGTCCAGATCGCTCTGGGTCAGGACCTGGGCGGCGCCCTTGATGCCCGCGAGCGGATTGCGGATCTCGTGAGCCAGGCCCGCGGACATGGTGCCGAGCGCGGCGAGGCGATGCTGCTCCTTCAGGCGTTCGAACCCGTGCAGGTTTTCGAGGACGAGTGCAGCCCGGTCCATGGTGCGGCGCAGCCGCTGGACCTCCTCGAGCGAAAACCCGTCAGACCAGGGTTCGTCCTTGAGGCCCACCCAGCCCAAGAGGAGGCCGCCGGTGACCAGGGGAAGGGCGAGATCCGTAGCCATGGCCTCGAGGAGCCGGGCACGGGCGCCGACCTCGGTGTCCGCGGATGGACGCTGGGAGGCCCGCTCCAGGTCGGCCCGGAACCACAGCGGCGGTGGAATGTCCTCGGACTCCAGGATGCCTGGGGCCACGGCCTCCAGGGCGGGGGCCGCGAGCCCCCGGGTGGCCCGGAGGCGGAACAGGTGGTGCTCCTGGTCCCAGAGCCACACGTGGGCGGCCGGGATCCGGCCCGAGGCCACCAGGGGATCCAGCAGGGCCTCGAAGAGCGCCTCCGCCCGGATGGCCCGCGGCAGGGCTCGATCCACCTCGTCCAGCACGGTTTCGAGGATCCGCCTGCGACGGTTGAGCCAGGTCCCGGTGATCCGCTCCACGACCTGTCGCAACGGATCGTAGACCGCGAGGAAGAGCACCGCGGCCACCATCATGAGGAAGGCCGCGTGGATGACGTTGATCTCGAAGGATCCGCTCCACACCACCGCCGCGCTCTCCATGAGCGCGAGCAGCAACCCGCATGCCGCGATCGCCAGCGCCCGGCTCACGATCTCGTGGAGATCGAGCAGGCGGGAGAACACGAGGGTCTGGTGGAGGTAGAAGAAGAGCAGGGCCACGAAGAGCGCGCCCACCGGAGGCATTGCGCCCTGCAGCCGGACCGCCCCGCTCCAGAACTCGAGCGTCCCGGCCTCGGGTTGCGGCCCCCAGGCGCGGGCGATGGACTCGGCGAGCACGAAGACGATGGCCCCCCCCAGGAGCACCAGCAGGTAGCGGATCCGGGCCCGCTCGACCCGGCTGGGGTTTCTCAGGTGCTCGCGCACGAGGCGCTGGACGGTGATCCCCAGGCCGACGTAGAGACACACCGCCAGCAGGATGTCGGCGACTGAGACCTGGGGGACGGTGGGGGTGCACCGGAGTTCGAGCGCCAGCCAGGTCGCCGCCACGAGGGGCGCGAGGACCCACAGCCAGCGCACGCGGCGGTCGATGGCCGCCGTGCGCGGGAAGAGACGGGAGACGAACGTGAGGAGGCTCGCGGGCAGGAAGACGCTGCCGGCGACGGAGAACCGGTTGGGGAACGCATCGCCCGTTCCCAGGTAGAGGGCCCAGAAGAAGAAGGTCCAGGCCAGGTTCAAGCCGAACACGAGAAACGCGCTGCGTACGGGGTCCCGGCGGTCCAGCAGCCAGAGGCGCAGGGCCAGCACCAGGACCCATACGGCCACGGTGGCGTAGATCAGCACGTTCATGGGGCTCCTTCTACCCCGTCGGCTCGCACGCGTGCCTCGGCCCGGTGTGGCGCGCGATACAGGGCGGGCATGACCCCCCGATCCGATTCTCCGGCAGCGCTTCTGCCTGCGGTCGATCGCCTCCTGAAGGAAGCGCCGGTGGCGCGCCTGGCTCGGCCCGTGGCGCTGCGTGCGGTGCGCGAGGTGCTCGACGAGACCCGGCGAGCCGCGCTCGCCGGCGAGCCCGTACCCCCTCTCCCGGCCCTGGTCGACGCGGTGCTCGAGGCCGCGGCGGCCTGGATCGGCGGGGGCGTGCCCCGGGTGCTCAACGCCACGGGCGTGGTCCTCCACACCAACCTGGGTCGGGCGCCGTTGGCGCCGGACGCGGTGGCGGCCCTCCAGGAGGCAGCCCGGGGCTATGCGGCCGTCGAGTTCGACCTCGCGAGCGGGGAGCGCGGGGAGCGGCTCGCGGGCGTGGTGCGGGTCCTGAAGGCGCTTGCCGGGGCCGAGGACGCGGTGGTCGTGAACAACAACGCAGCCGCCGTGCTGCTGGCCTTGACGGCGCTGGCTCGCGGTCGGGCGGTGGTGATCAGCCGCGGGGAAGAGGTCGAGATCGGCGGGTCGTTCCGGATCCCCGAGGTCGTGGCCTCGGGGGGTGCGAGGCTCGTCGAGGTGGGCACCACCAACCGCACGCGCCTCTCCGACTACGAGGCCGCGCTCTCCGAAGACGTGGCGGGTATCCTGAAGGTCCACACCTCCAACTTCCGGATCGTCGGGTTCACCGAGCGACCCGAGCGGCGCGCCCTGGCTGCCCTGGCCGCCGCACGGGGTCTGTGGCTCCTCGAGGACCTCGGTTCGGGCAACCTCGTGGAGGGGTTCTGCGAGGAACCCACGGTCGTGGAGGTCGTGGCCTCCGGCGTGGACGTGGTCACGTTCAGCGGCGACAAACTCCTGGGCGGACCCCAGTGCGGCATCGCCGTCGGGCGACGGGATCTCGTGACCCGCATGCGTCGGCACCCGCTGTACCGCGCCCTGCGCGTGGACAAGCTCGTCCTGGCCACACTCGACGCCACCCTGCGCATGCACCTCGCCGGCCGGGTGGACGAGATCCCCGGACTGGCGTGCATGCGGCTGGACCCCGCGCGCGTACGGGTGCGCGCCGAGGCGCTGGCCGCCGGGTGGGCGGACCTGGGGCTCTCTGTGACCGTAGAATCGGTGGAGGCGCGGGCCGGTGGAGGCGCCCTGCCCGAGCAGCCCCTGGCCTCGTGGGCGGTGGCCATCCGGGGCCTGGCACCGGAACAACTGGCCGCGATGCTGCGGGCGGGCAGCCCTCCGGTGGTGGTGCGGGTCGCCGAGGACGCGGTCCGGCTGGATCCGCGCACGCTCCTTCCCGGAGAGGACGAGGAGGTCTCGGGCCTCGTCCGGGCCGCCGTGGCCCGGGTGCGGGGAGGGGTGCCGTCGCCCCGACCGGGATAGGGAACTCCCATGAAGCGCACGTTCTACGAGACGCTCCTCGTCCCCCGGGACGCCGATCCCGCGGTCGTGCGTGCCGCCTGGGAGCAGGCCCAGATCCGCGTCCGGGAGCTCCTCAAGGCGGCCCACGCTCGGGGCGATGAGGCCGTCCGGCTGGAGGACGAGCGCGTGGCGCTGGACGAGGCCTGGGCCGTGCTCTCCGACCCCGCACGCAGGGCGCGATACGACCGCTTCCTCGACCTCGCCGAACGGTCCACCGCCCACACGGCCGACGAACTCTGGGACCAGGTGGCCGCCTCCTGGCTCGATCCCGCCGCGCGGGGAACGCTCGACCTCGTGCGGTTGCTGACCGACCTGCCGGTCGTCGAGGGCCTCCCCTCCAGCAGCCCCGCGCTCTCGGTGGCGCCCCCGCCACCGGTGCCCCCCCCCTCGGAGGGGGTCCACGGGGAAGCCGGGCCCAGGCTGCGGGTGCCGCCTCCCCTTGCCGTGGCCCCCGACACCCGCCCCATGTCGGTCGTCGTCGAGGAGGCCGAACCGACCGATCCGGGAAGCCAGGCCCTCCCGGACGTGTCGGCCACCGACCTCCCCACGCTCGTCCGGCAGCACGGGTGGAGCGGTGCTCTGGTGAGGCGGGTCCGGGAACTCCGAGGCGTCGAGCTCGGCCAGATCTCCACGGCCACCCACATCTCGGAGCGTTACCTCGCGGCCATCGAGGCCGACGACTTCGGGCACCTGCCCGCCCAGACGTTCGTCCGCGGCTACCTGGAGCAGGTGGGGCGGATCCTGGGTCTCGACGAGGCCTCCCTGGTCGAGGGGTACATCGCCCGGATGACCCGCGGACGGTGATCGACGTCTGCACGCTGGTGGCACCCCCCGAGGGGGGACGGCTCGACCGGACCCTCGCCCGGCTGCTTCCCGACCTGTCCCGGACTCGACTCCAGGCCCTGGTGCGGGAGGGCGCCGTCACCGTGGACGGCCTGCCCGGTCGGCCGTCCCTGCAGTTGAAGGGCGGCGAGACCCTCGAGGTCCGGCTGCCGCCGGCCCCGCCGTCCGACCTCACCCCCGAGGACATTCCGCTCGACATTTCGTACGTCGACGACGACCTGGTGGTGGTCTGCAAGCCCGCGGGCCTCGTGGTACACCCGGCTCGGGGGCACCCCACGGGCACCCTCGTCCATGCCCTCCTCCACGCCTTTCCGGATCTCGCCGATCAAGGTGGGCACGAGCGGCCGGGCGTGGTGCACCGGCTGGACAAGGGCACGAGCGGGCTCCTCGTGGTGGCGCGTCACGACCTGGCCCTGCGTCGCCTGCAGGCCCAGTTCCTCCTCCGGACCACCCGTCGCGAGTACCTGGCCGTGGTCCACGGCGTGCCAGGGTCCGAGGAAGGGGTGGTGGACGCCGCCCTCGCACGCCACCCGAGCGATCGACTGAGGATTTCCGTGGTCGCCACGGGCGGGCGGCGGGCCGTGACCCACTGGCGTCGGCTCGACCGGACGGACGGCCTGTCCCTCCTGTCCTGTCGCCTGGAGACCGGGCGTACCCACCAGGTCCGGGTGCACCTCGCCTCCATCGGCCACCCCGTGGTCGGAGACCCGCTCTACGGCGGTCGGAGGGAGCGGCTCCCCGAGCGGCTCCAGGCGTGGACGACTCGCCTGGACCACCAGCTCCTCCACGCGGCCCGGCTGGGGTTCCAGCACCCGATCACCGGTGTCGAAATGGACTTCTCCGCTCCACCGCCTCCGGACTTCCTGGCCTTCTGCCAGGAGGCCGGGCTCGCGGGGTTCGGGTGATCAGGGGCAGCCCGAGGTGTCCTTGCACCCGTCGTGGCAGTTCTTCAACTCCACGGGCTCGATCGTGACGCCCGGGAGTTGCGGGGCCACGATCTGGTCGGCCACGAGGGAGAGGCAGTAGATGGAACCGTCCCCGCCATCGTAGTCGCACGCTTCGCAAGGTGCCTCGAAGGTCTCGGAGAGGGCGCAGAAGTCCTCGGGGGTCTCGATCTCGCCAAACACCCCGACCAGGTCTCGCGCGTCGATCATGCCGGCCAGCACGCCCCCGCCGAAGGTCGAGCCGTCGCTCGCGAAGGTGCCCTGGACGTCCAGGCCGTGGATCGTGACGCTGCCCCCGACCACCGCCACCGGGGTGTCCACCGGGCCCACCCGGAACCAGGGCGCCTCGCTGAAGTCCGCCTGTGGGAAGGCGATCGTGGGCATGCAGAAGTTCTGGACCGGGGGATCGGAATCCGAGACGGTGACCGCGCCGATCACGTCGAGCGTGTGGCCGGGATCGGCCGCCAGCACCCCCACCAGGATGTCCACGTTGAGGTACATGCCGAGAAGGGCGCCGAAGGTGGCTGGCTCGACGAAGCGGGCGGTCGTGAGATCGAGGTGGAAGGTGCGATCGACGAGGTCGACGGACAGGGGGGTCCCGAGTGCGCTGGTTTGGAAGCCGATGATGGCGTCTCCCGAGCAGTACTGGAGCTTCGAGGCGTACTCGGTGGAGGGGTCGAGCGGGGTCGAGGGCTGGAAACGCACGATCTCCCCGTCGTCGGAGATCCAGGTCGCGCCGGTCACGTCTCCAGAGGGGCCGGACAGGGTCACGGTCGGGTCGCCCTCGGGGTCCGGGTCGGACAGCCAGAACTCGACGGATGCACGATAGTAGGCGTCTGTAGAGCCATTCTCAGGAATGGTCTTGTCCACTGTGACGCCGCACGCGGTCGTCCCCGTCTCGCCGCCCGTGTCCTCTTGGGCGGTGCAGGCGGAAAGGGTGAGCGCCAGGCTGCAGGTTCCGAACGCTGCGAGGTTCCCGAGGTCCATGGAGACTCCCACGCCCGCCGGTTCGAGGCGGGAGACGAGGCCGGGGCAGGATACTCGGAGGCGCCTGGGCTTGTCAATCCGAGTCCGGCCGCCTCGGAATCCTCAAGAACTCGTGTTGGACGGCCTCAGGAGGAGGTCGAGCCCGTCGCGGACACGTACTTCACCCTGAGCTCGTAGAGGACCTCGCCCAACATCCTGCGCTCTTCCTCGTCGAGGTTGCCGCGGGTCTTGCATTCCAGCATCTCGAGCAGGTCGATGGTGTGCCGGGCCAGGGGCAGGTCGGCCTGGAGGCTGGCCGTCTCCGGGTTCGCGACCTCTCCCAGGTGGACCAGGGCCGACTGGGCCAGGCTCCACACGAAGGCGGAGAAGGTCAGCGGGAGGTCGGGACAGGACGCGTCCGAGGCGTCGGTGGGCATGGCAACTCCCCTTGGGTCAGAGGGCCACCTCCACGTGGCCCCGGTAGGGACCGCGTTGGACGGTGAGGAGCACAGAACCGGCATGGGCCCCCCGCGCTCGGGCCAGCGCCGTCTGGAGCTCGGCGGGGTTGCGGACCACGCTGCCGTGGACCGCGAGGATCACGTCTCCCGCGCGGAGGCCGGCCCTGGCAAAGGAGCCGTCGCGACGGGCCGACCCCACGACCACGCCGGCCACCCCGCTCAGCCCGTAGGTCCGGGCCGTGCGCGCATCGAGGGCCTGGACCTCGATCCCGAGGTCCTGGGCCAGGAGGCGGGCACCGATGGAGTCCGGACATGCCACGGCCTGCACCTCGACGCTGAACGGTTGGCCCTCGCGGAGCCCCTGGACGGGGACCCGCTCGCCGGGCTGGCGGGTGGCCAGCCACAGGTTCAGGTCCGCCCGGCTCCGGACCGGGCGGTCACCGGCCTGCAGGAGGATGTCCCCCTTCTCAAGCACGCCCTCGGCCGCGCCCTCGGGGTCCACCGTGTCCACGACGACCGCACCTTCGGCCACATCGGTCCCGCGGTAGCGAGGCCCTCCGACGTCGGCCAGCGCGACGCCCAGCCAAGGCGCCCGGACACTGCCGTACCGGAGCAGATCGCGGGCCACCTTGGCGGCCCGATCCACGGGAATCGCGAAGCCGATGTTCTCGGCGTCCCGACGGATGGCCGTGTTGATGCCGATGAGCTCTCCTTGGATGTTGAGCAGCGGCCCGCCGGAGTTGCCCGGATTGATGCCGGCGTCCGTCTGGATGTAGTCCTGGAACACCCGCTCCGCGACCTCGAGCGAGCGGCGCTGTGAGGAGACGACACCCGTGGTGACCGTGTGGCCGAGCCCGAAAGGATTGCCGATGGCGATGACGGGTTCGCCGAGGAGGAGACCCTCGGAGGTGCCGAGGGGGACCACGGGGAGGTTCTGCGCGTTCTCGAGCTGGAGGACGGCGAGGTCGAGATCCTCGTCCAGGCCCACGAGGGAGGCATTGTAGGAGGTGTCGTCGGCCAGGGTGGCCGTGATGCGGGAGGCCCCCTTCACGACGTGGGCGTTGGTGAGGACGATGCCATCGGCCCGAATGAGGGTTCCGGAACCCGCGCTCCGGGTGGCCGGACCGGAGAACATGCTGAACGGGGACTGGACCAGGACCTCGCAGTCGATGCTGGCCACGGCGGGCGCCGTTCGCGCCACGGCCTCCACCACGGCCGTGCGGCGTGCCTCGGACCCGACCGCCTGGCCCCGAGGCAAGGGGTCGTCCTCCTGGGCAGCCCGATCCTTGGGGGAGAGGTCGGAGGGCTCGGCCCGAGAGGAGGCGGACAGGTGGCCGCCGACCGAGAAGGCGACGCCCAGCAGGAACCCGACGAGGGCGGCAGTGGCGACGACGGATCGCCTCGGGGCTGAGCTTCGCACGGTTCTCCCTCTATGATCCAGGATGTCCTTCGCGTCGGGACGAGCGTGCCGGGGAGGCGAATCTACCCGCGAGGGACTTCGTGTCAACGTCTCCTCCCGGACTGGTCTCGGAAGGTTGCGCCGGCCGAACCTGTGGGTGCGGGCCTGGCTACCGACGGGCTGCGCAGCCGGTCGGCGAAACGCCAGGGACGCGCGTTTCTGCGAAGGACGGCCCCGACCGGGTCCCCTCCCTTTGAGCCGGGCGACCGGCTGCCTCGAGAGGGGCACCGCTCGATGAACGATGATCCACGATGCCCCCCCCGCCAAGACGAGCCGTCGGGGGAGGCGAATCCACCCGCGAGGGGTTCCGTATCCCCGTGAACCGGCTATCTTGGTGGGCCCGCGGCCCGCAGGAGATCTCCCGTGCTCCGGACGCTCGTCCTCCTGCTCCTCACCCTCCTCCTGGCCCCGCCCGCGCTCGCGGCGCGGGCCGACCGGATCACGCCCGAGGAGCGCTACGAGCTCGGCTTGAGGTACATGCGGCGCGGCTACTACGTGAAGGCGCTCGAGCAGTTCAACCATCTCCGCAACTACCAGCGCGACGATCCCCACGCCGTCCTGGCGGAGCTGGCCATCGCGGACCTCCACTACAAGAAGGCGGAGTACGACCAGGCCCGGCTGGCGTACGAGGACTTCCTCCGCCTCCACCCCCGGCACGAGCGGAACGACTACGCCAGCTACCGGGCGGGGCTGTGCCTGTGGCGCAAGGCGCCTGCCATCGCCGCCCGGGATCAGACCTGGACCCGGCAGGCGGTAGATGCCTGGGCGGGCTTCACCGCCCGGTATCCCCAGAGCCCCCTCGGGCCCGAGGTCCAGGAGCTGCTCGAGTCCGGCCGGGCGCGCCTGGCCCGCAAGGAGCTCGTCATCGGCGAGTTCTACTTCCGTCGCGGTGCCTGGAAGGCCGCCTCCGGTCGACTCGAAGGGCTCCTGGAAACCTGGCCGGCCAGCCCCGACGCCCCTCGCGCGCGTGCGTTGCTCGGCCAGAGCCTGGCTCGAGAGGGCGATGTGGCGGGCGCCCGGACGCTCTTGGAGGTGCTGCGCGCCGATCTCCCTCCAGACGCCTCGGTCCGGCGCGAGGTCGCCCGGCTGGAGCGCCTGGTCGGCCCGCCTTAGCAGGCTGTAGGCTGTAGGCTGCTTCCGCTCACGCCTTGCGCACCATCCGGACGGGCCAGGAACCCAGGCCGAAGGTCACCTCGTTCCGGTAGCCGTGCGCCTCTCCGCCCAGCTGGTACGGGATGGCCTCGGCGAACCGGACGCGGACCCGATCGGCCAGGAAGTCGTGGACGTTCGGGTGCACCAGGCGACCCCGCCAGGCCGGGACCAGCACGGACAGGGACTGGAGGGGCGTGAGGTTGATGATCCGGAGGTGGAAGCGGCTCCGCTTCAAGGTGGCGTGGGGGTAGAGCTTGAGTCCGTACCCGTAGAACGGCGTCGTGGCGGCCCCCACGATGGAGATCGGACCCTCGTAGAGGAGCCCGCCCTCGGGCACCGGGGGGCCCACGGGGCGCCCTTCCACGTCCACGCGGATCGCCGGGGTGCCCAGGTTGATGATCTGGACCTCGGGACGCGGACGGAAGAGGTAGTTGGGAATGGTGCGGGTGAGGGAGGCCAGGAAGTAGCCGGACAGGCCGAGGCTGACGGGCTCGTACCAGGTGCCCCGAGCTGCGCGCACCAGGGCGTTGTAGTCGTTGAGCACCGCCGCGTCGTTGCCCAGGCCCGCGAAGGGGAAGAGCGTGCCCTCGGCCTCCACCATGGACACGGACAGGACCCGGTGGGCCTCTCCCCGCGCGTACCGACCGAGATCGTGGACCGGCGAGGCACTTCCGAGCCAGCGGGCCAGGGCGTTGCCCGTGCCCAGGCGCAGTACGCCCAGGTCGGGGATCCGGGCCACCTGCTCGCGCAGCCTGTGGAGCAGGTTGATGACCCCCACGACCGTCCCGTCGCCGCCCCCGGCGAAGATGGTGCCGTACTCGCGTTCCACGCAGGTCTCCACCACCTCACGGGCATGGTCCGGGCTGAGGGTCAGGAAGACCCGCTCGCGTCCGACCACGTCGGTGATGCGGCGTGCGAGGCGCGGCGTCACCCGCCCGGCGTTGGCGTTGAGCACGACGCCGAAGTCGCGGGGGGGGGTGACGTGGTGCATGGGCGATTCGAGCGGCCGCGTGGCCGCGAGGCGGGTTCGGTGGCCCTGGAGAGACGGGCTCCGGCTACGAGGCCCGCGTGGCCTCGCCGACCCAGGTGTAGACCATGTCGAGGGCTTCTGGCAATGCCTCCGTGTCCTTGCCCCCGGCCTGGGCCATGTCCGGACGGCCTCCGCCCCCTCCGCCGACCCGGGCGGCCACGGCGCGTGCGAGATCGCCCGCGTGGACCGGGCGACCTGCGATGCCCCTGGCCACGCAGGCCACGATGCGGACCTGGCCGTCCGCCCGGGACCCCAGCACGACCACGGCCCGGTCGCCCAGGCGGTCCCTGAGACGCTCGGCCTCCTCGCGCAGGGTGGCCGGGTCTCCGGGCAGTTCGGCGGCCAGGACCTCGAGGCCCTCCACCGTGCGGGCGTTCGACAGCAGATCGCCCGAGGCGCTGTGCGCGAGATCACGCCGCAACGTCTCGTTCTCCTTCTCCAGGCTGCGGCGCTCCGCGAGCAGGCGATCCACCTGGTCGAGCAGGCTCTCGGGCGCGGCGTGCAGCCGCTCGGCCACGGCAGCGAGCACCCGGTCCTGGGCTCGGGCGTGCCTGAGGGCGTTCATGCCGGTGCGGGCCTCGATGCGGCGTACGCCCGCCGCGATGCCGCTCTCCTGCACCACGCGGAACGCGCCGATCTCACCCGTGCGCCGGACGTGCGTACCACCGCACAGCTCGGCCGAGAAGGCCCCGGCGCGCACGACCCGGACCCGCTCGCCATACCGTTCGCCGAACAGCGCCTCGGCCCCGCTCGCTCGGGCCTCCTCGAGCGTCATGATCGTCGTTTCCAGGGGTACGTCGGCCAGGATCTGCTCCTGGACGATGTCCTCCACCGCATCGATCTCGGCCGGCTCCATGGCCTTGAAGTGGGAGAAGTCGAACCGGAGCCGTTCCGGGGAGACCAGCGATCCCTTCTGCGCCACGTGGGGTCCCAGGACCCGCTTCAGGGCGGCATGGAGGAGGTGGGTCGCGGAGTGGTTGCGGCGTATGGCGTCCCGCAGCACGACGTCCACCGCGAGATGGACCGTGTCTCCGACGTGGAGCGCACCTTCCCGGACCCGCACCCTGTGGGCCACGAGGTCCGGGTGGGGCCGGGTGGCATCGATCACCTCGGCCGAGGCGCCCCCGGCGGTGCGGACCTCGCCGCTGTCTCCGCACTGGCCTCCGGCCTCTCCGTAGAAGGGCGTCACGTCCACCACGAGGAGCCCCTCGTCGCCTTCGGCCAGGGACGGGACGCGGGCCTCGCCGGCTACCAGCGCGTGCACAACGGCCTCGCCCTGGGTGTGGTCGTACCCGGTGAAGCGCGTGGGGCAGGCCTCGGCGAGCTGGTGGAACCGATCCGCGATGGCCTCCTCGCCGGATCCTCTCCACGCGGCCCGGCCGCGGCTGCGCTGGGCCTCCAGCGCCTGCTCGTAGCCGGCCTCGTCCAGGGTCACGCCCTGCTCGGCGGCGATGAGGCGGGTCAGGTCGAGCGGAAACCCGTAGGTGTCGTGGAGTCGGAAGGCCACCTGGCCGTCCAGGACCCGCGTCCCTCCCACGGGGAGCGCCTCGATGGCCCGTTCCAGGATCCCGAGCCCTCGATCCAGGGTCTCGGCGAACCGTTCCTCCTCGGTGCGGATCACCTCCGTGACGAACGCCCGGCGGGCCAGCAGGTCGGGCCAGGCCGAGCCCATCTGGTCCACCACGGCGTCGGCCACCTTCCAGAGGAAGGGGTCGCGGACCCCGATCTTCACGCCGTAGCGGATCGCTCGACGCAGGATGCGGCGCAGCACGTACCCGCGCTCGAGGTTGGACGGCATCACGCCGTCGGACACGAGGAACGCCGCAGCCCGGGCATGGTCGGAGACCACCCGCAGCGCCACGTCCACCCCCTCGTCCCGTCCGGGCCCGACGCCAGCGAGATCGGCGATGCGGGCCATGATGGGTGTGAAGCAGTCGGAGTCGTAGTTGCTGAACACGCCCTGGCACGCTGCGGCGATGCGCTCGAGGCCGGCACCGGTATCGATGGAGGGACGCGGCAGGGGCGTGAGCGTGCCGTCGGCCCGACGCTCGTACTGCATGAACACGAGGTTCCAGATCTCGACGTACCGGGCACTCTCGGAGGCCGGGCCAAGCTGCCCCGGGCCATGGGCGTCACCGTGGTCGAAGTGGATCTCGGAGCAGGGACCGCAGGGACCGGTCTCGCCCATGGACCAGAAGTTGTCCTTGTCACCCAGCCGCTGGATGCGGTCCACGGGCACGCCCACCGCGCGGTGCCAGAGGTCGTACGCCTCGTCGTCGTCGTGGTGAACGGTCACCCACAGGCGTTCGGGCGGCAGGGAAAGGTCGCGAGTGAGCAGGTCCCAGGCGAAGGGGATGGCCTCGGCCTTGAAGTAGTCGCCGAACGAGAAGTTCCCCAGCATCTCGAAGAACGTGTGGTGCCTCGGGGTGTGCCCGACGTTCTCGAGGTCGTTGTGCTTGCCGCTCACCCTAAGGCACTTCTGGACCGATGCGGCCCGGCGATACGATCGGCGCTCCGCCCCGGTGAAGACGTCCTTGAACTGGACCATCCCGGCATTCGTGAAGAAGAGGGTCGGGTCCTTCTGGGGCACGAGCGGCGACGAGGGCACGATCTCGTGGCCGTGGGACCGGAAGAACTCCAGGAAGCGGGCGCGGATGTCGGCGGCCTGCACGGTGGGACCTCGGATCACGGGCGACCGTTGCGCCACCCGGGGCCCGGGAACGTACCCGGGGCCCGGCCGCTCGGGCAACCGGCCCAGGTCTTGAGAGCCGTACCGGGAGGGAGGACCGGCCCGGCCGGCCGTCAGTCGGCTGCGGGCTCGGCGCCGTTCTCGCCGGGGAGCACGAGGCCGTGCTTGGCGCGGATGCCCTGGACGAGGGCGGCGCGGCGATCGGGGTGCTCCCTCAACCACGCGGTCGCATTGTCGCGGCCCTGGCCGATGCGATCGTCGTCGAGCGCGTACCAGGAGCCGCTCTTCCGGACCAGGTTGGCGGCCACCGCGAGGTCGAGCACCTCGCCGTCGGCCGAGATGCCCTTGCCGAACACCACGTCGAACTCGACCTTGCGGAAGGGCGGGGCGAGCTTGTTCTTGACGATCTTGACCCGGACCCGGTTGCCGACCTCCTGCTCGCCCTCCTTGATGCCGCCGATCCGGCGGATGTCGAGCCGGACCGAGGCATAGAACTTGAGCGCGTTGCCCCCGCTGGTGGTCTCGGGGTTGCCGTACATCACGCCAATCTTGTACCGGACCTGGTTGATGAACACCATCGCGCAGTTGGACTTGTGGATGCTCGCGGTGAGCTTGCGGAGCGCCTGGCTCATGAGGCGGGCCTGGGCGCCGGGCTGCATGTCGCCCATGTCGCCCTCGATCTCCGCGCGGGGCACCAGGGCGGCCACCGAGTCCACGACCACCATGTCGATCGCCCCGGAGCGTACGAGCGTGTCGGCGATCTCGAGCGCCTGCTCCCCGTGATCGGGCTGGGAGATGAGGAGCTCCTCGGTATGGATGCCCAGCGCACGGGCGTAGGACACGTCGAGTGCGTGCTCCGCGTCGATGAACGCGGCCACACCGCCGGCCTTCTGGGCCTCGGCGATGCAGTGCAGCGCGAGCGTGGTCTTGCCGCTGGCCTCCGGGCCGTAGATCTCGGTGACCCGGCCGCGGGGGATGCCGCCGACGCCGAGCGCCATGTCGAGGGCGAGCGAGCCGGTGGAGATGGTGTCGAGCTCCACGTGGGTGTCGGAGTCGAGGCGCATCACGGCGCCCTTGCCGAAGGCACGTTCGATGCTGCCGATCGCGGCCTCGATGGCCTTGGCGCGCTGGGGGTCGATGGGCATGGGGGGCTCCTGCGGATCGCGGCGAGGGTTTGAACGGATGTCCACTATTCGGAGGGGGGAGGGGCGTCAAGCACGCGGGGCAGGAAGTGTCCGGCGAGGGGCACCGTGGCCGGCGTCTTCCTCCTCGCGTTCCTTCGAGGCCGACCCGATTCAATCGGCTGCACCGCGAGCGATCCGTTCGGGCGCTTGTCCGCAGCGGTCGCACCCCTGCCCCGTCCCACGGGCCGGCGGTGCCTGGAGCGGATCGGACTC
>JAFGLY010000115.1 GCA_016927815.1 Deltaproteobacteria bacterium | reverse complement strand
GTGTCGGCGTCGAGCGGATCCGTGCCGTGGTCCAGCACCTCCTCCCCGTCCGACAGCCCGTCGTCATCGGTGTCGGGGTCTTCGGGATCGGTACCCAGATCCTCCTCTTCGTCCCAGGACAGTCCGTCCCCGTCCACGTCGCCGATGGCCGTGCCCCAGTCGTCGCAGACGTAGGTCGATCCGTCGCAGCCGGCGATGTCCTTGGTAAAGGTGTGGGTGCTGGCCGACGTGCCCATGACGAAGGCGAGGTCCGAGGGATCGGACACACCAGTACAGCTCGAGAGATCCGCCCAGGGCACGGCCCAGTCCAGGTACCAGTCCACGCTGGCGCTGCTACCTCCGCAGATGTCGCTGTCGGCGGCGGCGTAGGCCGCGTACTCCTCGGTGCCGGATCCTACCTCCGCCACTGGAGCAGCCCAGGTCGCGAGAACGCTCTCGGGCGCATCCGCCGTGAAGTCGTCGCTCCCGACCGTGTTCTCGCACAGCGAGACCTCGTCCGAGTTCCCGTCCACGAAGACGAGGTAGTCGTACTTGACGTCGGTCTCATCCCAGTCCGACTCGATCATCACGCCCCACCCGAACGAGCGCCATGCCGAGGGCACGCCGCCCGCCAGGCGGTAGGGCGCCTCGGCCACGCGCAGGCGGAACCAAAGATGGGTGCCGTCGAAGGACGTGAACCCGGCCGGGTTGCTGCCATCGCCGACGATGTCCCACCAAGCGCTGCCGCTGGCATCGCCACAGACGTCCGTCAGCTCGGCCCCCGCAACCACCACGGGCTCCCACGTGGACTCCGAAGGCCACGTGATGGCTGGACCCACAGAGGAGAGAAGGAGCAGGCGGAGAATCATCGCGACTCCTGGCCCCTCCTCGAGCGGGGTTCGGGGTCCGCCCGAGGGTGAATGGTCATGGGCAGGGGCTCGGGCATTCTACACCCTGCGCGCCCAGACGGCCCGCGAGCCGACCCGATCGGCGGTTCACCGCAGCGTCCCGATGCGGGCCCCCACGCGTACCCGGTCTCCGGCCCGAAGGTCGAGATGCACCCGTCCGGGCAAAAAGCACAGGATCACCGTGGATCCGAGATGGAACCGCCCGAGCTCCACGCCGCGCTCGAGCACGGGGATCGGGTCGGGATGGACGTCCACCGCAGGGGCTTTGGCGTTCGTGAGGAGATCGGTGAACGTCATCTCGATGCGCCCGACGCCGAACGCGCCCACCATCACCACGGCCAGGAGCCCGGCATCGCCCTCGAACCAGGTCACCGTCCGCTCGTTCTTCGCGAAGAGGCCCGGGATCCTCTCGGCAGAGGCGGGAAACACGGGGAAGAGCCGACCCGGGAGATAGGTCCAGCGGACCACGCGGCCCTCCCGGGGCACGTGGACCCGGTGGTAGTCTGGCGGAGCCAGGTAGAGAACTGCACATTCTCCACCTTCGAAGGGATGGTCTCCACCCAGCAAGACCGGGAGATCCACCCTGTGTGGGCCCCCCTGGGGCACCGTTCCGTCCTGCACCGTACCGGCCCAGATCACCCGTGCGTCGCAGGGCGACACCACGGCGTCGGCATCGGCACAGATCGGCCGGGCACCGTCCGTGAGGCCACGCACGAAGAACGCGGCGAGCGTCGGGTAGTCCTCCAGATTCCCCTCGATCTCGTCGAGATCGACCTCGTAGTGCCTTACGTACCGGTCCAGGATCCAGCGCTGGAGCTTGGCCGGAGGGCGCAAGCGCGACGCCGCTCCCATCCCGCGCGCAAGGGGGCTGCGTGGGACCAGGGAGAGCAGGTTGACGATCAGGGCATCGCGCACGGGGCCTCCAGGGATCCCCTATCGCGCTTGAGGCCCCGAGAAGGCCGGCAGGCTACGGCTGTACCGTGTCCCGTCCCCCTGCCGAGGACCTGATCCGGCTCCGTGAGCGCCTCCAGCCCGTGGAAGAGGGCGCCGCCGACCTGCCCTGGGCCCGCGAGCGACCCTGGCGGGGCGAGACCCATACCTGGCTGGAAGGCGATCTGCTCGTCGTGGACCTTCACGATCTCGACGTGGCCACCAGCCGGAAGGTGCTCCAGGTGGTGGAGGCCGAGGCACCGCACCTGGAGTCGGGCGCCGTGGCGTTCGTGACCGGCAGAGGCCGACACTCCCTCGGGCCCGGAGTGCTCCACGAGGTCATGCGGCGGGAGCTGGCCCTGATCCGCCATCGTCACGGCTGGGGCCACGTACCCTCCGGGTCGGGCCGCCAGGTCCTCCTGCTCGATCCCGCCCGGGCGCCCGCTCGGGTCACCGGACGCCTTCCCTGGGCCTTCTGGGCAGGTGTGCTCGTCTTCGTGGGGCTGACCACCCTGGCGTTCCCCCCCCTGGGGATCGCCTTCGCCGTGCTGGTGCTCGCCGGCATCCTCTGGGCCCGGCGCGTGGACCGCGAGGAGCGGCGGTAGCGGCTACCAGGTCTTGCGCCAGCCCCAGGTCCCATCGGCCCAGCCGCCGAGAGGGACATCGTCCTCGCCGTATCGGGGGTAGGGACGCGCCCACTCGGTGGGCCGATCGGTCCAGCCACCGGTCACGAGGCTGCCCACGAAATCGCCGTCGGCGTACACGCGGTCGATCTCGCGACGGATCTCGCGGATGTCCGAGCGGCTCACCACCCCGTTGGACGTCGCCTTGTAGAACTGGACCGTGACGCGGATGGGGTACCGGGTGTCGCGCTCGATGCCAAGCCCGCCGATCTCGTCGTACGGCCCCTCGGTCCTTCCATGGCCGACCACCGCGACCTCCACGTCGCTACGGCCGCCCATTGCCTTGGCCTGGGGTGCGGCGCTCTCGGCGGCCGAGCCCATGGGGTAGGCATCGTAGACCGGAGCGGCCCACCGGCGTTCCGGCCGCTGCTTGAGCGGGACCTGGACGACCAGCACCAGGTTCAGGCCCGCACGCTCCCTGGGGTCGTCGGGATCCGAGGTCGCATCGCCGCCGTGGGCCTCGAAATCCGAGAGGCGCTCGGCCGTGAACGGAGCCCTCCGGCCGTTTTCGTTGAAGGTGAGGACCTCAGAGAGGTACCCCCCCTCGTTCTGGACGACCTGGATGCTGGTACCCTCGCGGGTGGCCACGATCGTGAGGACGGCAGGGTTCCCCGGGTAGGACTGGTAGTTGTAGAGGACCGGCGTGAAGGTGGCCTCTCCCCAGGAAGGGATGGGAAGGAAGCAGGCCTGGGCGCTGACCAGCACGTGCGTGTCGCGTGCCGCCCACAAGGATGAGCCCCGGCCGCTCCAGGAGTCGGGGTCGTGCAGGTAGGCGCGGACGTCGCGGAGGATGTCCGTGAGGCTCGCGGTCTGCAGGCGGCTGCCGCGCTCGTTGCCGATCCGGAGGAAGAACCGGTCCGGATCGAGATCGGCGCTCCGGTCTTCGAAGTTGTCGAACCGGATGACCGGCATGGGATGCAGTGCACCCGAGCGATCGCGCACGCCGATGGTCATGTCGGAGATGTTGGGGCCCCAGACCGAGTGCTTGGACCGGCCGGTGTCCTCCCAGGTCACGTTGACCAGCGAGAGGCCCTCGGCCCGGACCATCTCGTTGGCAGCAGGGTCCCACACCATGGACTCCACCCTGCGGATGACGCTGTCGTAGGCGGGACGGGCGGTCGCGGCGGCGGCGAGGAGGAGGGGGAGGATCGGGTTCATGGTCGGCTCCGGTCGCGGGCGCCGTTCGGTCGGCGCGTACGACCTCCAAACGCCGGTGCCCCGACCGGGCTTACACCCCGGCCGCCAGGGTCGGACCACCGTTGTGGTTAGGGGAGGCCGTTGACGCGGAGGTTCCATGCCGTCGACCGTGTGGATGGTCCCCATCGTGGAGGGCGATGCCCCCGATGCCGTCCGGCGCAAGGCCGGGGTGGCCTGGGATGCAGCCGGCCTGTCGAGACTGATCCGGCCGGCCGACCTGGTGGCCCTGAAGGTGCACTTCGGCGAAGAAGGCAACCACAACTTCGTGCGGCCCCACCTGCTCGTGCCGCTGGTGGAGCGCGTGAAGGCCGCGGGCGGCAAGCCCTTCTGGACCGACACGAACACGCTCTACGTGGGTGCGCGGTCCAACGCCGTGGACCACATCGCCCTCGCCCACGCCCACGGGTTCACGCTCGAAGACACGGGCGCGCCCGTGATCATCGCAGACGGGCTGACGGGCCGCGAGGAGATCCGGGTCCGGGTGGATGGCCGTCACTCTGCCGAGGTGGGCATCGCGCCCGCAGCGGCAGCCTGCAACGCGCTCGTGGCCGTGAGCCACGCGACCGGCCATGTCGTGACCGGGTTCGGCGGGGCCCTCAAGAACCTGGGGATGGGTCTCTCCTCGCGCAAGGGCAAGCTTTACCAGCACTCGGTGGTCAAGCCCAAGGTGCACGCCGCCTCGTGCACCGCCTGCGGCACCTGCCTCGCGTGGTGCCCGGTCCACGCCATCTCCATCGTGGGGGACTCGGCCCTCATCGATCCCAAGACCTGCATCGGTTGCGGGGAGTGCCTCACCGCCTGCAGGATCGGGGCCGTGCGTTTCCAGTGGCGCATGGCGTCCGCAGGTCTCCAGGAGCGAATGGCCGAGCAGGCTGCGGGCGTCGTCCGCCACCTGTCGGGCCGGATTGCCTTCATGACCTTCGTGACGGACGTGGGCAAAGACTGCGACTGCATGGCTTCCCGACCCAGGGACGTCCTCGTGAAAGCCGCCGGAATCCTGGTTTCCTACGATCCGGTCGCGATCGACCAGGCCGCCCTCGACCTCGTGGCCAGCCACCTGGGCCGTCCCCTGACCGAGGTGGGACACGCCATCGACCCCACGCCCCAGCTCGACGCGGCCGCAGCGCTCGGCATCGGCAGCCGCGACTACGACCTCGTGCGCACGTGACGGGGTTCTGGCCCGTCTTGTGGGTGCTCCTGGCCTGCACCGGATCGACCCCGCACGCGGATCCGGCGGACCTGCTCGTGCACCGCGAGGCCGTCCTGACGGGCACGCTGTGGTCCTTCACGGTGCGGACGAACCCCGGCCGGGAGGCCGAGGCCGCGGGCGCCATCGCTGAGGCGGTCGCCGAGGTGGCCCGCCTGGAGGGCCTCCTCTCCGAGCGGCGATCGGGCAGCGACGTCTTTCGTGTGAACGCCGGCGCGGGAGGCCCGCCGGTCCGGGTGGACCCCGAGGTCAGCGCCCTGCTCGCACGGGCCCTCGATCTCTGCCTCCGGTCCGGCCGTCGCATGGACCCCACCTTCGTGCCGCTCGGCCGTCTGTGGGATCTGGACCGGCTGCCCTTCGTCGTGCCCGGGGAGGCGGCCATCGCCGAGGCCCTTGCCCTCGTGGACTGCTCCGCCGTGGAGGTGGATCCGCTTGCCTCCACCGTCCGCCTGCCCCGGCCGGGGATGGCCCTCGGGGTCGGAGCCTTCGCCAAGGGGTATGCCGTGGACCGATCGATGGCCCTGCTGCAGGCGGCCGGGTTTTCCGATGCCCTGGTGGACGGCGGCGGCGACATGCTCGCCCGCGGGACCCGCCAGGACGGCCCCTGGCGCGTCGGGATCCGACATCCCCGGGGACCGGCGGGCACGCTCGTGGCCGTGGTTCCGGTCACGGACCGGGCCGTGGTCACGTCCGGCGACGCCGAGCGGTACGTGGAGGTGGACGGCCGGCGGATCGGCCATGTCCTCGACCCCGCCACGGGCCGACCCGCCGGGAGTCTCGCCTCGGTCACCGTGCTCGCGCCCGACGCCGAGACGGCCGACGGTCTGGCCACGGCGCTCTTCGTGGCCGGCGAGGCCGCCGCAGGGGCGATCCTGGCCACCCATCCCGCGGTGGACGCCCTCTTCGTCCGGCCCGACGGCTCCCTCCAGGTCACTCCCGGGGCCCGGTCCCTGCTCCAGCCAGGACCCCAACCCGCCTCCGTATCGTCTCCGTAGACCGCACCCCGACGTCCGACCGTCACGGCTACTGCCTCACGCGGGTGGCACGGGACTCCCCCCTGCCTGGGGATGGAGGGCCGCGTGGATCCGTGCGGCCAGCGTAGGCCCGAAGCCCGGAAGACGGGCGATCGCCTCGGGGGAGGCCTCCCGGAGGCGTGCGACCGAGCCGTACGCAGCCAGGAGCGCCGTCCGGCGCGACGGTCCCACCCCGGGCAGTGCGTCGAGAGCCGAGGTCACGGTGCGCCGGGAACGGACCTGTCGGTGATAGCGGATCGCACTGGCGTGGGCCTCGTCGCGCAGGTGCTGCAGCAGGCGTAGCGCGGGGTCGTGCGGCTTCAACACCACGGGGTCGCGTACGTCGGGGAGCACGATGCGGTCCGTACCAACGGCCCGGCCTGCACTGGATCGAGGCTTGACGATTCCCACGACCGGCACCCGGGGTAGGCCCAGGTCCGCGAGGACGGCCCGTGCGGCGTTGACCTGGCCGTGCCCTCCGTCCACCACCACCAGGTCGGGCAGGTCGCCCTCGGCCAACCCGCGCCGGAACCGACGTCCCAGGATCTCGCGCATGGTGGCGTAGTCGTCGGCACCGACGACGCTCCGGACCCGGTAGCGCCGGTACGCGGCGCGCAGGGGCCGTCCGTCCACGAACGCCACCATCGCCGCCACCGGGTCCTGTCCCTGGAGGTTGCTGTTGTCGAAGCACTCCATGCGTCGGGGCGCCGCGCGCAGGCGACAGGCCCGGGCGAGCGCCTCGAGGGCTCCTCGCACGTGGTCGTCGTCGCTCACCGATCGGCGCAGCAGGTCCGTGGCGTTCTGGACCGCGAGGCGCACCAGGTCGGCGCGTCGCCCCCGAGATGGCGTCGCGACGTGGACCCGGCGACCCCGGCGTTCGGAGAGCACCTCCTCCATCGCCGCGCGATCGGGCAGATCGATGGGAAGGAGGATCTCGGAGGGGATGGCTCGGACAGGATCCTCACCCGCCAAGGCGTCGTAGTGATGGTTCACGAGGGACGAGACCAGGGCCGCGTCCTCGTCGTGCACCCCCTCGAACACCCGCGTCTCGGGATCCACGAGGTGCCCGCCTCGTACCGGAAGGACGACGAAGCCCACGCGTTCGGCGAGACGAGCGATGCCCCAGGCGTCCCGATCCCCGAGCCGGGGGTCGACGACGCGCTGCCGCTCCAGGGTGGCCTCCACGGCCCGCACGAGATCCCGCACCGCGATGGCCTCCTCGAAACGCTCCTCCTCCGCCAGCCGCTCCATGCGGGCCGTAAGGCGCCCGACGAGCTCCCGGGTCCGGCCGGACAGGAACAGCACGGCCTCCTCCACGATCTCTCGGTATTCGGCAGCGGTGACGAGGCCGACGCAGGGGCCGGAGCAGCGGTGCATCTGGTGTCTCAGGCAGGGCCTTCGGCGGGTACGGAAGACCTCGTCCGTGCACGAGCGCAGGGGGAAGTGCCGGTGGAGGGCCTGAAGCGTCTGGCGGGCCCGCTGCGCCGAGTGGTAGGGACCGAAGTACCGAGCGCCGTCGGCCTGGATCGTCCGGACCAGAGCCACGCGGGGAAACGGCTCACGGGCATCGATCCGCACGTGGAGGAAGTTCTTGTCGTCCCTCAAGAGGACGTTGAAGGGCGGCTGGTGGCGGCGGACCAGCGTCGCCTCCAGGATGAGCGCCTCCTTCTCCGTGTCCACGAGGACGACCTCCACGTCCACGGCCTGGGCCAGCAGGAACGGAACGAGCGGCCGGGTATCGTGGCCCCCGAGGTACTGGCGCACGCGTGCCCTCAGATCCACCGCCTTGCCCACGTAGAGGATCGACCCGGCCGCGTCCTTGAAGAGGTAGACCCCCGGGCTGTGCGGCAGGCGATCGACCCGATCCTGGAGCGAGCCGGTCACGGCGATCCGTCGGCGGACAGGAGGAAGGGCTCGTGGGACGCCAGTTCCTCCCCTGTGACGGACCGGCAGACGCGCCGTTCGCCGGCCTCGGCGCAGAGCTCGTGGCGACCCGGGTCCAGCGGCACGAGAACCCGCGCCGGCGAGGGGCCGAACGCCCGGCCGTCGAGCCGGATGACGGCTCCCGCCATCTCGGCCCGGACCGTCGCGATCGGAGCATCTGAAGCCGCCGGGCTGGCGTCCACCCACGCGTTCTCCTGAGGGACGAGGGGGGCTGAGACCGGGACGACGGTGCCGGCCGGGTGTCGGTGGACGCGATCGATCCACCAGCCGAGCCCCCCGAGCATGGCGACGACGAGCGCGGCTGCAGCGAGCAGGAGCGGGCGGCGGGGGGCCGGGGGCGGGGGGTCGGCGCGAGGAATCGGGACGGCGTCGAGGGCGGCGCGGACCTCGTCCAGGGAGCGCGCGGGCTCGGTCCACTTGCCGGGGCCCAACTCCCGGTCGCGGTCGGAGCCGGACGTGACACCGACCCCCTCGAGCCAGGCGGCGGAATCAGGGGCACGGGACCGGGTCAGCAGGGTTTCGGGCTCGGCGGTCCGGCGTGCCGGCTCGACCTCGTTCTCGGCGGTCCGGCGTGCCGGCTCGACCTCGGCCTCGGGCTCGGGAACGGCCTCGGGCTCGGGCTCCAGGAGTGCCACGGGCTCGGGAACGGCCTCGGGCTCGGGCTCCGGGGGCGCGACGGACTCGACCTCGGCGGTCCGGCGTGCCGGCTCGACCTCGGCCT
>JAFGLY010000114.1 GCA_016927815.1 Deltaproteobacteria bacterium | reverse complement strand
CGGCTGGAGAGCCGTCCGGCCAACATCGAGGGGGAGGGTCAGGTGAGGTACACGCGAACTCCCCGCGGGACTCGATTCGGCGGATCGCCTGCCTTCTGTCTCACGAGAGTGGGGGTCGTTTTCCAGGCTGTCTCATTTGTGGGGGGTCGTCCCGCGACCGTCCCCGTGCGGGCACGGCCAGATCACACGATGGATCCGGGCTGGCAGGCGTGTGCCGGCCGGGGAGTGGACCGTGGGCGGGCGGAGGGTGAGGGATGTCGAGGAGGGACACGCAAAGACGAGGCGCGATCTCCTCCCCCCAATGCTACCGTGCGTTCGACGCAACCCGAAGGAGGTCTCATGCGACCGTACGCCTTCTTTTTGCTCGCCCCCCTGCTGGTCGGCTGCGACACCGGCACGGACGACACCTCGGGCCCCTCCGGGGACGACACGGGTACCCCGGATACCGGCACCCCGGACACCGGGGGATGTGGGGGCCAGCCCGACTCGGACGGCGACACGATCCTGGACGTCCACGAAGGCGGAGAGGACACCGACGAGGACGGGGTGTCGAACGACCTGGACACCGACTCGGACGACGACGGGATCCTGGACGCCCTGGAGGCGGGGGACGACGATCCGTGCTCGCCGCCGGTGGACTCGGACGAGGACGGCGTGCCGGACTTCCGGGACGCCGACTCGGATGACAACGGCCTGCCGGACGAGGACGAGCGGAGGACGGGGGCGGAGCCCTCGGATACGGACGAGGACGGGGTGGAAGACTACCGGGACCCGGACAACGACGGGGACGGCATTCCCGACGAGAGCGAGTTCGGACGGGATCCGTCCAGTCCGGTGGACTCGGACCGCGACGGAACGCCGGACCACCTGGACACCGACTCGGACGACGACGGGATCGGAGACGTGTGGGAAGCAGAGGGCCCGGGTGACCTTCCGCTCGACACGGACGGGGACGGCACGCCGGACTACCTCGACCTGGACTCCGACGACGACGGGATCCTGGACGTAGCGGAGAGCGGGGTGTCCGACTGGGCGCTGGAGCCCCGGGACACGGACGGGGACGGGACGTACGACTTCCGGGACGCGGACTCGGACAACGACAGCCTCTTGGACGCTGAGGAGCGAGACCTGCGCGGGACCGACCCGTACGACCGGGACACGGACGGGGATGGGCAGACGGACGCGGCGGAGGTGGTGGGGGGCTCGGACCCGCGCGACTCCGGATCGGTGTTCGACGGTGTCTACGCGGAGGTGGCCGAGGGGGCCGACGTGGAGGCGGAGGGCGAGGTCTTCCTCCGGATCCGGCGGGTGGACCTGGTGTTCAACGCCGACACCACCGGATCCATGGGAGTGCTCACCGACGCCTTGGTGGCGGAGTACGGGAACATCGTGGCGGACCTCGCCAAGGTCGTGGAAAGCATGGCCTATGGGTACGCGACCTTCGACGATTACACGTACC
Source organism: Deltaproteobacteria bacterium (assembly GCA_016927815.1). Taxonomy (GTDB): domain Bacteria; phylum Myxococcota_A; class UBA796; order UBA796; family JAFGLY01; genus JAFGLY01. The sequence continues at coordinate 88,680 of JAFGLY010000114.1, read as the reverse complement.
CCCCGTACGGGTACGCCTCCTCTGGAGACCGGCTCTGGATCCTGCAGCAACAGGTCACGACGGACGCCGACCTGGTGTTCGCGGCCATATCCGTCACCCCGAACCACTACGGCGGCGACGGCCCGGAGGCCGACATCGAGGCGCTCTACCAGACGGCCACGGGCGCCGGGTACGACATGGGCTGCGATGGGGTGTACGAAGAGGAGAACGACATCCTTCCGTTTCTCGCGTCTCCGTCGGATCCCTTCGGGGGTATGGCCGGGGAGCACCACGACCCGGCGACCCCGGGCGGCGGCACCCGCGGCGGTGCGGGCTTCCGGGAGGGCGCGCTGCCGATCCTGGCGTACGCCACGAACTCGGTCCTCCGGGATCCGGACGCGGACTACCCCTCCCCAGGCGGCTGCCCGCTCGATGCCGGGTCCGAGGCCCTCGGCACGGCCGTCGGGGACCTGGGCGGAACCCTGATCGGCCTCTCGGTGTACGGTCGTGGGGACCTCGACCAGATGCGCCTGCTGGCGGAAGCGACCGGTTCCTACGCGGACACCGACACCGACGGGGATATGGACGACCCGCTGGTGTTCACCTGGATGGCGACCTGTTCGGGGTTTCGCAGCACCCTCGTCGACGCCGTTCGGCAGGCGATCGATGCCCGAACCTTCGCCCGCGTGGGACTCCGTGTCGTGGGCGACGAGCACGTCTTCGTGACCGACCTCGCGATCGAGGGGCCCACGGACATACGGCCGGGACTCGCGGGCGAGACCCTCTCGTTTACGCTCACCTTCCACGGCACGGTCCCGGCCGCTCCCGAGGACCAGATCTTTCGCTTCTCGCTCGAGGCCCTGGGCGACTCCAGCCTCCTGCTCGGCTCGGTGGACGTCCTCCTGGTCGTGCCGGCTGCCGATCCGTAGTCCAGGCCGCCTTGATCCAGCCAGACCGCGAGGGCTAGATTGCCGACCCGGTGGCGGGCGCGGCCCCTTCGTGGAGGAGGTGACCCCTGATGGTCTCGCGAGGTGCGCGGATGGCGCTGGCGGCCGGCCTGGCCCTCTCGGCCTGCGCCGAGGAGGAGCCCTGCGTCGCCTGGGAGGCCGACGTCACCCTGTGCTACGACGAATGGTGCGCCGACATCGAGACGCCCTACGCCTTCTGCGACTGCTGGATACGGCGCCTGGACCTGAACCCGATCACGTGCGTCTGCATGAAGCAGGACCTGCAGACAGCCTGCCACGAGGCCGGCCTCGAGGACTACCAACCCGGGACCTTCCACTGCGAGGCGGCCCGCGAGGCGCTCGGCAACCTCTGCGCGTACGAAATGGATTAGCCCGCAACGGACCCGCGGTCGGGCTCGTCCACGCGGACCTTGAGGATGCCCCCCATCGGAGCGGCCTCCCCGAGGTAGATCGTCTGGTGCGGGAAGGGGATCTCGATGCCCCGGGCGTCGAACGCGTTCTTCACCCGGCGCCGGAACTCGCGGGCCACGTCCCACTGCCGGATGGGCGCCGTGGTGAAACGCACCCGGATGACCACGGCCGAGTCCCCGAACTCCTCGAGCCCCAATACCTCCATGGGAGCGGTGATGGCCTTCTCCCAGGCTGGATCCGCGGCCATCTCCTCGCCCAGCTCCTTCAGGAGCGCCATGACCTCGTCCACGTTCTCCTTGTAGGCCACACCGATGTCCAGGATGTAGCGGGAGAACTGCCGCGTCATGTTGGTGACGAGGTCAATGGACCCGTTGGGGAGCATGTGGACGTCCCCGTTCAGGTCCCGAAGCGTCGTCGCGCGCAGCGTCAGCTTCTCCACGATGCCCTGTACGCCCCCGATGCGGACGACGTCGCCGACCTGGTACTGGTTCTCGATGAGTACGAACATGCCCGAGAGAAAGTCCTTGACGAGCGACTGGGCGCCGAAGCCCACGGCCAGCCCGACCACGCCGGCCCCGGCCAGGATGGGGCCGATCTCGATGCCGACCTCCCTCAGGATCACCAGCAGGGCGATGCCCCAGACGACGATCCGGACCAGGCTCCGAACGACCTTGCCAAGGGTCGCGGCCTGCTTCTCCCGCTCGCTCATGATGGTGGGATCGTCGTCCTCGAAGGCCTGCTCGACGCGGCGGGTGATGAACGCGCCCAGGCGGACCGCGATCAGGGCGACGACGATCACCACCAGGATCCGTACGCCCCGGGTCAGGAGCCACCCGATGAGGGTCTCGAGGTCGACGATGCTCCCCCAGTCGATGGACATGCTTCCTCCTTTCGCGTGATGTCCTCTAGCCGCCTGGAGGCGGCGTCGGAACGCGAGCCCCGTCTCCCGGAGTTCGATCCACGCAGCCGGGCCTCAAGTTCGACCCTAGCGCATTCGGTCGGAGGGCACAAACGCGGGCCGTCCGCCCACAGAGGCGTCCCTTAGGGTCCCTCCCCGCCCTCCTCCTCCAGGGGGCTGGCCACGGCCGGGAGGTCGCCCAGCCCGTGCACCCAGGCAGAGGCCGTGGTGGCGTGGCCCTCCTGATCCTCGGCCCTCGCGACGAGGGCGTTGCCGCCCGCCTCGGGCACGAAGGAGATCCGGGTCTGCACGGCCCGACGCTCGCCGGGTACGTACGCCACCTTGCGGCCGTTCACGTACAGGCAGAGGTGGGCCAACTCCTCGTCGTCGCTGGCCACGAGGTCCACGTCCACCGCCTCGCCCGCCACCGCCTGGGCGGGGACGGTCACCCAAACCACCGGGGCCTCGTGGGTCGAGACGGAGCCGTCGAGCGCCACGGGAAAGTCCCACTGGAGGAGGCGGCCGAAGGCGTCGGCATCCACACGGAGCACCAGGGGGAGCACGTCGCCCGAGAACGACTCCAGGGCCCGGACGTCGAGCACCACGCGCACCTGGGCGCCAGCCGGGAGATCCTCCACGATGGCCTCCCGGTCCACGAGCTCCAATCCCCCGTCCTCCGGGAACTCGAAGAAAAGGCGCACGCCCTCGAGCGCCTCGACCCCTCGGTTGACCACGGTGAGCTCCACGCGGTGGACGGCGCTCTCCGGGAGGACCCGGGCCCGGATGGACAGGCTGGGTCGGGGTCGGGCCTCGATCGACAGCGACGCTGCGTCGGCGGTGAGCACCGGCCGGCCGTCGGCCTCCAGGACCAGGGCCACCGGATCCGTGCGAGCCGGAAGCGAGGCCGGGATCCGAAGGGATCGACGCCCCTCGGCCCACCGGCCGGGCGCCAGGCGGCCCACCGGCAGGACGAGATCGTTCCAAAGCGGATTTTCGGAACGCAGCACTACCCGGACCCGGTGGAGCGTGGTCGGGCCGCGGTTCTCCACGCGCGCCTCGAGCACGACCGGATCGCCAGCGCGGGGGGGCGATGCCGTGGTGAGGGAGACCGCCACCTCGGGCAGGGGTCCGGGCGCCGGAGCCGGGCTCCAGTCGAGGGTCTTCCGGGCGAAGGTCCGCACCAGGAGGGCGTCCTGCTCCGCCTGCACCGTCGCGCCCACCGAGCGGGCCGCAGCCAGGACGTCCTCCCGGCGGGATCCCCGGCTCTGGGCGAGCACCCGCTCGGCGAAGTCCACGAGGGGATCAACGGCCGCAGGACCGGCCTCCTCGCCGCTCCACCCGCTGCGGACGTCCACGAACAGGAGGTCGCCCTCGCCCCCGTCCCAGCGGACCCCGTTGCGATCGAACACGATCCGTCCTGCGGACACGTCGGGCAGAAGGCCCTCGTCCGCCACGGATCGGTCCTGGGCCAGCAGGTACTCGGCCACCGTGAGCTTGAGCCGCACGTCTGGGTTGAGGGTGTAGATCTTCTGGATCGTGCTCTTTCCGAACGTCCGTTCTCCCAGGATCACCGCCCGATCGAGCAGGGCCAGGGATCCGGCCAGGATCTCGCTCGCGGAGGCGCTCTGGCGATCGGTGAGCACCACGAGCGGCACGTCGGGCTCGGTGCCCTGGTCGCGGGCGTTCACCTCCCGCACGAGGTTGGACACCGCCGCGCCATCCCGGCCCACGGTGCGCAGCACGCGGCCCGTCCGCAGGAACTGGTCCGCGGTGTACGCGGCCTGGAGCATGGAACCGCCCGAGTTTCCCCTCAGGTCGAGCACGAGACCCCGATCGAGCGCGTGCGCTCGGGCCAGGCGGGCCAGCACGGCGCCGAGGGACTCCGCCGTCTGCTCCGAGAAGTGGGAGATCCGGACGAGCGCGGCCCCTTTGGGCAGGACCCGGTCCTCGAGGTTGGGGATGGCCACCTCGCGGCGGATGAGGCGCACGGTCCGGGTCCGTCCGGCCCGCTCGATCTCCAGCACCAGCGTGCTGCCCTTGGGCCCACGGATGCGCTCCGTGGCGTCCGCCGTGTCCATGCCCAGCGTGGAGACGCCGTCGATGCGGGTCAGGAGGTCGCCGTCCCGGAGGCCACCCTCGTCCGCCGGGCCGCCGCCGAAGACGTGGCGGACCACCAGGACGCCGTCCTCCAGCCCGATCCGGGCGCCGATGCCCTCCAGGGTGCCCCGGATGCGCTCGTTGAACCGCTCCAGGCGACGGCCGGTGAGCACCGAGGAGTGCCGGTCCAGCACCGAGAAGGCCCCCTTGAGGATCTCGACCTCGAGGGTCACGTCCTCGTCCAGGGGCCAGGGCGCGCCGGACACGCATCCCTCCAGGGCCCTCAAGGCCCCGGCCAGGTCTGAGAGGCGGCGGGCCTCCACCCGCCCCATCCTCCGGCCGTCGCCGTCCTGGAGGACGAAGCCCGTACCGTCGGGCTGTGCGATGAGCCACTCCACCTCCTCCTCGAGCCGCTCCACGGCGCCCCGGAGCATGGCGTGCGCTTCCAAGGCCTCGGGCCACAGGTAGCGGTCCTGGACGATGTGGACGGCCGAGGCGTAGAGGTCCTGCTCCTCGGCACCGGAGGGCCACGCGGCGACGAGGAGGGCAGTAAGGGCGGGCAGGAAGAGGAGCCGGCGCACCGTTCGAATCCCCGCAGGACCCCCCTGTATGTCGGACGGCGGTTCCCCCGCCATCGGGGAACGGGCTAGAGGGGGCCGTCCCCGAGCGGCGGAGGTGACGGTGGACCGGGAAGCGCTGGCACGGATCCTCCAGCAGGTCCGGACGGAAGCCGTGAGTGTGGAGCAGGCCCTCTCCATGCTCCTCCCGGCCGAAGTCGATCTGGGTTTCGCCCATCTCGATCTCGATCGCCGGCCCCGCACGGGCCTGCCCGAGGTGGTCTACGGGGAGGGCAAGACCGGCCCCCAGATCACCGCCATCCTCCGGGCGCTACACGAGGCCGGCGAGGTGGCCGTGGCCACGCGTGTGGACGCGACGCTGGCGGCCGAGGTGTGTGTGGCCCTGCCCGGGGTCACCCACCACGCGGTCGCCCGGGTGCTCGTGTGGCTGCCGGAGGGACGGCACCCCGAGCCGAGCGACGCCCCGGTGGCCGTGGTGTGCGCCGGGACGAGCGACCTGCCCGTCGCCGAGGAGGCCGCGGTGGTGCTGGAGGCCTTCGGCCTGCCCGTGCACCGCGTGCGGGACGTGGGCGTGGCGGGACTGCACCGCCTGATGCCTCACGTCGAGACATTGAGGGCCTGCCGGGCCGTGGTGGTGGTGGCCGGCATGGAGGGCGCCCTGCCGAGCGTGGTCGCAGGCCTGGTCGGGCGGCCGGTCGTCGCCGTGCCCACCAGCGTCGGCTACGGCGCGGCGTTCGGAGGCATCGCGCCCCTGCTCGGCATGCTCAACGCCTGCGCCCCCGGGGTGAGCGTGGTCAACATCGACAACGGCTTCGGCGCGGCCTCGGTGGCTGCCCTGATTGCGGGGATTCCCACGTGGAACGGCTGATCTTCCTCGACATCCAGGCGGGTTGCTCCGGGGACATGCTGGTGGGCGCGCTGCTCGACCTGGGCGCCCCCCTGGACGACGTGCGGAGGGCTCTCGAGGGCCTCGGCCCGATCCAGGTCGCCGAGGAGACGGTCCAGAGGGGAGCGCTCGCCGCCCGCCGGTTCGTCGTCCGCGATCCGACCTCCCCCCACACCCACCGCACCCACGCCGACGTCGCGGCCAGCATCGAGGCGGCGCCCCTGCCGCCGCGCGTCCGCGAGCGGGCGTTGGGCACCTTCGCTCGCCTGGCCGAGGCCGAGGGGCGGGTCCACGGCGTTCCCCCCGAACGGGTCACGTTCCACGAGGTCGGGGCGATCGATTCCATCGCCGACGTGGTGGGCGCGTGCGCGGCCTTGGAGAGCCTGGGCGTGGATCGGATCGTGGCGGGCCCGGTCCCGCTCTCGGGTGGCACCGTGCTCACGCAGCACGGCCGGTTGCCCCTGCCCGCCCCGGCCACCCTGCACCTCCTCGAGGGGTGGCCGGTCTGCGCGGGACCCGGCCCGGGCGAACACGTCACGCCCACCGGAGCGGCCCTGCTCGCGGCCCTGGCCGTGCCCGGGGAGCCGCCTGCCATGGTGCTTCGTCGTACCGGCACCGGTGCCGGCAGCCGCGAGGATGGCCCTTTGCCCAACGTGCTGCGGGCCCTCCTCGGGGAGGTGCCGCCGGACGGGCTCGAGGGCGACGAAGTGGCGGTACTGGAGACCCAGGTGGACGACCTGCCCGGCGCGTTCGTGCCCCCGATCCTCGAAGCCTGTCTCGCAGCGGGTGCGCTCGACGTCTTCGCCACGCCCGTCCTGATGAAGAAGGGGCGGCCGGGCCTGCTCCTGACCGCGCTGGCCTCCCCCGGGGACGTCGATTCGGTGGCTCGCATCCTCCTCGGCCACGGCTCCACGCTGGGCGTGCGCGTCCGGTACCAGGCCCGCAGAATCCTGGACCGCAGGTTCCGCACGGTGGCTACCCCCTACGGCCCGGTACGCGTAAAGGAGGCGCTGCTGCCGGGGGCTCCGCCCCGCCCTGCCCCCGAGTACGAGGACTGCGCGCTCCGGGCACGCGAGCACGGGGTGCCGGTGTGGGAGGTCCACCGCGCCGCCCTGGCCGCCGCGGGGCACGACGACCCTTCACAGGCGGGATAGAACGCCTGCATGCCGCCACGCACGCCGCCTTTCGACCTCGATGGGGAGGAGGAGGACGTCCTGCCGCTGTCGTCCGAAGCGGCCCTGGCCCTGCTCAGCATCCTTCCCTTCCCGGTGCTCTCGATGGATGCCGACGGGTTCCTCATCGGGGGCAACCCTGCGGCCCGAACGCGCCTGGGCTGCACCTGGGGCCCGTGGGGCGAGGAGCGCGACAGCGACTACTACGTCGACCCGGACGACACCCTGCGCGTCCGAGAGGCGCTCGTCGAGGACAAGCAGGGCCAGGGGTGCAGGTTTGACCTGGACATGCGGGACAAGGCCGGCAAACCCCTCCCCAGTCGACTCTACGGGGTCGCGGTGCGGAACCTGGACGGGGACATGGTGTCCACGGTGGTGCTCCTCCAGGATCTGGGCACGGAGAACAAGCTCCAGGAGAAGCTCGAGGAAGCCACCCGTCGAGCCATCGAGGCCGAGCAGCGCATGGGGGACCAGGCGCAGGGCCGGAAGCTGGCCCACGAGTTGAACCAGCCGCTCACCGTGGCCATGGGACTGCTCGAGATGATCTCCACCGGCCCCGATCTTCCCGAGCCCGTCACCCGGCGTCTCGAGAAGATCCAGGAGCAGCTCGACCGGATCGCCTTCATCATCCGGCGCTTCCGAGAGGAAACCTGGCCCAGGGAGAACCGGAGCTAGGGGTCGCCGGCGGGCTGCTCGGGTGCGTTCCAGAAGGCGTCCGGCCGGAGCCACAGCGTGGCGAAGGAGGGGATGCCGCGGATCAGGGCGCCAATCACGTGGCGGTTGGTGGCCCCCCGGAGCCAGCGAACCATGAACCGGGGTCGACTGTAGAACCGCCGGAAGGCGATGCGCCTCAAGTCGACGATCTGGGCCTCGGTCATGGTGTTGGGCACGAAGGCCGCGGCCTGGAAGTTCATGCGGGCGGGATCCCGGGACATGCGGCCCAGCCTGTCCCCGTGGTCCCACAGCCAGGTGCCGGGAAAGGGCGTGAGCGTGTTGAAGTTCGCGTAGTAGGGGTCCAGCTCGATGGCGAAGTCGATCGTCTGCAGGCCCTCCTCGTACGTCTCCCCCGGGATGCCGAACATGAAGGGCAGGAACATCTCGATCCCGGCCTTCCTGGTCATGGCGACCGCAGACCGGATCTGTTCGAGCGTGACGTGCTTGCCGATGGCATTGAGGTTCTTCTGGACGCCGGTCTCGATGCCGTAGAGGATGGCCCAGCAGCCGGCCCGCTTCATGCGCGTCAGCATCTCGAAGTCCACCGTGTCCACGCGGGAGGACACGTACCAGGGGATGGTGAGCCGGCGGGCCTCGAGCAGGTCGCAGATCTCGAAGACGCGTTCTCGGTCGCCCGTGAAGTTGTCGTCGAGGAAGCGGACCTCGCGGAAGCCGAACTGGAAGACGCAGGTCTCCACCTCGTCCACGATGCTGGCGGCCGACCGGTACCGGATGCCCCGCTTGCGCTCCATGTGGAAGCAGTAGATGCAGCGGTTGGTACACCCGCGGGAGGCGATGAGGTGCGCCACGGGCCGTGCGCGGTAGCCCCCCGGTGGCAGCGCGCACCGCTGGATGTCCTCGCCCAGAAGGTGGCGCGCCGGGAAGGGAAGGGCGTCCAGGTCTTCGATCATGTCGCGCCAGCCGGTGTCCACCAGGGTGCCGTCCCGATCCCGGAACACCAGGCCGCGGACCTGGCGGGGCTCGATCCCCGCTTCCAGGGCGGCGAGCGCCTCGACGCTGGCCTCCTCGCCCTCCCCCGTGAAGACCTGGTCGAGCGCGGGGCACGCCTCCAGGCTCTCGCGAGGCATCGTGGCGGCCCAGGGCCCGCCGATGGCCAGCACGGCGTCGGGCAGGGCGGCCCGAAGGGCGGTGAGCAACCGCTGGGCCGAGGGCCAGAGCACGGCGCAGACGTACATTCCCACCCAACGGGGTCGACCCGGCGCGATCCGGGCCACGATCTCCTCGTTCGTCAACAAGGCACCATCCGCGAAGAGAACCTCGTGTCCGGCCTTCTCGAGCATCGCGGCCACGTAGAGCGTGCCCGAGGGCTCCTGGTACGACCCCATGGACCGTGCAAACGCCGAGAGGAAGATCTCCTCGACGTGCCACTCGGGAATGAGAACGGCACATCTCATGATGCACGCACCCGCGGGAGGTTGGCCTCGACGCCTTCGAGAAAGGCCCCGGGGTGGGAAAAGAGCAGGGACAGCTCGGTCCAGCACGGAAGGAGGCAGCCCGGGCACGCCGCGCGATCCGCCCGGCTGCGGCCGCCGAGATCCCCGGCCACGAGGGTCCGGATCACCTCGGGGTCGAACACGCTCCCCACGGGGGGCAGGTCGTGGCAGGCCGCCACCCGGCCGAGGTGATCCACGAAGGCGTAGAGCGTGCCGGCCAGGCAGGACCAGGGCAGCGGCTCGCCGTCCACGTACCGGGGCAGCATCCGCAGGAAGGCCGAGGAGTTGAGGACCGTGCGGCTGTGGCGCCGCTGCTCGAGGAGGAACGCCGAGACGGCCTCCAGCCGGGGGCGATCCTCGGGCCGGAGCGCGAGCCCCTCGCCGAGCCGGGGCACGAACTGGCGCTCCTCGGTCCGCAGGCTGGACACGTGGACGGGGCTGACCGACAGGCGGAAGCCCTGGCGTGCCGCATACGTCACCAGAGCGGGGATTTCCTCGAGGTTGCCCTGGAAGAGGACCGCATTGAGGAAGCGCAGGAAACGGCGTCGCCCCCGGGTCGCCGCCCGGATGGCCTCCACGCCCGCCAGCACCTCGTCGAGCACACCCTCGCGGCCCTCGATCCACGCCATGCGGGCCGGGTCGAGCGAGTGGAGCGAGATGGAGATCCCGCGAAGGCCTGCGGCCACCACGGCATCGGCCCGCTCGCGCGTGACGAGCGTGCCGTTGGACTGGATGCGGACCGAGAGCCCTCGCTCGGCGAACGCGGCCACGATCTCGGCGAGGTCGTCCCTCAGGAACGGCTCCCCCGCGAGGGTGACCACCTGGATGCCGGCCTCGGAGAAGATGCGGGCCATCTCTGGGTACCGACGGGTGGGCAGTTCCTCCCCGCCCTGGTGCTCCAACGTCCAGACCTGGCACATGCGGCAGCGCAGGTTGCATCGGGCCGTGACCTGCACCATCGCGTAGAGCGGACCCCGGCGCCCGAATCCCCGCCAGAGGGTCCGTACGGGGGCGATCACGGGGTCTTGCTCCCGGGCGTTCGCTCTACGACGAAGGGGCCCGCCACAAGGCAGTCCATCTCCTCCCGCGCCTCAAAAGAGGCCAGGGCCTCCTCCGGCGTGTGCACGATGGGTTCTCCCCGGCGGTTGAAGGACGTGTTCATGACCATGGGGATGCCCGTTCGCGCCTCGAACCGCTCGATGCATCGACGGAACTCGGGGTGGTCCGTACGGTTCACGGTCTGGACACGCGCGCTGCCGTCGGCATGGACCACGGCGGGGACGAGCGGGATCCTGTCGGGCCGGAAGCGGAACGTGAGCGTCATGTACGGGGACCGTGCCGCATCCTCGAACCACTCGCTCGCCTTCTCCTCGAGGATCGCGGGAGCGAGCGGTCGCCACAGCTCCCGCTGCTTGACGCGGTTGGTGCGGTCGCGCGTCTCCGCGCGGTCGGGGTTGGCCAGGATCGAGCGGCTGCCGAGCGCGCGGGGGCCGAACTCGGTGCGGCCCTGGAACCAGCCCACGATCTCGCGGCGGGCGAGCCGCTCCGCGGCCGCGTCGGCTGGATCCTCCACGCGGTGGAAGGCGAGACCCCGCTGGCAAAGGGCGGCCTCGATGGAGGCGGCGGACCAGGCGGTGCCGCTGTAGACGTCGAACCCGCGTTCGAGGCGATCCCCGGCCCGTTGGGCCGCCACCAGCGCGGCGCCGAGCGCGCAGCCCATGTCCATGGCCCCGGGCTGGACCCAGATGCCCTCCGTCCCCTCGTCCGTCAGGATCCGGGCGTTCATATTGCAGTTGAGCGCTACCCCGCCCGCCAGGCAGATCCGGGGGCTTCGCGCCAGGACCCGAGCTCGGCGGGCCAGGCGCACGCCCACCTCCTCCAGGCGCTGCTGCACGGAGGCGGCCATGTCCCGGTGCACGTCCTGGAGTTCGCCCGAGTAGCGGGCGTGGTGCCGCGTGATCCGCTTGACCAGCGGCCAGTCGATCGTGTACCGGTCGCCCTCGGGTCGGAGCATGGACAGGTACGGCTCGCGGGCTCGGCCCCAGGCGGCCAGGCCCATGGTCTTGCCCGCGTCCATGAACGTGAAGCCGAGCGCGAGGGAGATGGCCCGGTAGAGGATCCCCAGGGAGTTCTCGGGATCCGGTTCCAGGTCCCTGAGCACGAGCCGGTCGCCCCGGCCCTCCCAGAGGGACGTGGGGCACGCGTCGCCCTGTCCGTCCAGCACGACGATCGCGGCATCGTCGAAGCCCGAGGGGAAGAACGCGCTGGCCGCATGCGCGAGGTGGTGGTTCACGACTTCGACCGGCGCGTCGCACCGCCGGGACAGGTCCTCGAGAAAGGCCCGGCGTCGCGCCATGCCCAGGGTGAGTCCACCGAAGAACCTCAGGGCGGGGTCCTCGAGCTGAAAGCGGTTCCGTAGCGTGTTCCGGACAGAGGCCCGCTCGAGGTTCCCGCGGACGATCCCGGCCAGGATGCCGAGCGCCCGGGGCGCGTCGGCGTCGAAGGAGACCGCGATGCGGTCGACGTCACGGAAGGAGAGGCCCGCGCGCGTCAGGCACCAGCGGATCGCTTCCCAGGGCGGCGGCCCGAGCAGGGCGAAGCCCTCGGCGTGCTTGCGCCGGTCGAGCCGTTCCTGCTCGATGAGCGCCACCAGGCGGCCATCCACCACGAGGGCCGCGGCCGTGTCGTGGAAGAACTCGTTCAGGCCGAGGACGACGCTCACGCGGTCTTCTCCAGGAGGTGATCGCCCAGGACCAGGGCGTCCATCTCGGTCGCGAGGTAGGTGGCGATCGCCTCGTTGGGGGTGCAGACGATGGGCTCCACCCGGCGGTTGAACGAGGTGTTGATGACCAGGGGCAGACCGGAGAGGGCCTGGTACTCTCGGATGAGGGCGTGGAAGCGTGGATTGGTCTCGGCGTGCACGGTCTGGACCCGGGCGGTGCCGTCCACGTGGACCACCCCGGGCACCCGCTCCCTCACCTCGGGCCGGAAGTGGAACGTGAGGGTCATGAAAGGGCTGGGAGCGGCATCCTCGAACCAGTGGTCCGCGGCCTCGGCCAGCACGGCCGGAGCGAGCGGCCGCCACAGCTCCCGCTGCTTGATCCGGTTGACGCGATCACGGATCTCGACGCTCACGGGCGCGGCCACGAGGGTACGGTTGCCGAGGGCACGGGGCCCGAACTCGAGGCGGCCCTGGAACCAGCCGATCACCTTGCCCTCGTGGACGAGGCGTGCGGCCTCCTTCAGCAGGTCGCCCTCGGGCCGGGGATTCGGGGTGAGCCCAGCGTTCAGGATCGCGGCCCGGACCTCGTCGGCCGGGTACTCGGGTCCGTAGTAGACGTGCTCGAGCCGCTCGCCGGGCGCAACGCCCATCATGGCGCTCGCCTCCAGGGCCGCTCCGATGGCGGTCCCCATGTCCATGGCTCCGGGCTGGACGAACAGGTCGTCCACGAAGGGCAGCCGACGCAGCACGGCGTTCATGTTGCAGTTCAAGCCCACGCCCCCCGCCACGCACAGCTTCCGGTAGCCGGTGTCCCGGTGGAGCCGGGTGGCGAGCGACGCCGCGGCCTGCTCGAGCTGGGTCTGGATGGTGAAGGCGATATCCTTGTGGTCCTGGGTGATGGGTGCGTCCGGGCCGCGTCGGGCGTAGGGCGAGAGCCTCCGGAGCCGCTCCGGCCGGATGCGGTAGCCCTGGCGTGTGGGCACGATGATGTCTCCGAACGCCTCGCGGAACTGCCCGTAGGAGGACAGCCCCATCGTCTTGCCGTCCCCGAAGTACCCGAACCCCAGGAGAAAGGTGACCGTCTTGTAGAGCATGCCCAGGGACTGGTACTGGTTCCAGGTCTCGAAAGGCCCCCGGATCGTGGCACCCTCGCCCGCGAAGAGCGAGGTGGAGTCGTCCTCGCCGAGGCCATCCACCACCAGGATGTTGGCCCGATCGAAGCCCGAGAGGCGGAACGTGCTGGACGCGTGGCAACGGTGGTGCGGGATCTCCAGGACCGTGCCGAACCGCCTCCGCATCTCGTGGATCCATGCCTTGCGCTTGCCGAAGTAGCCCGCGATGTTGCCATGGACGACGTTGGCCGCGTGATCCCCGCCGCGGATCCGCTGGCTCACGATATCGCGGATCCGCATGCGCCGGACGTTGGACACCACCGCGTCCACGATGGTCTTGATCGCCAGATAGGCGTTCATGTCGTAGGTGAGGGCCACTGCGGCCACCTGGTCGTCTCGGACGCCGAACGCGTCGAGACACCATGCCATCGAACGACGGGGGGCGTCCCCGCCCCAGCACAGACCGGGCGTGTGCTTCACGCGGTCGAGACGCTCCTCCTCCACCACGGCCACGAGCCGGCCGTTCTCCACCAGCGCGGCAGAGCAGTCGTGGTACAACTCGTTGACGCCCAGGACGTACATGTCAGAACCGCTCCCCGAGCGCGGGCCGCGCCGGGTTCCAGGCGAGGCGGCGTCCGATGGCAAGGTAGTCCAAATCGGCGGCGAGGAAGGCGTTCACGGCGTCTGAAGGGCCGTTCACGATGGGCTCCTCGTGCATGTTGAAGGACGTGTTGATGAGGGACGGCAGACCCGTGCGGCGCTTGTAGGCGGCCACGATGTCGTAGTACTCCGGGCACTCCTCGCGACGGACGAGCTGTGGCCGCGCCGTACCGTCCACGTGGACCACCCCGGGGCAGAGACGGGCGAAGCCCGACGTGCAGGGGAAGGCCATGGTCATGAAGCGCGCGGTCTCTCGAGCCCCGGCCGTCGCGTCGTAGCAGGCCTCTGCGTCCTCCCACAGAGTCACGGGGGCGAAGGGCATGAACTCGGTACGGCGAAGCTTCTCGTTGAGCCAGTCGGAGACGCTGGGGTCGTCGGGCCGGTAGAGGATGCTGCGGTTGCCGAGCGCCCTGGGGCCGTACTCCAGGCGGCCGTCGCACCGGGCGACAACGTGGCCCGCCTCGAGCAGACCTGCCACGGTGTCGGCCATGTCCCGGGGCCGCATCGAGGGGACGCCCCCCTTGGCGAGCGCAGCCTCGACCTCCGCCTCCGAGAACCCGGGACCGAGGAAGACCGTGTCGAGCGTCCGTGGAGCGATACCCTTCTGGAGGAGGAACCAGGCCGCGGCCCCGAAGCCCAGGCCCTCGTCGCTCATGGCCGGGTGGACGTGCAGCGCCTCCACCCCGGGCAACTGCTTGAGCACCAGGTTCATCTTCACGTTCGCGGCGCACCCTCCAGCCAGGGCGATCCGGTTGTGGCCGGTGACCTCGAGCGCATGGGCCACGAAGCCGGAGATGACGTCCTCGAGCCGCTTCTGGGCTGCTGCGGCGATGTCCTCGGGAGAGAACAGGCCCAGCCGGAAGTAGGGGCCGCGGTCCTTCCAGCGCTGCCAGGAGGGCATCATGCCGAACCGCCGGCGATCCGGGGAGAGGAAGAAGAGCTCCTTCATGATCGGCATGGCGGGCTCGGGGTCTCCCCGGGCCGAGAGGCCCGTGACCTTGCCGGCGTGACGCAGCGGGTTGAAGCCCAGGAGCTGGGTGATCTCGCCGTAGAACTGCCCCGGGGAATCGCTGGCCCGCGAGCCCCACAGGTACTCGAGGCGCCCGTCCTGCCAGGTGTGGACCTTGGCGGAGAAGCCGTCACCCAGGTTGTCCACCGTGACGGCCAGGCAACGATCGAACCCCGAGGAATACACGGCCCCGGCGGCGTGGGCGGTGTGGTGGTCGCACAGGAGGACGCGGGTGCGGGTCTTGGCGGTGAGCAGCGCTCGGTTCAGGACCCCCACCACGGACCCGAAGGCCGGGAGCGCCTCCACGAGATCGTGGTACTTGCAGTAGAGCTTCTGCTGGATGTTGAAGAAGTCGTGCTTGTAGTCCTTGAACTGGGCCCGCATGACCCGGTAGACGAAGTGGGTCCGGTTGGCGATGACGAGGCGGTCCACGTCGGACAGACGCACCCCCCCATGGTCGAGCGCCTGCCCGAGCGCCTCGGCGGGGAACCCGGCGTCTCCCTTCTTTCGGGTGAAGCGTTCGTTGGCTGCGGCGAACAGGGGCCGACCGCCCTGAAAGAGGGCGACGTTGCTGACGTAGTCGTCGGAAATACCCAGGACCAGGTCGTCGGCCGGCATCGGGCCCCTTCGGGGGTACGGGACCCGCCATTCTATCGTCCCTTGCGGCCGGGGGCGACGACGATCGGCTCGTGGGGTCCAGGATCCGGGACGCCGAAGAGGAGGACACCTTCGCCCGGGGCGAGGGGGGGGCCCAGGAGGTCCTCCAGTGCGGCCTCGAGAAAGGTGGCGTCCCAGGGGTCGAGGAGCGCCTCGTGGAGGACCACCCACGCGTAGCCTGCTGCCTGGAGGCCGGCGGGGGTCCAGCCCGCGGTGGCTCGGTTCCAGGGGCCCCGGCGGTCTTGCGGCGCCCCAGGCAGATCCTCGACAGGTCCGGTCCGGGCCGCCAGGACCCCGCGGCCGAAGGGCAGGAGCGCACGCACCAGCGGATCCTGAACCGGAAGCTGGCGTTCGTTCATGACGAAGCGCGACCCGGTGGCCGTGAAGATGGGCCGGCCGTGCGCGGTCTGGTCGAACATGTACCGGCTGTGAATCCCCTTGACCACCCAGCCCGGGACGCCCGACCCCTCCAGCAGGATCGGGACGTCGAGGACCGCGCCCGCCGGACCTCGGGCCACCTCGGCCGTCCATGCCCCGGTCCGGGCCTCGAAGCAGGGCACAGGCAGCGGGATCGGGCCGAGGAGGCGCTGTTCGGCGACCCATGCGACGAGGGCCAGGAGCACGGCTGCCCGGGTGACGCGCAAGCTGGCCCGGATGCGGTGGAGACCCCAGGCCAGACCGTGGCCCGCGGCCAGGGCGAGGGCGAGATGGAGGGGGAACAGGCGACGCTCCCCGCTGCCGAGGAGCGTCTGGAGGTGCGGCTTCACCCCCCGGAGGATGGCGGGGGTCTGGAAAGAGCCGTTCAGCCAGGTCTCGGGCAGGGCCGCGTCGAGCAGGAAGGGCACGGCCAGGAGGAGCCAGAAGCGACCCTTGCGGCTCATGGCGCCCAGGAGGGCAAGCACGGCCACCCCCCCCAGGACGTGGTGGTTGAGCCAGAGCATGCCCGAGGGCAGGACGGCGTCCACCGGCAGGCCATGGAGCCACGCCCGACACAGGCTGTCCATGGGCGCCGAGCGGACGGTCATGCGCCCGAGCGGCGAGGGGACGATGGGCAGGAGGACCCGGGAGGCGGCCCAAGTGACCGCGGCACCCACCGCGAGGCCTGCGAGCGCCCAGGCCGCGCCGGGCAGTACGGCCCGTCGGTGGACGGTGAGGAGCGCCGCTACCACGAGGCCTGCGAGGAGCCCTGCCACCAGCCCGGAGAACCAGACCGTGAGCGACAGGCCAAAGAGGCACCCGGCCACGCCAGCGGCCCGGCCCGCACGGCCGAGGACGCCGGCCGGCAGATCCGGGTCGAGCAGGTCCAGGAGGGCCACGAGGAGGAGCGGCAGGAAGGGGCTGGCGAGGTTCTCGTAGGCCCCGCCCATGAGGAAGGCCAGGTGATGGGGGGCGAACGCCCACAGGAGGCCCGCGAGCACGGCGATGGGGGCGGGCAGTCCGGTCCTGTGCCCGAGCCAGGCTGCCGCCCACGTCGACAGCGCGAGCGATCCCAGGCACCACGCGACCGCGCTCGCCACGGGACCCGCGATGCCCGTGATCGGAAGCACGAGCAGCACGTCCAGGACGTTGCCGAGGTGGAAGCCCACCGGGAATCCGGCCGGGAAGTTGAGGAGGTCGGTCCAGGCCGGGTTTTCGTGGCGCACCGCCACGGCGATCCATGTCCACCACGCCCGCCAGGCATGCGACAGGCCTCCGGCCATGGCCGCACCCGGCAGGTGGTCCAGCGGGTGCGCGACCAGGGGAAAGGTGGCGGCCACCGCGACCACGAGCCCGGACACGAGGGCACCCGCGTGGAAGCCCCAGCCCGCGATCCCCTCGCGGGGGACCGACCTGACATCCGACGATGAACCCGGCACTACCATCGGGGCGGCCATGGATGTATGGTGAGGGGTCTCGGGCCAGGACGTACCGCTCCGACGGTGCCGGTGCCCGGTCGGAGCCCCTAACCGCATGAGACCCCTGAAGATCGGCATCGCTTTCGTGGCCTCGGCGCTGGGACTCGTCCTCCCGTGGCGGGCCCGGATCGTCTACTCGGAGCTGTTGGGCCGCGTGGCCAACCTCGTCCCTCCCCGTTTCTACAGGGTGCGCCCCGATGCCGGCATCGAGCCCCGCTGACCGTGTGGCCCTCCTGTTCTCGGGGGGGAGCGACTCCACGCTCGCCGCGGTGCGTGCGGCCGAGCGGTTCGCAGAGGTCCACCTCCTCACCTACCGCCGCTTCGGCATGACGGACGTCCAGAACTCCGAACTCCACGTCCGCAAGCTCAAGGAGCGCTTCGGGCCGGATCGCTTCGTGAGGCCCCCCATCGAAAACGTGGATCGCCTCTTTAGCCACGTCTCCTACGAGAGCTACCTCGAGGACGTCCTCAGGCACGGCTTCATGGTCCTGACCACCTGCGGGCTGTGCAAGCTCGCCTTTCACCTGCGCACGATCGTCTACTGCCACGACGCGGGCGTGGGGAACGTGTGGGACGGCTCCAACCGGGCCATGGTGATCTTCCCGGAGCAGATGATCGAGGTCCTGGACATGTTCCGGGCGATGTACGCGGACGCCCGGATCCGCTACGAAAACCCGGTCTTCCGGTACGACGACGAACAGGGCATCGAGTTCGGCTCCTCGGTGTGGGGCCTCGGCCCCGCCCGCGCCGAGCGTCAGGCCAGCGTGCAGCGGACCACCGGCGACGAGTTGTACGAGCTGGGCATCCTGCCGGCCCGTGTCATCAAGGGCACGCCCTACGACAAGACCATCCAGGGTCGGTGCTACCAGATGGTGCTCTTCAACCTCTGGGCCCGCTGGCTCTACCTGGAGCGCCACGACATGACCCGGTACCGGCGCGAGGTCGAGGCGTTCTACGCAAAGAAGGTCGGACGCGCGCGCCGGCTCGTCCAGGACTTCGTGGCCGACCCGGCCGGCAGCCGCCTCCGGCGGCTGGTGGAGGGCGGATGAGCGAGGTCGCCTTTCTCTTCTCGGGGGGTGTGGACTCCACGGCCGGGACGCTTCGCCTCCTCGAGACCTTCGACCGGGTCCACCTGCTGACCTTCGACATCGGGCACGGCGTGGTCTTCGTCGAGGGATCCCGCACATCCGCGTCGCGCCTGCTCGCGCGGTTCCCCGGCCGGGTCACCCACCAGATCGAGCCGGCCCGGGCGGACATGGATCGGCTGGTCCGGGGCCGCCTCCTCACCCTGCGGCGCACCTACGGCTCCCGCTTCGTCTGGTGCCTGTCCTGCAAGGCGGCCATGCACGCGGCCCAGATCCGCTGGTGCCGGGCTCGTGATATCGAGGATGCGGCCGACGGATCCTCGCGCGACACTCCCTACTACGTGGAGCAGATGCCGGTGTCGCTGGAGTTCTTCCGTGCCTTCTACGCGAAGCACGGCATCCGGTTCCACCACCCCGTCCACGCGTTCGCCTCCCGCGAGGAGGAGATCCGCCTCATCGACCAGGCGGGCCTGGCTCGGGGCCGCACCCTGCTGGGCCGCAACCCCGGCACCCAGCCGTTCTGCATCGGTGGCAACTTCGTCTACGCTGGCTCCACTGTCTTCAAGGTCCACCCCGCCTTCGATCCCGTCCGGGTCCGCCGCTTCCTCGAGGACCACGAGCCGGTTCTGGACGCGATCGTGAGGGACTGATCGGCATTGCGCATGCGCCTCGCACCTGTGATCCTCGCCGCAGCCCTGTCGCTCCCTGCCTGGGGGGCTCGCATGGCCACGCGCGTCGCACATTGCCCGCTCGACGGCGCAGAGGCTCGGACCTACGTCCAGATCTCCTCGAACACCCTCGGCGGGTGGGACAGCGACCTCGCCAGTTACGCCTCGCACGGCCAGTGGCGCGAGTACGCCATCACCACCTGTCCCAAGGACTACTTCACGCTCCTCGGCACCGACTTCGAGACCCCTCGCGACGAGGCCACGCTGGCACGCCTCCGAGAGGTGGCCCGCGAGGTCCAGGCCGAGGTTCGGGATCCGACCACGCTCGAGACCTGGGACCGCTACGCCATCGCGGCCCGTTTCTACCGCGCGCTGGGAAGCGACGAGGCCTTCGTGGGCGGCCTGTACCTCACCGCGTCCTGGCTCGCGCGGGACCGCGCCGTGGGCGAGTACCTGGGGCTGGAGGGGCCCAAGGCCGCCCGCGAGACGCTGAAGCTGGGCGAGGCGGAACTGGCCCGGGCGCTCTCGAATGCGGATCGGAAGAAGGTCACCTACAACCTGGCCCGCGTCGCGGAGCGCCTGGGCGACGCCTCCCAGCGTGACCGGTACCTGGACGCCTTCGCCACCCTGGGCCTCGACGACGCGGAGCGCGAGGCCCTCGCCCGGTTCCGCCTCATGGTGGGCACGGTGGAGCCCAGGTTCCAGGATCTCGCCATCGCCGAGTACCGGGCCTACCTGGGCAAGCCGGGCCGCCCCCCGGCGGAGGCCGCGCGGGTCACCTACTTGCTGGCGGACCTCCTCCGGCGCCGGGGTCGGGCGGCCGAGGCGGTCCCGCTCTACCGGCAGGCGGCTGACGACCCCGCGTCCAGCGAGCAGATCCGGGACCTCGCCCGCACGATGCTGGAGGGGCTGTAGGCGTCGCGGGCGCCCGGCAAGGGTCGCGAAGGGTCGATCAGGGCGCGATCCGGAACGGGCTCGACCAGGCCATGCCGCCGTCCACCTGCCGAACCCGTACGTAGACGGTCTCCCCCGGCTCGAAACCGGTGAGCGGGACGGTGCCCTCGAAGACCGCCTGGCGGCCGGCGTCGAGCGGAGTGACGGTGCCCGATCGAACCACGTCCACGGCATCGAGATCGGTCGTGCCCAGGGCGAAGATCCGGAGGACGGCCTCGCCGGACACGGCGACAAGGCTCCCCATGGGATGTCCGTCCAGCGTCGTGAACAACACGATGCGGGGGCCGTTCGTGGCGTAGACCCGGTGGGTCCGGAAGGCCGACAGGATGCCCTCGCGGGTGAGGTCGGCGTCGAGGACCGCGGTGACCCCTCCCCGGCCGCCCGCCAGTTGCGCGAGGCCCGGGTGGCCGTCGTGTCCGTCCCCACCGCCCACGAATCCAGGTGCCGTACCCGAGGCCACCAGTTCCCTCACCCAGCGCCCCGGCACCGCGTCGTAGATGGCGCCCGGCACGTCGTCGGCCTCGCTGGAGCCGTGTACGCTGGCCACCTCCACCACCGGCACCACCTCGGGATCCCAGGTTTCGGAGGCGTCCACGGCCACCGGCCCGCCGGCAGGGTGGTGCGGGATGGCCACCGCGCCGAGCGGCCGAAGCGCCTCCACCAGCTCCGCGGGGGTGTCGGTGGCCTCTGAGAGCGACGAGAACATCGTGCCCCCGTCGCCCGGGAAGAGGACGTGCCGGTGGCCGTGGATCCAGGAGGTCCACTCGTACCCGACGAACGTCACGAACCGGCCGGGCTCGTGCGCGGCCCTGGCCGCGGCCTGGATCTCCGCCCACAGGTCGGGCCGGGTATCGAGCGGCCATGGTCCCCAGTGGTCGTGCTCGGTCAGGGCGGCGAAGTCGAGTGCGGCCACGTCTTGTGCGTAGCGGTACCAGTCGGCCGGCCGGCCCGTACCGTCGGAGAGGTCGCCGTGGCCGTGCGGATCGCCCCAGAGCACGCGGGGGACGGCGGCCGAGATCAGGATCGGGTTGGAGAGTCCGGCGAGCCCGCCCGGCCCGGACACGCGGACGCGGGCCGTACCTTCCCCGGACACGCGGGCAGACACCCACGCGGTCCCGCCGTCGGCGGGGCCGATCCGGATTTCAGAGGGCACCTCCAACGCCGGATCCGCATCGAGAGCGAGGGTGCCCTCGAAGCGAACGCCCGCGTTGCCCTGTCCGTCGAGGACGGCTACGGCCAGGCGGACCTCCTCGCCGGGCCGGGCGGTGGAGGGGAGCGTGGCGAGGATCCCGGCGGCCGGGCCAGGCGCGACGGCCACCGACGGTGCGTCGGGCAGGAGGGCCCTCACCCCGTCACCGTCGCCATCCACCCCGAACCAGAAGCGGGAGGCGCCCTCCGCGTACCGGTCGGCCAGCGCCCCGGCCGGGCCAGCCCCGTACCGGAACCCGACCGCCTCCCCCTCCTCGAGAGCCCGTCCTCGCACCCGGACGGCCAGGAGTTGGGTGCCGAGCCCCTCGGGCTCGAGGACTACACCCGAGGCCGTGGTGGAGACCTCGGTGAATCCCGCTCCGAGGGGATCCTGGACCTGGGGCGAGCTCCAGCCCCAGAACGGCGAGACCTGGAGGAAGAGCATCCCGCCCTCGGCGATGCCGAGCGGGCCGGTGGTGTACGAGAGCGTCCAGGTACCGGTACGGCCGGCCACGGCGGGTGTGCCCTCCACCAGCCGGGCCGAGCCCCCGCCGTCGGAGGGATGGCGCACGGCAGCACGGTCCTCGGCGAGCATGCGGACCAGGTCTGCGCGGGCCGTGGGGGGGAGATCGGGTACGGCCGGCGCGTTCCTCGTGCTGTCGGCGCAAGCGCCCAGGAGGAGGAGGGCCCAAGGGATCACGTGGACCGGTCCTCGAGGAGATCGTCCAGGAAAACCTGGAACGCGGGCGTCTCCACGAGCCGGGCAGCCCGTTCCCTCACCAGGGCCGTCGCGGCCTCGCGGAACGGATCGAGGAGCCCGGCCGCTTCGAGCCGATCGCCCAGCGTGCCCTGCGACCAGGCGCCCGTGGCGCGGGCCAGGAGATCCTCGAGGACGGCCTGCAGGTCCGGTCGCGCTGCCAGTCTCTCGATCCCCTCGAGGAGGGCGCCGGCCAGGCGATCCGGGTCGGTCTTGCGAGCCTCCCGTGCCCATGCGGCGTCGCTCGTGTCGAGCACGGCGTCGAGGAGGTGGGCCCTCCAGTCCGCCAGCGTGCCTGCGCGCGCCGGGTCGGTCAACAGCCTGGCCACGCGCAGCAGGGCGGCACGGATGCCCTGCCCCACGAACTCGCGAGCCCGCTGCTCCAGGTGCTCCTCGATCTCGCTGCCCACCGCCGAGACCATCCCGGATCCGATCGCCTTCAAGCGGGACAGCCCGTGACCCACCGAGGTCCGCCGCACCGCCCGCCCGAGGGCCGGCAGCCGCTCCGGAGCCAGGGCGCGCAGGCGGCGCACCAGGCCGACCGCGCTCTCCTGCAGCACCTCCTGGACCAGGAAGCGCATGGCCTCGTGGTCGATGAGGCGCAGCACCAGGTCCTCTTCGGGCACCCAGGGATCGGCGAGGAGATGGCGCAGAGGATCGGTGATCTCCTTGGGAATCCGCTGCCGGAGCCGGGCACGCGGATGGACCGGCGCAGCCGCACGGGCGGCCAGCCGACGGACCTCTGCTCGGAGACCCTCGGCGGTTTCGGGGCGCCCGGCGGCCTGGCGGAGGGCTCGGGCCAGGACCTCGGCGACGATCGGGGAGGCCGCCAGCTCGGCGAGGGAACGGGAGAGACCATCGTCGACCGCGAGGGCGGCGAACCGGTCGAGGGCGTCTTGGGTCAGGCGGGCCCGGACCGCCTCCGCACGACTCATCCGGGAGCCCCGAGGAACGGCCGGACGGCGGCAGCCGGAGTGCCGGTGACCGTGACCCAGAGCTGGTGGATGGCCCGAGTGGCTCCCACGTGGAGGACACGCCGCGCGGTGTCGGTGTCGGGATAGTGCCGAGCGCTCGTGTCGAGCAGGACCACGTAGTCGAACTCCAGCCCCTTGACGTCCCGCGCGAGCGTCACCTCGACGCCGGGGGCGAAGGAGAAGTCCTGGTCGAGCACCAGCCTCAGGCGGGGCACCTCAGCCCGGAGCAGCCCCTCGTAGACGAGGCGTGCACAGGCCTCATCCGGGGCGATGAGCGCCACGCTCGCGAGGGGCTCGGACCGGGAGAGGTTGCGGAGCGTGTCCGCGAGCAGGGCCACCAGGGCCCCGTGATCGGTGAACCGCAGGATCTCCACGGGCGGGCCGGCCCGGATCGTGCGAGGGGGTGGTTCCGCGTCCGCATGGGGGCCCAGGAGGCGGCGGCCGAACTCCGCGATCTCGCGCGTGGAGCGGTAGGACACGCGCAACGTCTCCACCACGGTGCCCTGCACGTCCAGGTGGTCGAAGAGCGCTTTCCAGTCCGTGAAGCCCGCAACGTCCACGATGTGCTGCGCGGTGTCGCCCGCCAGGGTGGCGCACCGACCGTCGTCGAGCGTGCCCAGGGCGACCCGGAGCTCCAAGGGGGCGAAGTCCTGGACCTCGTCCACAAGCACGTGGGCGTGACGTACGGGCCGGTGGTCCGGGCCGCGCAGGGGGCCGACGCGCAGTTGCCATGCACGGAGGAGAAGCGCGTCGTCCTCGCAGTCCAGGATCGAGCCCGCCGAACGGTCGCCGTCGAGCCAGGCCCGGAGGCGGGAGGCCTGGTCGGCCATCTCCCGGCCGGCCGCCACGAGTGTGGGTCTCGGCAGGGCGCCCGGCGCGAGATCCTCGAACACCCTCAAGGTGGCCTCGGTGTCCGAGAGGAGGCTCACGAAGTCGTCGAGCGCCGACGCCATTCCGGGCGGCGCGAGGCGCGTCCGGATCCGACGCTCCAGGACGGTCTCGAACACGGGATGGAGCTTGATCCGCTGCAGGCTGCCCGGGGAGTCCTCCCGGCAGGCCTTGGGCAGCCGCGAGAACAGGCGCAGCCGCAAGGAGCGGGCCCATGCCTCCCAGGTCTCCACGCGAACGCCCTCCACGCCGAGGGCAGGCAGGACGTGGGCCACGTAGTTCTTGAGCGCCCGTCCCCAGACCAGGACGAGCATCCGGGACGGCCGGAAGCGCTCGGGATCCGCGTGCACGAGCCAGGCGATCCGGTGCAGCGCCACCGTGGTCTTCCCGCTTCCGGCCGTGCCTCGGATGGCCACGATCCCGCTTCCGGGCCGGGTCACGAGGTCGAACTGCCGGGGATCGATCAAGGCGGCGATCTCCGGGAGGTGCTTGTCGGCACGGTGGGCGAGCCCGGTGCCCAGGCGAGATTTTTGAGCATCTCCCGCCCGATATGCAGATCCTGCCCCGCCGGACAGAGAAGGCGGGGGCCGTGCGAGCGGGATCCAGGCACCGTCCTCCCGCACCCAGGACCCCTGGGGGCAGTCCACGCGCTGCAACTCCCCACCGGCCACCCCCACGATCCGCCGTGCGGCCACCGTGCCCTGAAGGACGACGTCCCCCACCTGCTCCTCGAACTCCTCGCCCTCCTGGTAGCGGTAGAAGATCGTGCTCACGGGCGCGTCCCGCCAGTCCACGATTCGGAGCCCGGGCTCGATGCGCGTGCCCCGGCCGATGAAGAGATCCCGCGTCCGCCGGTCTTCCTGGAGCCGGAGGTGGGCGAAGTAGGGGCAGTCTGGGTCCACGGGGGGACGCCCGACGTCGGCCCCGACGACGCGGGCTCGGGAGGCCAGCTGGTCGTAGTGCTGGAAGAGCGCCGGGAGATCCTCCTCCTTGGCGTCGAAGGCGCTCTCCCTCAGCTCGGCCATCTCCCTCAGGACATCCCGGCCGGTGATCGCCGGAGGCTCGGGGTGCTCCTCGAGGTACCGCCGGACCCTACCGAGGAGCTGCACCTCCTCCTGGACAGGTCCGGGAACCACCGGTGGCTGCCTCCCGGTCGGGTGCGGGTCGAGCCCGGTCATACCCGACAGCCTATCCTTGCACGGGCGCCGTGGCCGGCCCCGTGCAGCCGGGGCCGTGGCTAGTACACGTCCTGGGGCGTGGTCATCGCGGCGCCGAGGGACTTCGTCGCCGTGTAGGTGGACTTGGTCGTGTCGCCGTCCACGTCGCAGTCACCGGTCACCAGGAAGTTGGTGACGCCCGGCATCGTGACCGAGTAGCTGCCGCGGACCTTGCCCGAAGGCTCCCAACCGATGGCCTGGAAGTCCTCGGGGTAGGTCCAGTCCCGGGCCGCCTTGGCCGGGGTGTCGTCCGGGGCCGGAGCTGCGGGCACGTAGGTGTCGAACGCTGCGTCGTAGGCGATCTCGGCCGTCTTGATGCCATCTACGTTGGTGGGGACCTCGGCCCGCTTGGCGCGGTACTGCATCGCCACGAAGTTGGGGATGGCGATGGCCGAGAGGATGCCGATGATGGCCACCACGATCATGAGCTCGACGAGGGTGAATCCCTTGCGCATCGGGTACTCCTGGATGAGGGGGTGAACACGCGCCCTGCGAAGTCTATCAAGAACCGTGCCACCCCTCCGAGGCCGGCCGGTGCACGGGAAAAACCCGGATCGAGGGCCAGGAGGGTGACAAGAAATGTCACCCATGACACGGAACGTCACATCCGGGACTCCCTACTCGGAGGCCAGGCCGTGCTTCTGGAGACGGTAGCGGAACGAACGGAACGTGAGACCCAGGAGCCTGGCCGCCTGGGTGCGGTTCCCGCCGGCCCGATCCAGGGCCTTGAGCAGCCAGTGCCGCTCCACGGCCTGGAGGCGGGCCTCCAGGTCGATGCCCTCGTCGGGCATGCCGTCGATCTCATCGGCTGGCCGATCGACCTCCTGGACGCGCCCGGGCAGCGCCTCCGGTCCGATCCGGGGTCCTGCGGAGAGCGCCACGGCGCGCTCGACGATGTTCTGCAGCTCCCGCACGTTCCCCGGGAAGGGGTAGCGCCGGAGCAGGTTCGCCGCATCTGGAGTGAGTCCCTCGACAGCCTTGCCGTACTCCCGGGCGTACCGGGTCACGAAGTGGCGGGTCAGCTCGAGGATGTCGTCGCCACGCAGCGCCAGTGCGGGGACCGGGAGGGTGACCACGTTGATCCGGTAGTAGAGATCCTCCCGGAAGGTGCCGCGCTCGACCTCCTGCTGGAGATCCTTGTTGGTGGAGGCCAGGATCCGGACGTCCACCTCCCGCTCCGCGGTGCCGCCCACGGGCAGGATTCGGCGCTCCTGGATGGCCCGGAGCAGCTTGACCTGGGTCATGAGCGGCATCTCCCCGATCTCGTCCAGGAAGAGCGTGCCGCCGGAGGCCGCCTCGAACAGCCCGGCCCGATCCCTCACGGCGCCCGTGAAGGCGCCCTTTCGGTACCCGAACAGCTCGCTCTCGATGAGGGTCTCGGGAATGGCTCCGCAGTTGACCGGCACGAAAGGTCCGCCCGACCGGGTGCCGCTGTAGTGGATGGCCCGGGCCACCAGCTCCTTGCCCGTGCCCGACTCGCCCACGATGAGACAGGAGATCCGGGTGTCCTTGACCCGCTCCACGAGACTGTAGACCTCCGCCATGGCGGGGCTCGAGCCCACCAGCGTACCGTAGTGGTAGCGGTCCTGCAGCGCCTGCTTGAGCGCGAGGTTCTCCTCCTTGAGCTGGCGGGTCTCCAGGGCCCGGCGGACGATGAGCTTCAGCTCGTCGTTGGAGAAGGGTTTCATCACGTAGTCGAAGGCGCCGATCTTCATGGCTTCCACGGCGCTCTCCGTCGTACCGTAGGCGGTGACGACGATGACCGGCACGTCGCGCGCGCCGGCCGCGGCTCGGGCCTTGACGTCGCGCAGCAGGTCGATGCCCGAGGCGCCGGGCAGGCTCATGTCGCTGACCACGCAATCGTGCGGATCCTCGTCGAAGGCTTCGAGGGCTTCCTCGGCGGTGGACAGGGCCTGGACCACGTACCCCTCCCGCTCCAGCAGGATGCGAAGGAGGTCTCGCATGGAGGGTTCGTCGTCCACGACGAGGATGCGGTAGCTGGACATGGAGCGCCTACCCGTTCGGAGGCTGGCGGGGGAAGACGAGGGTGAAACACGACCCTCGTCCAGGCTCGGACCGCACGTCCACTCGGCCGCCGTGGGCGCGCATCAACCGATCCACGTTGGCCAGGCCCAGGCCCGTTCCTCCCCGCCGCGTGGTGAAGAAGGGATCGAACAGCCGGGCCCGATCGGACTCGGACATCCCCATCCCCTCGTCCTGGACGCTGATGTGGACGAGGCCGTCGTCCAGCGCGGTGACGAGGCGCACCGGTCCGCCCCGGGGCATGGCCTGGGCCGCGTTGAGCAAGAGGTTCCAGACCATCTGCTGGAGCCGATCCGGGTCGGCCACGATCGGATGCGGGATCCCGCCCGCCACCTCCACCCGCACGGAGTCCCGGTAGCGTGGATCCGCACCGAAGTCTCTTGCGACCTCCCGTACCAGGGCGTCCGCATCGACGGATCGTGGGGAGATGACCTCCGGGCGGGCCAGGTCCAGGAAGTCTCCGACCAGGTCGTTCAGGCGGCGCACCTCGCTGGTGGCGATGTCCACCAGCGGACCGGGCCGGTCCTCGGCCAGGAGCTGGATGGCCCCCGACAGGCTGGCGAGCGGGTTCCGGATCTCGTGCGCGATGGCCGCTGCGATGCGGCCCACCCCGGCCAGACGCTCCTCCCGTTCCGCCTCCGCCTCCACCTCCCGTAGGTGGGTGACGTCCTCGAAGACCACCACGGACGCACCGGCTTCGCCCAAGGGGCTCTGGGAGCAGACCAGGATCCGTGGGTCGGACCCCACGGCCAGGTCCTGGGTCGCTGCCTCCGGAGCGAGGCCGGGCATCACGTCCGCGAGATCGCACCCCACCACGGACCCCAGGATGGCCTCGGCAGCCGGGTTGGCCGAGCGGATCCGGCCCTCCGACCCCACCACGAGGATGCCTGAGGCGACGCTCTGGAGCACGAGGCCGTGCTCCTCCTCCAGGGCGCGCGTGGTCTCGACCTGGGCCACGAGCGCCCGGTCGGCGCTCCGGACGCGGTTGGCGAGGCCCACGCTCAAGACGCCCACGAGGACGAACGCGAGGATCCGGAGGATCTCGTCGGCCACCGCCGTGAGGGCGCCGGGTGTCGAGGTCGCGAGGAGGATCGTCCCCAGCTCCGCCGCGTTGACGCCGGCGTAGGCCAACGCATCGACGGCGACGACGAGGATCGCGATGCGTCCCGACGTGAGGTACGCCGCGGCGATGATGTTCATGAAGTAGAGCACGACGAAGATGCTGCTCCCCCTGCCGGTCAGGACCACGAGCACCGTGAGGAACACGGCGTCGAAGAGCAGTTGCACCAGGACGAATCGATCGAGCGCGCTCACCGTACGCACCAAGGCCGCGCTGACGGCCAGGAACGCAAGGGTGATCGCGGCCAGGGGGAAGAGCCCACGGGTCACGGGCAGCGTCCCGGGTTCCCTAAGGACGATGGAGGCCACCAGCGCCAGGAGGCTCGAGACCACCAGGAGGCGGATCAGGATGTAGGCGGTGACGCGCCTGCGCAGGATCAATCCGGCCGCAGGCGAGGAGGCGGTCGGGCTTGGATCGGTCATGATGGCACCGGGACGCGGCCCAGGGCTACTGCTGAATTCCCGAGGCCATCGTGAAGATCGGCAGGTACATCGAGATGGCGAAGCCGCCGACGAAGATCGCGAGGCACACGATGATGACGGGCTGCATCACGCTCGTGAGGGTGTCGACGGCGTGGTCCACCTCGTCCTCGTAGAAGTCCGCGACCTTCCCGAGCATGACGTCGAGGGCGCCGGTGGCCTCGCCCACGCTGATCATCTGGCACACCATCTCCGGGAAGACCCGGGTGGCCAGGAGCGGCTCCGCGATGGAACGGCCCTCGGCGATGGAGTCCCGCGCCCGGGCGATGGCATTCTCGATGACGAGGTTCCCGGCTGTCTTTCCGCAGATGTCCAGGGCGTCGAGAATGGGCACGCCCGAGGAGATCATGGTGCCCAGGGTGCGGCAGAAGCGGGCGACCGCGGTCTTGCGGAGCAGATCGCCCACCGCCGGTGTGCGGAGGAGCAAGCGATCGACCACGAGGCGGCCGGACCTCTGCTGGTAGAGGGTGCGCAGGAGCACCCCGGTGCCAAGGAGGGCGAGAAGGACGACGTAGAAGTACCGCTGCAGCCACTGCGAGAGCGCGATCGTCCACTGGGTCGGCACAGGGAGGGTCCGCTCGAACTCCGCGAACATGGACTCGAAGGTGGGCACCACCTCGAGGAGAAGGAGGGCCACGACCCCGATGCCCACCGTGAAGACGATCGCCGGGTAGGTCATGGCGCCGCGGATCTGCCGGCGCAGCTTCTCGGTCTTCTCCAGTTGAATGGCGAGTCGGTTGAGGATGGTGTCGAGGATGCCGCCCATCTCGCCCGCAGCCACGAGGTTCTGGTAGAGATCGTCGAACGTGCGGGGGAACTTGTGCAGCGCGTCCGCGAAGGTGGATCCGCTCTCCACGGCCTCCTTGACGACCCGAATCTCCTCGCGGAGCGTGGGATTGGGCGCCTGCTGGGCCTGGATCTCCAGGCACTGGACCAGCGGGAGGCCGGAGTCGATCATCGTGGCGAACTGCCGCGTGAAGATCACCAGATCCTTGTTGGTGACCCGCGGCTTCAGGAACCCGATGCGGGGCAGGTGGAGTTCCGCCGACCACAGGCTCTTCCTACGGAGGGTCGTGGGATCGATCTGCATCTGCCGGAGTCGCGCCCGTGCGGCGTCGAGGCTGGCGGCGGTGATCTCACCGCGTCGGGCATCGCCCGCCGGAGTCCGTCCCTCGTAGGCAAACTGGGGCATCCCGGGCGTTCCGTGTGTGGTGCGAGGCGAGGAGCATAGCCGAGGCCCGGGCTGCCGGGCAAGCACGACGCCCGCGAAACTGGCAGGCCGGGCGCTACCCCCTCCGCCGTCGGGCCATCGCGAGCAGGGCGAGGAGAATCGCCCATGCGCCGTGGCGGCGGCCGGTCGCCGCGCACGAGGCATCGGGGCGCATCCGCCGAGGGGTCTCGACGACGCGGAACGAGCGCACGTCGCTGGCCTCTCCAGGGCCCCAGAGATCAGTGGCCGACACCTGCCAGGACACCCGGTCCCCGGCCTGGACCGCACCGCTCAGGTCGAGCGAGGACCCCTCCAGGGTGGCCTCCTGGACCGGGCCCTCGTCCACCCACCACGACACCGTGTGTTCGAGCCAGTCGCCGTCCGGGTCCACCGCCGGCACCCAGGCGAGCAGCACCCGCTCCTCCCAGGCCTCTGCCCCAGGGACGAGCGGCACGGGTGCGCCAGGCGCCGCATTGGCCACCGCCTGCACCGCCGAGCCGGCATCCACCCGCCCGCAGCCGTACCAGGGGCTCCAGCCGGATGCGTCGTAGCCTGCGTGGTCCACGTCGAGGCGGACGGCGGTCTCGCAGAGCACCTCGCGGGCCTGGGCCGCAGTCAGGCGGGGATTGGCCCCGAACAGGAGCGCAACGGCGCCCGCCACGATGGGCGCCGAGGCGCTCGTGCCCGAGAAGTACCCGTAGCAGGCGTCGTCCTTCTCCCACGATCCGTAGCCGGCCTCCCCGGTGAGGTCCGTGGTGAGCACCCCTCCGGAGGGGGCCGAGAGGTCCACGTGGTCCCCGTAGCAGGAGTATCCCTCCCGCTCGTCGTTGCCGTTGGACGCGGCCACGCCCACCACCGCGGGATGGGCGAGGAAGCCGTCCTCGGAGATGTCGCAGTTCGCGTTGCCGGCGCTGGCCACCACCACGGTCCCCAGGCCGCCGCGGCCGTGCTGCTCGGCGTAATCCACGGCGTCCTGGATGGAGCCGAACGTGGGAAAGGGGGAGCAGTCGTCCCCGAAGCCCCAGGAGTTGGAGATCACCCACGCCCCTGCGTCCGTGGCCTCCACGAAGGCGTCGTAGAGGTCGCCCAGCGTGGTGTACCCCCCGATGAGACGGATGGCGTAGACTTGGGCCTCCCAGGCCACGCCCGCCACCCCGCGCCCGTTGTCGCCGATCGCCGCGGCCAGGCCCGCGGATGCCGTGCCGTGGGGCCCGCTGTCGTCCTCCAGGTCCGGGCTGGAGTCCGCGTCGCCGCTCACGTAGTCCCAACCGCCGATCACCGCGAGGTCCGGGTGGGTGAGTTCGACCCCGGTGTCCACGATGGCCACCAGGGCTCCGTGTCCGGACGTCCGGGCCCAGGCGGCCTCGGCATTGATGTCCACACCTGGGAGCCAGCCCCCCTGCCCCGTGTTCTCGAGATGCCACTGGTCCGTCACGAAGGGATCGTCCGGCAGGGCGTGGAGCACGAGCGGCAGCGCGAGGTCCGGATGGGCCCAGGTCACGCCCGGCCGGCCGTGGAGATCGACCGAGAGCGTCCCCTCGTCCAGGCCCTCGCGCGGCACGATCCGAACGACGTGGCCGTCTCCGGCGAGCACCTCCACGCGCGCGACGTCCGGATCCACGAGCAAAGCGCCCGGATCCTCGACGTGGGCGAGCAGCGCACCGGTCCGCCGGACCGGCATGGATCCGATGCGCGAGTCGGCGTCGATCGTCACGCACTCGGGTCCGGGACCCGGGTGGAAGCGGGTCTCGGCGGCCAGGGCCGCGGTGAGGATCAGGAACCCGTTTATGGACATGGCCACAACATACCCGGCCGGCGCGCCGGGCGGATAGGCGGGCCCCATGCGTCCCGTCCTCCTCCTCGCACTCGCCGCCTCCTGCGAGTCCCACCAGGACTCGGGCCTGTTGCCGGGCTGCGGCAACGGGATCCTCGAGGAAGGCGAGCTTTGCGATGACGGAGACGCCAACAGCGACACATCGCCCGATGCGTGCCGGACCGACTGCCTGCCCGCCGCCTGCGGGGACGGCGTGTGCGACGCCAAGGAGGCCTGCGACGACGCGAACGCCTGGGGAGGCGACGGATGCACCCCCGCCTGCACCGTGGAGGACGGCCAACTGGAGGCCGAGCCCAACGACACGTGGCAGGCCGCCCAGACCTGGGATGGCCGCATCGTCCACGGTGCCCTCGAAGAGGGCGACGTGGACTGCTTCGACCTGGACATGGACGACTGCTCGGGCTTCGCAGCCCGGCTTCTGACCCCCTGCCCCGCCCCGGCCACGCTGGCCCTGCACGACCCCACCGGCGCCGAGGTAGCGGTGGGCACTCCGGGTGCGGACGGCTGTGCGATGCTCGATCCGGACGAGGCACCCGGGGCTCGTTTCCTCGCCGGTGGGCGCTACGCGGTGTGCATCCACGGGCTCCTCGACGCGCCGGTGCCGTACTACGCCCTCGAGATCGCACCGGTGGCCCCCGAGGATGCCGCCTGGCCGCTCGAGGAGACCGACGACCCGGACGGCGACGGCCGACCCGACCGCTGCGACGACGACCGCGACGGCGACGGCGTGCTGGACGAGGAGGACAACTGCCCGGACCTGCCCAACGGTCCCGGCGCGCCCGTGCTCGCTCCCTCGAGGCAGGGCTTCCTCCGTACCTGGCTGGCTGCGGGCCCCTACTGGGGCACCTCCAGCACCGACGCCTGCCGCCCCTCCGACGACGCTCTGGTGGCCACGGACGAGGCCGCGGTAGCGCCCGGGCTCGGAGACAGCGCCGGGAGCGCGACCTGGACCGTGCTCTGGAGCCTCACGGATCGCCTGGAGTTCCTCACCGACTACGGCGCGGTGGACCCGCCCCGGGAGGTCTACACCGCGGTGTATGTCCGCTCGGAGTCCACGCGCGGGCTCACCCTCGCCCTGGGCCCGGACGACGGCGCCCGCGTGTGGCTCGAGGGGGAGGTCGTGATGGACATCTCTGGGTGCCAGGGCACGGTGGTGGACCTGTTCACCGCCGAGGTCACGCTCCGGGCCGGCTGGAACCGGATGCTCGTCAAGGTCCGGGACCAGGGGGGTGCCTGGGGCAACTACGTCCGGTTCCTCGACGCCGGAACCCCCGTCCTCGACCTGGAGCTCTCGCTCGATCCCGACGGATCCTGGGCCCCCGACCAGGAGGACTCCGATGGAGACGGAATCGGCGACGTCTGCGACGACACCCCCTTTTCCGGATAGCCCGTGCGCCTCGTTCTCGTGACCTGTGCCCCTCACGACGCCGAGCCCCTGCTCCGCCGACTGCTCGAGGAACGCCTCGTGGCCTGCGGGAACATCCTGCCCGGCGTGCGGTCGCTCTACTGGTGGAAGGGAGCGATCCAGGACGATCCGGAGGAGGTGCTGCTCATGGAGACCTCCACCGATCGCGTCTCGGCGGTCGTGGCGCGCGCCCGTGCGCTCCACTCCTACGAGACCCCCAAGATCGTGACGTTCGAGGTCCGGGAGAGCGATCCGGACTACGCGGCCTGGCTCGCCGGGGTGGTGCGGTAGGTGCTCACGCGCCGAACCCCTCCGGGGGGGTCCAGCGGGCGTCGAGCGCCTCGACGATGGCCCAGAGCGTGAGGAGCAGGAGGAACGCCTCGGGCGGCTCCACCTGCAGCTCCCCCTCCTCGCGGGTCTCCTTCTCGTAGAGGGCCCAGAGGATCTCGTCCAGGAGGTGGGGCTGGGCACGCCAAGAAACGGATCGGAGCCGCTCGGGGACCGCCTTGTCGACGGGCAGGAGGTCGTCCACGGCGGTGGCCACGCGGGCGGCTGCGGCGTCCAGGTCGGCATGGGTGACGGCCCTCAAGCGGCCGCCGACCTGCTCGAAGATCCGCACGGTCACGGCGCACATGTAGACCGCCGTCTGTGCGGGGCCGGCGCCGAGGGAGGCGGCGTTGCGCTCGATGAAGCGCCCGAGGCGGCGCTGCTCCTTCAACAGGCGTGCAGCGATGGGCTCGAAGGCCTCGCGGGCGTCGGAGCAGGCCTCGGCGAGCGCGTGGACCTGGGCGCGGGGAATGGCAGGATTGGGCATGGGGCACCTTGAGGAAGCGCCCTCTAACCCCCCTGAGGGCGGGCGCCCTACCAGCGGGCCCGAGCCAGATCCGCGCGGAAGGGCGAGCAGTCGGTGCCCGAGGGCACGGAGGCCTCCCGCGAGAGCGCCTCGCCTGCACCCACGGGTCCGAGATCCACGTCGAAGGTGGCATCGCCGCAACCGATGCGGACCAGGGCCTCGGCCAGGGGGCGCGGGCCGTCGTTGCGGACCCGGATGCGGAACTCCGTGTGGCCGTCGGGCCAGTGGGTGCCGCGTGCGTCCAGATCCACCCACGGCCGGGCATCGAGCGCGGCCAGCGGTCCGTCCAGGCGAGGGGTCAGCACCACCTCCCGCCGTACCGTGTCGAGCGTCAGGAGAAAGCGACCGGACACGTTGAGGCCGAGGAGACCGGCTCGGCTGCCCGGGTCGGCGCAGGTGTCACAGACCGCGATGGTCACACCCGGGACCTCCAGGCCCCCCACCCAGAGGCGGTCGGCCAGCACGATGGGGCTGGTGGCCTCGCCCGTGGCCGTCTGGAACGTGATGGTGGGGGCATCGTCGGGCACGGCGTACCCCGCGGCGGCCAGCGTGGCCCGGTCGAGGGTCGTGTAGGTGGACCCGGTGTCCAGCACCATGGGGACCTCGACGTGGCGCTCGCCCGGCCCATCCAGGCCCACCGCGACCAGGAGCGAGTGGCCCGAGCCCTCGTAGGGCAGGGCCACGGTGTCCGGGTCGCCCGGCGCAGGCGGGGGCACCACGGTGGGCTGTGCCTGGGGGACGGGCGGCCGGGCCCGAGGGGTCGCCAACAGGTCGTCCACCGTGCGGGACACCTGCTCCTGGTGCTCCACCGAGAGGATCCGGCCGAGCGGGAAGCCCAGCAGGGCGAGGCCGCTCTGGACGGCCTCCCGACGTTCCCCTGGGAAGTAGAGGGGCAGGCCGACCAGCAGCAGCAGCGGCCAGGCGATGGCGCCGGTGAGGAGACCCGCGATCCGGCGCCCGAAAAGGCTCGCGATGCCGAGCACGGGCAGGGCGAGCAGCACCGTGACGGCCACCGAGGTGGCCACCGGGCCGTGGTCGCGCCGGGCGCCCAGGCCCGCGAGCGCGAGGCTCGCCAGGCCCAGGAGTGCGATCCCGCTGAGAACGGCCAATGCGGTGAGGAGTCGCTTCATGGGGCCCCGATGTTAACGAGGCGCTCGCCCGTCCGCTGGATCCAGGTCGGGTTCGAGAGGTGACCCGTGGCGTCCGAGCGTGCGACCTACTGCTGCGTGGACATCGAGTGCACGGGACAGGTTCCCGCTTACCACGACATGATCTCGCTCGGCGCGGTCGGCGTACGGCCTGTGCCCGGAGGCGGCCGGGAGCTGGGCGGGTCGTTCTACGTGGAGATCCAGCCCGTCTTCGGACACGTGGACCCGGGCGCCATGGCGGTGCACGGCCTGACGATCGACCACCTCCGGGCCCACGGGCGCCCCCGACGCCTGGCACTGGAGGCCCTCTCCGCGTGGGTCGCCGCCGAGACGGTGCCCGGCACGAAGCCGGTCTTCGTCGGGCACAACGCGCCGTTCGACTGGTCGTTCGTATCCCACGCATACGGCGTGGAGGGGTTGCCCAACCCTTTCGGCTACAAGGCCATGTGCACCAAGTCGCTGGCCGCTGGGGTGCTGGGCCTCCACTGGTTCGACACGAACAAGGAGGTGCTGGCCGAGCGGCTCGCACTGCCCCCCGAGGACCGGGCGAAAAAGCACCGCGCGGACTACGATGCGCACTACCAGGCCCTCATCCTGTTGGGCCTCCTGGCCGTCCAGGATCGTGTCGCCCGCACGACCGCGCCCGAGGGGGGGGTGGGCAGCTCGGGCACCCGCAACGCGTCCCAGGCGGCGAGAGCGCGGGCTGAGGCCGCATCCCTGCTCGAAGGCCTCTCCTCGGACACCTGGGTGGTGTTCACCGATGGGGCGTGCCTGGGCAACCCGGGCCCCTCAGCGGCGGCAGCCGTCCTCCGAGGGCCGGGCGGCGTGCGCCTGGAGACGGCACGCTTCCTGGGAAGGGGAACCAGCCAGAGGGCCGAGCTCGCCGCGCTTCGGCTGGGGCTCGCCCTTCTCGACGAGGCGCAGGTCCCCGCCCAGGCTCCGGTCCTCCTGTGCACCGACAGCCGGTATGCCGAGGGCATGGCGGTCCTGGGGTGGAAGGTCCGGGCCAACGCGGACCTGGTCGGCCCGCTCCGGGTGGCGCTGGCCGGCCGGCCAGCCGCCCGGGTGCGCTGGGTCGCGGGCCATGCCGGCATCGAGGGCAACGAGCGGGTGGACGCGCTGGCCCAGGCCGAGGTGCGGCGCGGCGGGTGAGCGTCGGGGCGCCTACCGCCCGTGTCGGAAGCAGTCGGTGGTGTGATCGTCCACCAGGCCGCAGGCCTGCATGTGGGCGTAGATCACGACCGGACCCACGAACCGCATGCCCTGCCGCTTCAGGTCGTCCGAGAGGGCCTCGGATTCGGGCGTGGATACGGGAACCTCGGCCGCCGTGCGCCAGGCGTTGCGGCGGGTCGATCCGCCGACGAATCTCCAGATGTAGGCGTCGAAGGAACCGAATTTCGACTGGATCTCCAGAAAGACCCGGGCGTTCGCCACCGCGGCCTCCACCTTCCGTCGGTTGCGCACGATGGCGGGATCCGCGAGCAGGCGTTCCACGTCCGGGGGTCCGAACCGTGCCACCGCCTCGGCGTCGAACCCTGCGAACGCGCGGCGGTAGCCCTCGCGCTTGTGCAGGATCGTGAGCCAGGAGAGGCCCGCCTGGGCGCTCTCCAGCACCAGGAACTCGAAGTGGCGACGGTCGTCGTGGACGGGCACGCCCCACTCGCGGTCGTGGTAGGCGATGTACAAGGGGTCGTCGGTCACCCAGGCGCAGCGGGTCGGCAAGGCACCTCCAGAAGGTTCGAGCGGGATCAGATCTCGAACAGGTAGGCGTGGTGGAGCACCCACCAGGCGTCCGTCCCAGCGAGCAGCGCGTCGGCGTCGAGCACGTCCCCGGGATTCACCACCATGTCGGCATCCACCTCGACCGCGCTGGCGTAGTGGGTCTGCTGCGCGTTCGCCTCCGCCACCGAGGCGCCGTCCAGCCAGGTATCGGCGCCGATCACGTGATCGGTGCGGATGCCCGCGGCGTCCAAGGTCTTCTCGAGCAGCGGATCCAGAGGAAGGGCGGCCATGGCCCAGGTGTGCGCGAGGCCGAAGGTGAAGGGGTCTTCGCCCCATTCCACCGGATCCAGACGGTCGCAGGTGGTGTCCAGCGGGGCCAGGGACAGCTCCCAGCCCAGGATCTGCCCGGGATCCAGGATCGCCGGTTCGCCCGTGACCGTGTAGCGGATCTGGCACTTCCCCTCTGGGGTGGGGTCCTTCGGGTACTCGGGGGCGAGGAGGAGCACATCCAGGTACGGCGGCATCGCCTCGCCCAGGTACGTGACCGGGACGGTGAGGCCGTCCTGGACGCCGGTGTAGAGGTTCCAGGTCCAGTAGACGGGCGCGAAGGGCTCGAGGCCGGTGTCGGGCGCCGAGTCACCCGCGGTCTCGCCGCCCGAGTCCTTCGAGCTGTCCTCGGGCGGGGGGGTGCCGGTGTCGTCGGGTGCGCTGCAGGCGATCCCCAGGAGCGCGAGCAGGGGGAACATGGATCCTCCGTCTCTCCATCGTGGCATCTACGGGGCGGGGTGTCCAGGAACGCGCCGTTCAGGAGCCCTCGGCGCCCAGGCCTTCGGTCGCGCGGTCCTCCGGGCCGATCCAGACCGGGAGGGGACCGTCGTCCCCCTTCGTACGCCAGATCCCGATCCATAGGCTCCAAGCCACGAATACGGCCAGCACCAGGAGCCCGGAGAGGACGAGGGCGGCTCCCAGGGATCCGGCCCTGGTTGGCCAGGGCAGGCGCACGGGCGTCCTCGAGAGGGCCCGGAAGGGATGGGTCATCCCCCCTGCTCCGACCGGAGGGCGAGGAGTTCGGTGGCGAGTCGGGCCTCGAGCGCCGCCTCCTCGGGGCTCATTTCCGGCAAAGGCAGGCTCGAACGCCACGCCTCCAGGTCGCTCGCGGTCATCGCCTCCAGCTCCCTGTGCAGCCTGTCCAGCTGGACCTGGTCGATGACCGAGAGGGCCACCGGTCCGCCCCGGACCACGTACCAGCGCTTGCGGGCGAAGTACTCCGAGATCCAGGGCTCCTCGAAGGGCTGGTGGGCGCGCGCCCAGGGCAGCTTGGTGGCCAGCACCCGCCACGTGAGGCTCATGTGCTCGGGCTGGGGCTCCATCTGGGCGTCCGGATTCAGGTTGTCCCACGAGTAGGCCACGTGCTCCGTTCGCCACTCCCGGCGCAGGGCGGCCTCCTCCTCGCGCCGATCGGGACGGACGCCGGAGAGGTCGTCGGACACCTGGGCCGGAGACCGGTTGCGCCAGGCCAGGTCCAGGAGACGCCGCCGATCGATCGCGTCGAGATCGTCACGCCCCTCGAGCCCGGCCCGCTCGTCGGCCAGCACCACCAACGGAGCAGCGGCCAGGTCCGCGGGCAGGCCGGGCGCCGGGACGCGCGGCTCCACGCAGGCCAGGGCCAGGGCCAGGAGGATCACGGCCCCTCCCCGATCCCCGCCCGGCGCATCACCCGCTTCCGGGTCACCTCCAGGGCCGCATCCAGGCCCTCCTCCTGCTGGGCCACCTCCAACTCGGCCGCCGCCTCGTCCGCGCTGCCGAGTTCGTCCAGGGCCAGGGCCATCCCGAGCCGCGCCATGCGGGCGTCCGCGTCGGAGGCGGACCGGTCGAGGCCCTGGCGATAGGCCTCGTAGGCCCGTGCCGGCTGCCCGTCGCCGAGCCACGTCCGGCCGATGGCCAGCCAGGCTCGTGCCTCGGCCGTACCCCCTCCGGTGGCCACCCGCCCCCGGACGAGCCGGGCGCGCGATGCTTCGCCCGCATCCTCCCAGGCATTCGCGGCTGCCAGCAGCAGGGGGTCCCGGCGATCCGGATCCGCCACGCGCCGGGCGGCCATTTCCCAGCTCTGCGCTGCGAGATCCTGGCGATCCGTAGCCCGTGGCAAGGTCTCGGCCAGCAGCTTCAGCGCGTCGGACTCGAGGGGATGGCCGGGCGGCAGGTGCCCCAAAAGGGAATGGAGCGTGTCGAGCGCCTCCTGGGGACGACCCAGGTTCGTGGCCTGCAACAGCGCCAGCTCGTAGCGTGCGCGACGCCGGATCCCCGGCGTGGAACCGAAGCGGGTCACGCGCTCGCAGACCTCGGCGGCACCACGGACATCCCCTGCGGCCAGGCGGGAATGGACCCGGTCCAGGGCGAAGGGCGACCAGGGTCCGAACCCCACCGGCACGGGCAGCAGGGCCACGACCAGCCCCAGGGCCAACAGGCCACGGGAACCGAGACGCGCTCCGAGGGTTGCGAAGAGTCGGGAGCCAAGACCGGTCTTCAAAGGGGGACCTCGCGTTTCCCGGGATCCGGGGACCGATGCAGGCCCCTTCTACCCCGGTGACGCTTCCAAGACCCAGCCCGGCCGCCGTTCCATCCCCCCGTCTGCAGGCGCCCGGATCTCGGGGTTCGGCGACGTATTCGGGAAAAAGACGTATTAATCGTCTATTTCCATACTGAACCGAGGCATGTACTCCTCCCTCGCGGGGACGTCCGGGGGCTCGGCCGTGCCCGAAGCCCTCAGCACCTCCTCGGCCCACCAGAAGACGTCCTGGCGGCGGATTACCTCCTGGAGGCGGGCCATGCGGGCCCTGCGCGCCTCGGGAGGCATGGTGAGCGCCTCGTGGAGGGCGTCGCCCACGCTCTCGGTGTCGTAGGGGTTGACGAGCAGCGCACCCCGCTGGAGCTGGCCCGAGGCGCCCGCGAACTCGCTCAGGACGAGTACGCCCCGCGCCCGGTCGACCTGGCACGCGCAGTACTCCTTGGCGACGAGGTTCATCCCGTCCTTCAGGGGGTTGACGAAGCAGACCTGGGCAAGGCGGTAGAGCGCCACCAGCTCCTCGCGAGAGACGGCTCGGTACAGGTACCGGACGGGCGTCCAGCCAGTCGTTCCGAAGCGGCCGTTGACAGCACCCACCAGACGATCGATGCGATCCTTGAGCGCCTGGTAGTGCGACACCCCTGCCCGGCTGGGGACCAGCACCTGGAGGAGCACGACCTTCTCGCGGTGCTCGGGGTACCGCTCCAGGAGAGACTCGTAGGCGAGCAGCTTCTCTGGGACCCCCTTGGTGTAGTCGAGGCGATCCACGCCCAGGACGACCTGGCGATGGTCGACCGAGGCAGCCAGATGGTCCCGCAAGGAGCGGATCCTGCTCGACTGCGCCTTGGAGCGGTAGTCCCGGTAGTCGATCCCGATGGGGAAGGCTCCGACGCGCAGGGAACGCCCCTCGATGTGGACCTGGACGAGAGATCCCCGGCCCGAGGTCTGGAGACCCGGGTGGATGCGGTTCAACCCGAAGAGGAAGTGGCGCATGTCCCTCTGGGTCTGGAAGCCCACCAGATCGTAGGCGAGCAGGGCGCGCAGGAGATCCATGCGCCAGGGAACCTTGAGGAACAGGTCGAGGGGCGGAAAGGGAATGTGGAGGAAGAACGAGACCCGGACGCCCGGTACCAACTCGCGGAGCCGCTCCCCGACGTGGATGAGGTGGTAGTCCTGGATCCAGACGAAGTCCCCAGGGCGCACCTGTGAGGCCACGGCCTCTGCGAACTGGTCGTTCACCCGCCGGTAGGTGCTCCAGGCCTCGGGATCGAACTGGCACCGTTCGGGCATGGTGTGGAAGAGGGGCCACAAGAGGGAGTTGGTGAAGCCGAGGTAGAAGCCGTCCAGGTCGGTGGGAGAAATCCAGACCGGGAGCAGTTCGTACCCGGCCGCCCTGCCCCCCTCGACGAGCAGCGACGCCCAGTCGACCCCGGGCTCTGCCTCCACGCCGGGCCACCCGATCCACAGCCCCCCCCGTTGGGTGAGCATGGGGGCGAGCGCCGTGACCAGTCCTCCGGCCGCGGGGCTCACCTGCCACTGGTGCTCCCGCTTCTCGATCACGATCGGGAGGCGGTTCGAAACGAGGACGAGGCGGTGCGCGGTACTCATGGAGCCTTCCGTGAGGGCCGCGAGGCGGCCCAGCGGGCGAGGAACGCGAGGACCCCCTCGGGAGGAGGGAGCAGCCATCGCGCATGGCTGGGACGCGGAGAGACACGCACCAGAAACGTCTCGCCCCGCCCGTGGAGCGCCTCGAACGCGTCCTCGTCGGTCGCGTCGTCACCGAGGCAGGCGACGACCGTATCGTCGGGCATCTCCGAGAGCAACGTGGTCACGGCCCGGGCCTTCCTGGCAGAGGGCACACGCAGTTCGACCCCGGCGACGAACGACAGGACCGCGAGACCGTGGCGGTCGGCGATGGGCGCAAGGGCGGCTCGGGCGGCACGGGAGAAACGGAGGGCGTCGGCGTCCGACATTCCGCGAAGGTGGATCGCGAGGGCCCCGTGCTTGCGCTCGGTCCGAGGCCCGAGCCCCATGGAGGCCGCCCATGCCGCCGCCTGTTCGAGCCCCACCTCGGCGCGAGGCGGCAGGGGCTCCCTCCGGACCCTGCCGTCCGGGGTGCGGCGCTCGAGCCCGTGGACGCCCCAGATCTCGGGAGCGGGGTCCAGGCCTAGGAGATCCGCGACCTCTCCCACCGGCCGGCCGGACACCAGGACCAGGCGGGTCCGGCCGGTCGCCTGGATCGCAGCCAGGGCCTCGCGGACGCCGGGCCAGGGCGTGGCCCGGGTGCGGTCCAGGCGAAAGGGCGCAAGCGTGCCGTCGTAGTCCAGGAGGAGCAGTGCGCACAGCGCCTGAGACAGGCGGGCGAAGAACGGATCCAGGGCGTCCGGATCCGGCGGGGCGGGCAGGTGCGTCACGTCCGGGGCTCCGCGCCGTCTCGCGTGTCCTCCGTCTCGGTGCCCGTGTCCGGGAAGACCTCCCCCTCGGTGGCCTGCCGCTGGGAGAGCGTGCGCGTGAACGCGAGGAGGATGTCGGCGTTCGTGAGGATCCCGACCGGCGTTCTGTGGGCGTCCACCACGAGGATCTCGTCCACGTGATGGGTCCGGAGCAGGCGCTGGGCCACGGACACGCTGTCGTGGAACCGTACGATCGGCGGTCTGGGGGCGACGAGGTCCGACACCCGGAGCGGAGCGGCGCCCGGTCGGGAATCCTGGAGCGCACCCAGCAGATCGTCCTGGTGGAAGGTTCCCACCAAGCGGGACCCTTCTACCACGGGGAAGAGCCGCTGGCGGGTCCCACCCGTGGCGGCGAGGGCTTCGCCCAGCGTCATGCTCGGTGTCAGGAGGGCGAATCGACGGTCCTTCTTCACGATCTCCCCGACGGTCGTCGTGCTGAACATGTGGCGGGCCTGCTCGCCGAAGTGGACGGGCGAGGCCACCCGGCTCTGGACCTGGTTGTGGAAGATGCTCCAGCGTCCACCCGCGAGGAAGGCGAGCGCGCACACCCACATCGCGGGCACGAGCAGCTTGTAGTTGCCGGTCAGTTCGCTCACCATGATGACCGTGGAGATGGGCGTATTGGCCGCCGCAGCGAAAAAGCCCGCCATTCCGACGATCGCGAAGGGCGCGACGTGCGGCACCATGTCGGGCGCGATCCCGTGGAAGACCTTCCCGACCGCAGCGCCGAGGGTGGCGCCGATGACCATGGAGGGCCCGAAGACGCCCGCGCTTCCCCCGGACCCGATGGAGAAGGTCGTGGTCACGATCTTGCCCGCCGCCACGACCAGCAGGAGGGCGAGGCCCACCGAGGTGCCGTCGCTCTCCAGGGTTTCCTGGACGATGCCGTAGCCGGCCGACAGCACGTCGAACACGCCCGCATCGCGGCCCATGGCGTAGTAGAGCCCGAGGGCCACCAGGCCGGTGGCGAGACCCCCGAGCGTGGTCTTGAGGGGTTGCGCCAGACGCAGCCGAGCCACCCGGTTGCGCACCCCGTAGAAGGTGCGGACGAAGACCCAGGCGGCGGCGGCAACGATCAACGCCAAGACGAGGTAGGGCACGAGTTCGATGGGGCGCGAGAAGTCGTAGTCGCCCACACCCGTGAACATGTGCCCCCACCCGAAGCGGGCGGCGAAGACCGAGTACGCCACGATGGAGGCCACGGTCGCAGGGAGGAGGACCTCGGTCTCCACCTCCGTGGAGGCGTAGAGCACCTCTGCGGCAAACACGGCGCCTGCCAGGGGGGCACGGAAGATGCTGCCCACGCCCGCACCGATGCCTGCCGCGAGCAGCCAGCGCCGGGTCCGGGTGCTCAACCCGAGGCGAGTCGCCACGAAGCTCCCGAAGCCGGCCCCGATCTGCGCGATGGGACCCTCCCGGCCTCCGGATCCGCCGCTGCCCAGCGTGAGGACCGACGCCACGAGCTTCACGAGCGGAACCCGCCAGTGGATGCGGCCGAGCTCGTGGTGGTAGGCCCGGATGGCGGCATCCGTTCCGTGGCCGCCCGCCTCCGGGGCGAACCAGCGGACGATCAGGCCGGAGACCAGGCCGCCCAGGGCGGGCAGCAGCACCACGAGCCAGGGCCGGAAGGGGCCGGTCGTGAAGGCGACGACGGGCGGTTCGCCCCCCGGTCGGCCCAGGCCCAGGCCGGCCAGGTTCTCCAGGAGCGCACCCGACGCGATCTGCAACAGGGCCTGGAAGGCGATGGCGCCCAGACCTGCCACCACACCGACGAGCGATCCCAGGATCAGCCACTTCCCGGCCACGCCGATGTCGAACCCCCGGGCGAGGCTCGTCAGGAGGCCTCTCGTCCTCGTCGCCCTCGTGCGGGTCGACGCACGGCGTGGGCCGTGGTCGCCCCGTCTTCCCGGAAGCCTCCGCGTCATCGAGGTCCGACCTAACACAGGAAGGACCTGCTCTCCAGGTGTGCCCCGGCCGGACCTCGCGGTCGGGGCCCATCGCCGGCCAGGCGGGTGCGGGGTGGGTGCATCCCCCGGCCCCGCCCGG
Source organism: Deltaproteobacteria bacterium (assembly GCA_016927815.1). GTDB lineage: Bacteria > Myxococcota_A > UBA796 > UBA796 > JAFGLY01 > JAFGLY01. The sequence continues at coordinate 44,861 of JAFGLY010000114.1, read as the reverse complement.
CCGGCAGGAAGAAGGCAACCCATGGGACCCGCCGTCCCATCCCGGGGTCGTGCGGGGTAGGATGCGGGCCCCGGGAGGCTGCATGGCCGGGTTCCGTCTGTCCAGCGAATTCCTCCCCTGCGGCGACCAGCCGGAGGCCATCGAGACCCTCGTCCGAGGGATGGAGGAGGGCCGTCGCGCCCAGGTTCTGCTCGGCGCCACCGGGACCGGCAAGACGTTCACGATCGCCCACGTGATCGCACGGGTGGGCCGCCCCGCGCTGGTGCTCGCCCACAACAAGACGCTCGCCGCCCAGCTCTACGGCGAGTTCCGCCGCCTCTTCCCGGACAACGCCGTCGAGTACTTCGTCTCCTACTACGACTACTACCAGCCCGAGGCCTACATCCCGGCGTCCGACACCTACATCGAGAAGGACTCCTCGGTCAACGAGCGGATCGACAAGCTCCGGCACGCCGCCACCCGCGCACTGCTCGAGCGACGGGACGTGATCATCGTGGCCTCGGTTTCCTGCATCTACGGCATCGGCTCACCGGAATCCTACGACCGCATGATGCTGCGCCTCTCGGTCGGCCAGACCGTGTCCCGCGAGGCCGTGCTGAGGCGTCTGGTGGACATCCAGTACGAGCGCAACGACATCGACTTCCACCGTGGAACCTTCCGCGTCCGCGGCGACGTGGTGGAGGTGTTCCCCGCCAGCGAGTCGGACAGGGCCGTGCGCGTGTCGCTCTTCGGGGACCGGGTGGAGGCGATCGCGTGGGTGGATCCGCTGCGCGGCACCCGCCTCGAGGATCTCGACCGCGTCGCGGTCTATCCGGCCTCCCACTGGGTGACGCCCCGAGAGGATCTGGAGCGCGCCATGGACCGGATCCGCACCGAGCTGGAGGAGCGCCTGGCGGAGGTGAGACACCAGGGCCGAATTCTCGAGGCGGCGCGACTCGAGCAGCGTACGCGCTACGACCTCGAGATGCTCGATGGCCTGGGGTACTGCACGGGCATCGAGAACTACAGCCGCCACCTCGCGGGTCGCGAGGCGGGCGAGCCTCCGCCCACGCTCCTCGACTACTTTCCCAAGGACTTCCTGCTCGTGGTGGACGAGTCTCACGTCACGTTGCCCCAGGTCCAGGGCATGGCCCGGGGCGATCGCGCGCGCAAGGACACGCTGGTGTCCTTCGGGTTCCGCCTGCCGTCGGCCCGCGACAACCGGCCCCTCACCTTCGACGAGTTCGAGGATCGGATCCACCGGGTCATCTTCGTGTCCGCCACCCCGGGCAGCCTGGAACTCGAGCGCGCCCAAGGCGAGTTCGCGGAGCAGGTCATCCGGCCCACCGGCCTCCTGGATCCGGAGGTGGAGGTGCGGCCCGCTACAGACCAGGTGGACGACCTCCTCGGCGAGATCCGGAGGGTCACGGCCAAAGGCGAGCGGGTGCTCGTGACCGTGCTCACCAAGCGCCTGGCCCAGGAGTTGACCGACTACTACTCAGAAATCGGTGTTCGAGCGCGATATCTCCACTCGGACGTCGAGACGCTCGAGCGCATGGAGATCCTTCGGGACCTCCGGAAGGGCGAGTTCGACGTGCTCATCGGCATCAACCTGCTCCGTGAGGGCCTGGACCTGCCCGAGGTCTCGCTCGTGGCCGTGCTCGACGCCGACAAGGAGGGATTCCTGCGCAGCGCGACGAGCCTCGTCCAGGTCATCGGACGTGCAGCCCGGAACGTGAACGGCCGCTGCCTGCTCTACGGAGACCAGGTCACGCCGGCGATGCGGGCGGCCCTGGACGAGACCAACCGCCGGCGGGCCAAGCAGGCTGCGTACAACGCTGCGCACGCCATCACCCCCGAGACCGTGGTGAAGTCGCTGGACAGCCCCCTCGCCCACCTGCTCGGGGCCGACTACCTCACGCCACCCCGGACCCCCGAGGAGGTCCCCGAGGAGGTCCACGAGCTCTCGCTCGACCGCCTGCCGGCCACGATCCGGCACCTGCGCGAGGAGATGCAGGCCGCCGCCCGCCGCCTGGAATTCGAGCGGGCCGCGGTCCTGCGAGACCGCATCCGGGCGCTCGAGGCCTGGGCCCTCGAGGTGGCCGGAGCGCTGTAGGCGGTCAGGCCACCCGCAGCAGGGCGGCCTCGATGGCCGCGGCCACGCGCTCCAGCGCGAGGCGGCGCCGACGGCCTGCGAGCCGGGCCTCGGCCCGGACCGCCTCGAGCAGGCGCCAGAGGGCCTCGGGCGGCCCCCACAGGACGACCTCGGACCCGCGGTCGAGGGCTGTCATCACGGTCCGTCGCTCGGGCCGCTCGAGACGGTCGATGGCTCGGAGCACCGCGAGATCGAGGGGCGCGAGGGGTACGTCCAAGCGAGCCGGATCGCGGTCGGCCGGAATCTCCACCACGCCCAGATCCCAGGGAGAGTGCTCGAAGGCTCGGATCACGCCCCCGTCCCCGCAGGCCGGGCAGCTCCAGCGTATCTCTGGCGGCACCTCGGAGCGGACCACCACGAGGCGTCCCGTGCAGGCCTGGCCGTGCGGCCGCCGGCGGCAGGGCAGGGCGGTACGCCAGAGGGTGCCTGCGAACGGCCAGGCGGTGGCGGCACACGCGATGGACCCGTAGAAGGCCGCCCTGCGGTGCGTGTCGGCCGGGGCACGCGGATCGCCGGGGCTCGGGAAGTCGTCGAGACAGACGGACTGGAACGGAGGCATGCGGGCGAAGCGTACACCACCCGGCCGTGGGAGGGAAGCCGGAGGGTCACTCCATCTCGCTCGTGTGGTCGGCGTCCTGGTAGACCACGACCCGTTCCACGCCCTCGACGGCGGAAAGCGCCTGCAGCAAAGCCTCGGTGCCGTTGGGCTCCTTGAGCACCACGCGGTATCGGTAGGAGAGGGTCTCGCCGAACCGTAGCGAGCGAGCCTCGACCAGCCAGCGCTGCTTCAGGTGGGCGTCGAGCACGCCCGCGATGGCCTCCTCCCGGGCCTCGTACGCCGCGAGATCGCACCGCAGCAGCTGGATGCCGTTCCGCTGGCGCAGCGTGGAGTGGGCCTGCATCACGAGGACCGTGAGCGCGATCACCGCCGTGCCCATCACGGCCACGCGGAAGGCGAACACCCCGCACGCGATGCCCACCGAGAGGGAGAGGAAGACGAACGTGATGTCCCAGGGGCTCCTCAGGCGCGTCCGGAAGCGGATGATGGCGAGCGCGCCCACCAGGGAGAAGGCCCGGGCGATGTTGTTCCCGATCACCATCATCACCATGGAGGCGATGATGGACAGCAGCACCATGGATCCGCTCATGGCGGGCGAGAGGACGCGGCCCGGGACGCTCACCCGGTAGAGCGCGGCCACCCCCACCCCGAGCACCAGGGCCAGGAGAAGTCCCTGAAAGATCTCGGAAAATCCAAGGTTGAGTGCCTGTCCGAAGGCCAACTCGAGATCGCTCAGGACCCGGGACGTGTTCATGGCAACGGCTCCAGGTTCGCCCTCGAGACCGCGTCGCGCCGTATCGGCCGGGGCATCAGGGTGCGCACCTCGTGGGGACGACGACCCGCCACGCCCCATGCTACCGAGAGCCCGAACTTGGACACCGGGACGGCCCTCAGCCCCAGCGTCCGGACGATCCGTCGCATCCAGGCAGGCTCGGTGCCCGAGAACTTGAGCTCCATGACCATCCAGTCGGGCGGGATCAGGTCCGCATCCGGCGGGTCGTAGAGGCCGACGGGACGGAGGGCCCGGGTGGTGGCTCGCACGTGGCGGTCCAGGGTCAGGCGGACCTTCCGGCCATCGGGATCGGGCGCCATGAAGATCTCGCGCTCGTAGTGGACCACGGACACGGGCACCCGCCGGCCCTGGCCGGTGAGATCCCCGAACTGGCGGGCCAGGAACCGGCTCCGCCCGGTGAGGGTGCGGCTGGCCTCCACCCAGGGCTCGGGCTCAAGGCTCGCGCACCAGGTCTCGGCGTTCCAGGGCACGCGCACGCGGGCCTTGATCACCCAGTTCTCGAGCTTCCGCTTGTTCTCGAGGAACACCGGCTGGGAGCGCTCGTGGCGGGGCCCGTAGGTGCGCACCCGGCAGCGGTTGCGGACCCGGACCTCCGCGAGCCGCTCGTAGAAGTCGTCCAACCGGGGCGTGTCGAGGTACAGGCTGTGGACCTCGTAGCCCCGGATGCCGCCGCCGAGGTCCATGGAGAAGGGATCCCGCTCGAGCGAGGGCCCGGCGAGATCCAGGACGGCGTCGTGCATCGCCAGGGGTAGGGCGTACTTCAGCTCGTACCGACCGATGTCTATGGGGCGGCTCACAGGCCGTACCTCAGGAGCTCCTGCCAGAAGCGCAGGAAGAACGGGCCGTTGTCGTCGAAGCGCAAGTGGGTCACCCCGGTCATGCCGGAGCGCAGCAGCAGATCCGGGTTGGGCACCTCGGCGCTGGCCCAGAACACCTGGAGGCCGTTCAGGTTGGACGCATCCTCCGAGAGGTCCACCACGGTGCCGGTGAAGACGTGGCCGGGCGCGGCCAGCGTGGAGTACTCCACGGGGTCGCCCACCGACACCCGGTGCCGGTCGGCCTCCGGAATGGGGATCCTCAGGTAGGCGGGGTCCATCGTGTAGACGCGGACCTCGGCCGCGCTGCCCCCAAGCTCCAGGATCCCGGAGATGGGGCTCCGGATCACGCTGGCCGCAAGGCGGGTCTCCACCTCCAGGATCTCAGCGTCCAAGGCTACGATTTGCGCCCTCAAAGACTCGATCTCCTCGGGCCGGGCACTGGAGCGGGCCACGGCCACGCTGGCCCGGGCCACGGTCACCTCGGTGTCCCGCACGCGGACCTGGTGCTCGGTGGCCTCCAGTTCCTCGGCCGAGGCCGCCCCGGAGGCCGCCAGAATCCGGACACGGTCCAGGAGCGCCTGATCGCTGTCCCGAAGGCGCTCTGCGACGTGAAGCTCCCGCTCGACCCGGGTCACCTCCTCGGGCCGGGACCCGGCCCCGAGCAGGGCCACCTGGGCCTCCAGGTCCGCACGGAGCCCCTTCAATTGATCCAGCCGGGACTGGTCGCGAGGCGACCGGATCACGGCCAGCACCTGCCCCTCCACCACCCGGTCCCCGGTGGTGAGGGAGGGATCCAGGTGCAGTTCCACCAGGTCGCCGCGCTCGAACTGGATCACCTGCTGGTCGAGGAGCACGCGGCCCTTGGCCGGGGAGCCGTCCCGGAGGTGCCAGGTGTACTGCGCCGTGTCCACGGCCACGAGGCTGAACGTACGCGCCGCCTCCACGAGCGCCTTCTGGCGGGTTCCGCCCAGGAACGGCATGAGGAGCGCGAGGGCGATGAGGGCCACCAGCGCAACGATGCCGCCGGCCAGACGAACGAGGGTGACGCGGGAGGGGCTCATGGATTGGGCAGCCCCGGGCTCGGGGACTCGGAGCGGATCCAGGTCGGCTGGCAGTCCGGGGAGCGGGCGACGCTGGTGTCCGGATCCTGGGCACCGAAGCGGACCTGGTCCAGGATCTCCACGCCCCCGTCCTCAGCCTCGGCGGCGAGGAGGAGGGACTCGCCGCTCGCGGAGATCCGGAACGGGACCGAGAAGGCCTCCTCATCGGCCGCACCGACCGCCCACAGGAGGAGGTGGCCCTCGGCCGGTACCTGCCAGGATGCGGGCAGGGCGAAGCGCAGGGGGTCCTCGAGGCTGTCGGAGAGGAAATGGCCCCCGAGGGAGACGGGCTCGGCGCCCGGGTTGCAGAACTCGATCCAGTCGGCGTACTCGCCCCGCGTGTTCGCCACCGTGGAGACGTTGTCGGCCATGAACTCGTTGATCAGCAAGGTGGGCGTCGCGCACGCGCCCAGGAGGATCGGGAGGCAGGAGAGCATGGGCCGGCAGCCGGGGCGGAAGGGGCGAGGGGCAATATAGTCGAGGGACTCCACCTCTGGCTCCCGTTCTATCCGTTGAAGGAAGCATCCGGGCAACAGGCAGCCGAGGGCGGGTTAGGAGTGGGCGATCCGCGCAAGAGACGCCCATGCATCCCCCCCTGTCCATCTTCCTTCTGCTCCTTCCGATGGCGTGCGGTCCCTCGGGGGGCGAGGGCCAATCGGCCGAGGAGTGTGCCGACGGCGTGGACAACGACCAAGACGGCCGCGTGGACTGCGATGACCTGGGCTGCTCCGGGTACGCCGTGTGCGAGGGGGGCGACACCTCGGGCGGCGACGACACCGGCGACCCCTTCCCGGTACTGGCCGACGATCCCGAACTCCTCCTGAACGAGTTCATGGCGTCCAACGCCTCGGCCTGGGAGGACGGCGACGTCCCGGGCACGTTCCCCGACTGGATCGAGCTCTTCAATCTCACCTCTGGCGACCTCACGCTCGGCGGGTACACCATCACCGACGATTTCGGGGATCCCACCAAGGCCGAGTTGCCCGCAGGCCTCGTCCTGCCCGCCGCCGGATGGCTCGTCCTCGTCGCGGACTCCGATCCGGAGGAGGGGATCCGTCACCTCCCCTTCAAGCTGGCCCGATCCGGGGAGGTCCTGGCCGTCTACCGGCCCGACGGCACCGCCCTCGACGCTCTCCGCTACACCGAGCAGGCCACGGACGTCTCCCTGGCCCGATCCCCGGACGGCGGCGCCACCTGGATCCCGGACGAGACGAGCACACCCGGCACCTCCAACGCCGCGCGCTGATCCGTGCGCCCCGGACAGGGCGTTGGGTGGGGCATCGAAGCCGCAGCAGGAGGCTCCAGGGTGCGACACCGGTGGACCCTTGTGCGCCCCGAGAGGCCCGAGCCGCGGTTCCGACGGCACGCGGGGGCGTGGCATGTCCCTTGCAGCCTCGTTGCCTGGAGGTCTGCATGCGCCGTGTGGGCCCGAACCGCCGGGGCGTGGCCGTCACCGAGTACGTGCTCGTCCTGGGCGTGCTCGTGGTCGGCCTCGTGGGGACGGCCTGGGTCTTCCTCCCAGCCTTCCGCGAGGGGGTGAGCGCCGTGGGCTCCGACCTGGGGGGCCTCCTGGCCGGCCAGGGCAGGCCGTCCATCCGGGCGGACACGCCCGTCCGCAGCGAGGTGTGCCCCTACACGTTCGATCCCCGCACCGGCCGCTGGCACGACACCGAGCGGGACTACCTCATGGTCTCGTTCGCCGAGGCGGCGGCCCACGGCTGCTGAGGTGCCGACGAGACCGGAGGGCCGCGCTACCTGGGACACATGCACGCCTGCGCGCTCGCCCTGATCCTGGCTCCGGCCCTGGCCCGGGAGGACGGCATCTGCACGGCCTGGCTGCCCGCCGTGGAGGGCGCACGCATCGAGGTCGGGGATCTCGCCGAGATCTCGGGCCTGGCTGCGAGCCACGCACATCCCGGGGGGGTCTGGTTCCACGAGGACCACCAAGAAGGCCCCGTGCTGTACGCTGCCGACACCGACGGGGGCGACCGGGGGACGTTCACCCTGGCCGGTGTGCGCAACGTGGACTGGGAGGATCTCGCGGTGGGGCCCTGCCCCGACGGCGAGCCCGTCTGCACCTGTCTGCACGTCGCGGACATCGGAGACAACGACCTCGAGCGAGACGGCGGGGTGGTCTGGCGGGTCCCAGAACCCGAACCGCTCGACCCGGGCGGCCGCACGCAGGTCGGCCCCCTGGACGCCGTCCACTTCGTCTACCCGGACGGCCCCCACGATGCCGAGACCCTGCTCGTGGATCCGGACACCGGGGCCGTGCTGCTGGTCACCAAGGAGGCACCGGCCCGGGTCTTCGCGTTCCCCGGAACCCCTCCGGCCTCGGCTTCGGAGGACGATCCGCTGGTGCTGGAGCTGCTCGACGCCGTGGACCTGGAGTCCCTCGGGGCCAGCGCCCCGAAGGCCAGCGGAGGGGCCGTGTCCCCGGCCGGGCTCCGCACCGTGCTTCGTACCGACGAGGATCTCCTGCTGTTCCGGGGCACGGGCGCAGCCGCGTTCCAGCGCGAGCCCGACGTGCTCCCGGTCCCGCCCGCCGGGCAGGGCGAAGCGGTCGCGTTCACGCCCGACGGTCGGACCCTGCTGCTGGTCTCCGAGGGCACGGACCCGCACCTGTGGTCCGTGACGTGCACCGCCTTCCAGCCCATGGTCGACGATCCCTGGGATCCCCTCGTGGACTGCCGGTCGGGGTGCAGCGGGTGCGCCACGGGCGGGTCGGTCGCCCGACTCGTCGCGGGGCTCCTGGCCGGTCTCGCGGCGCTGGGCCGGCGGCGTTCGATTACAGTCCCATGCCGTGGCAGAGGCCGAGGACCAGCGGGGGGATCACCGCCAGGGCGGCCAGGTCGAGGGTGACCCCTTTCCGGATCATCTGGAGGATCGTCACCCGGCCCGTGCCGTAGACGATGGCGTTGGGTGGCGTGGACACCGGGAGCATGAAGGCCATGCTGCACTGGAGGGCCACTGTCACGGCCGGGGCCACGGGGGAGACCCCCGCCGACTGTGCCGCCGCGATGGCCAGGGGGCAGACCATGGTGGCCGCTGCCGTGTTGGAGATCGCCTCCGTGAGGAGGATGGAGAGGACGGCGAAGAGGAAGGTGATGGCAACGAGGGAACCGGCGCCGGTCCAGGCCACCAGCGCGTCCCCCACCGCCGTGGCCAGACCCGTCCGGAACAGGGCGGCGCCAAGCGACAGGCCCCCCCCGAACAGGAGCAGGGTGCCCCAGTCCACCCGGGCCGCCAGCGACCAGGTGGCGGTGGAACGGCGGCCGACATCGCCCCGGATCGGCAGGAAGAGGAGGGAGGCGGCGAGCATCGCCACCACGGCTTCGGGCACGTGCGCCTGCAGCGCGCCGACGACCGGATGGGTCGCGCCGAGAGCCAGCGTGAGCACCCCGGGCAGCACCCACAGGACCACAGCGATGGAGAACGCCACGAGGGTGTGGACCTCCTCGCGGGTCCAGGGTCCGAGCCGAGCCCTCTCGGACGCCACGAAGTCCCGGAATCCCGTGCCGTCCACCGCGACGGTTCGGGAACTCCGGCGGGACGACAGCAGCAGCACGGCCAGAAGGACCGCGGCCACCGGCAGCCCCAGCGCCATCCACTGGAGGAAGGACAGCGACACGCCTCCGAGGGTCCGGAGCTGCCCGAGCACGATGAGGTTCGGCGGCGAGCCCACGGGCGTGGCGACGCCCCCGATGGATGCGCTGTAGGCCACCACCAGCATGAGGCTGGCGGCGTACCGGGAGCGTCCCGGCTCCTGCCCGAGCCAGGGCGAGAGGACGGAGAGCGTCCCCACGGCCACGGGCAGGACCATGGCGGCGGTGGCCGTGTTGGACAGCCAGAGGGAGAGGCCGGCGACGCCCAGCCCGATGAGCGCCAGGATGCGGAAGGGAGAAGCCCCGGCCCGGGGGACGGCGAGGAGGGAGAGCACGAAACGCCGGTCCAGGCCCGTCTCGGCCATGGCCCCGGCGAGGAGGAAGCTCCCGAGGAACAGGAAGACGATCGGATCCCCGAAGGGCGCGAACATCTCCCTGGCCGTACCGACGCCGCAGACGACGGACAGGGCGGCGCCCAATACCGCGGTCACCGGGATGGGGATCGCCTCGGTGATCCACCAGGTGAGGACCAGGGCCAGCACGGCCGCCAGGCGGGCCGCCGGCGCAGACAGGCCGGCCACGGGCAGGACCAGGAGGAGGACGAAGAGCCCGGGACCCACGAGAAGCCCCACCGCCCTCCGGCCTCGTTCGAACCGGAGCTCGACCGCCGGGAGGGCCTCCCGTGCCCGCGGCTCGGGTCCGTCCCCGGACGGTTCGTCGTCGGCCAAGGCGGGTTCCTCCGACGCATTCCCGGTGGGCGTAGCCCGACGGGAACCGCCGGACCACGCCGGGAGCAGGATCGCGCTCGGGGTGAGAACACCCGCCTATGCGCCCACATCGCGGACGAAGACCGTCGGGTCGGGGGCCCGCGGGTTCTCCCCAGCGCTCCGGCGCCGCCCCAGCAGGACCAGCGCCAGGAGCAAGGCGGTCCATCCCCCACGCGTGGGTCCGGACCCGCACCCACACCCGGGACCTCGGTCCTCGGGCTCGGCGGTGTCGTCGGCCCGAGGCGCACCCGTGTCGCCGACCGGATGGGGTCCCGGGGTGCCGCTCCAGTTCGGGGGATCCGCTCCGGCGGTGTCGTCGGTCCGAGGCGCACCCGTGTCGTCGGTCGTCGGGGTCCCGGTGTCGGGGATTCCCTCCGAGGTGTCCCCCTCCGGCGAAGGACGCCCGCCCTCGTCCGCGTTCTCGCCCTCCACCACGGCGAGGTGGAACGTGCCGTCGCCGTCGGCGGTGAACACCGCGTAGTACCAGCGCTCCCCGGGCGCCACGTCCGGGTCCGACACCCGCCGGGACGCGCCGAACAGGGGCGCGGTGTCGTCATCGAGCACCTCGCCGTCCCCCGGGCCCTCGGGCCAGCCCGCCTGCTTGCGCAAGAGGAGGGTGCGGGAGAGCGGGGCCACCCAGGGCTGGGTCCAGGTGATCGAGACCACCTCGGCCTCATCGGTGGCCACGAGGTCGCGTACCCGGTAGTGGCCCGGCACGTCGGCGAGGGCCACCACGCAGACGTCGTCGAGCGCCCACCCTCCGAACTCCAGGCCCGAGTCCGAGAGGAGGGTCCACGCGAAGGCGATGCGGCCCTCGCTGTCGAGTGCGCCCTCGATGGGGACGTCCCGGAGCGTCCAGCCCATGTCGAGCACGTGCTGGCTGCCGTCGGCCGAGGAGGGGTTCTCGTAGAGCAGGGTGTCGCCGGCCCAGAGGTAGGCGTGATCGTAGAGAGCGTCCTCCACGGTGAGCCACCGCCGGAAGGACAGCAGCAGCATGGGCCCCGCACCCGTGAGGTCCAGGGTGGGCGACTTCAGGTACTGGCGGTTGAGGGCGCTGTAGTTGGCGTTCAGGGACGTAGCCGCGACCGTGGCGCCCTCCCACGGACGGTCCGGGTCGAACGGCCCCGCGCCGTCGGGCGTGCCGTAGGACCACTCGTCCGTACAGGTCCCGGCGGTGTCCGGGCGTGCAGGGGTTCCCGGGCCGTGGGAGAAGCCCGGGGCGCCCGCCTCGAACCCCTCGCACCACAGCCGCTCCTGGTCGCCCACCCAGAAGGTCCAGGCCCCCTCGTCGCGTCCCTCGTGGGTGGCGATCGCCTGCGATCCGTCCGTGGAGACGGCCTCCATGGTGTACCGGACCCGCGTATTGGCGGGCTGTCTCGGGATGACGCCGATCCAGCCACCCTCCTTCTCCTCCAGGAGGGAGACCTCCTCCCAGGCGTCGGAGCCCTTGCCACCGTCCACGTCGGGCACCTCGGCGTCCGAGAGGGTGTACCAGAGCCGGACCCCGGGCGGACCGCGTCCCTCGCAGTCGCCGCTGACGTCGGTGAGCGAGAATCGGACCTCGTAGTGGAGCGCGTCCGATGGCTGATCCTCCAGCGGATCGTGGTCGAACACCAGGAGGCCGAGGGGCCCCGGCCCCAGCCCGTGCGCGTCGAGCAGGTCCAAGAGGGCGCAGGCGTGGGGCGTACCGTCGGACAGGTCCCCGTTGTCGTCGTCCGCCACCAGCACGGCCTCGGCGACGTCGGTCAGGGTGGGGCCCTGCTCCAAGGTCCCCAGGAAGAGGACGTCGGCCCGCTCGACACCCCCGTCCACCCCGTAGGCATCGATCCAGGCCTCCCGGAGATCCCAGAGGAAGGAACTGAAGATGAGGCCGTCGTTGTGGGGCTCGCCGGTCACGTCGTCGGGGTAGACCCGGTCGCTGGCGATCTCCCGCAGGTAGCCCCCGTCGACGTAGGCGTTGGGCGCCACCTGGGGGTCGTCGTTGATCGTGCAGGACACGAAGTCGGCGGCCCCCTCCGAGACGTCGCCCGCCCGCGTGCCTCCAGCCAGGATGTACTCGTGGATGCCGTGCCCCACCTCGTGGTAGAGCACGTCGGCGATCCGTCCGAAGTCGTTGCAGGCATCGGGGTGGGGCGGGAGGAAGGTCAGGGTGCCCGAGGTGTACCAGGCGTTGCAGTGGCCGCAACCGAAGCCCACGTTGGCCGGGACCTGGTCGTCGAGCCACGCATGGGTGGGCCAGCGATCCGCGAGCCAGTCCCAGACCACGTGGAAGTTGTGGAGCACGTCGGCTGCGGCGTAGGAGAGGTCCGTGCCGGCGTCGAGCACGAGATCCGCGCTCCCGCTCACCCGGACCCCGGACCCGTCCTGCAGCACCCACAGGCTCGGGCCCTCGAGGGTCACGGTGACGCCGCCCTCGAGGTCGTGGTGCCCGTCGACGTCCGTGATGTCGGAGGTGCCGAGGGTGTCGACTACGGTGACCTCGCGGGCCGGATCCTCCACGATCGCGCCACCCTGGGTGCGCACCTCGTGCGTGACCGTGATCGCACCGGTCATCCGCTCGTCGTAGCAGAGCAGGGCCTGTCCCTCGCGATCGCGCCACGTGACCGTGGTCCCGTCGCGCTCCACCCAGCCCGGAACGCCCCGGACCCCGTTGGACGGGGCGATCCACTCTCTCCCCGCGGGAAAGCGTGGTACGGGCAGCACCACCTCGCCGGGGCGGATCGGGTCGCAGGGCGCGATGGGCGTGACCTGCACCCACACGCCGCCGATCCGCCCCTCCTTGGCCACCATGAGCACCTGGTCGCCCACCACCTCGGCCCCCTGCCAGGTGCGCGTCCAGCGCCGGAGCACCTGCTGGCCTCGCCGGACCTCCGAGGCCAGTTCGAACCCGGCGGGGTCCGTGCCCGCGAGCCGGGCCACGTCCTCGAGGAGCGCGTCGGCCTGGGAGAGGGGCACGCCCGGCACGTACAGGAAGCGGGGGGTTCCGTTGCGCTCGTCCCAGCGAACGCCCCAGGCGCCGCCCCAGGCGTCCTGGAAGTCCTGCCACGCCGGGCGGGTGGAGAGCGCCCACTGCACCGCGGGCCTGCGGTCGAGGTGAGCGGCAGGCGGTCCGCTCCGGATGGGAGCATGCGGGAGCGGGATCATGCCGAGAAGGAGGAAAAAGAGCGACAGGAGCATGGGGAGCCTCGAGAGGTCCCGTGGGAATGCCCGGGGTTGCGCTCTACCCGTAGTGTGTGCACGTTTCCGCCCGCTGGCAACGGCGTTGTTCCGGATCCCCAGGTCCAGGCAGCGCCGATTCCGGTGCTCGGGGCCGGAACGCCACCCCACCCCGAACACGAGCCCCCCCGAGCGCCCTAGGGCACGACGACCACGATCCCGTTCTCGCCGCCGAACCCGTCGGGACGGCGACGGGCGGCCTCCACGGGGCTACGGGCCTTGCCGTCCACGAGCCAGCAGTACTCGTACTCGCCGGGCGGCAGGGGGACGACGAGCACCCAGGTGCCGTCCGGGCCGCGCGCCAGGGGCAGGGGCGCCCAGCCGGAGAAGGTGCCCGCCACCGCGACGGCGTGCGCCCGCGGCGCGTCGAGCGTGAACCGCACGCCTGTGGACGGCTGGGCAGCCTCCCGGTGGGCACGTGCGCCGCCGAACCGGCCCGCGAGCCCCATAAGGGCGCGTTCCCTGAGGTAGGGGGCGTCGCCCAGGCCGGTCTCGATCCCCGCCTCGAGGGAGAGCGACAGGGCGCGCCCAAGCGGGACCGTGCCACCGAGCCCGGCCCGGAGCACGGTGGTGTCCGGTGCCGGGAGGCCCGCCACGGGGTCGAGGACCTCGGCCTTGGCGCTTTGTGCGACGCCGGCCGTCCCCCACGCGAGGGCGCGGCTCCCGGCCGCGACCTGGAGGTCGGCCTCCAGAGACCAGGGGGGGAACCCCGGGTCGGCGAACGCACGGGCGGTGCCCAGGGCGGTCACCCGCAGCCGCCCTGCCGACGCGACGGCCGCCAGGCTCCCCAGGCCGCCCGCGGTGGTGACCTCGGCCTCGCCGCGCACGAGGGGGCCGAGCGCTCCCTCGATCCACGCGGCCCCGTGCCCGACCCGCGCCGAGGCGACCAGGGCCCCCTCGCCCCAGGCAGGGTCCATGAGCAGGCCGCCTCGTGCGAGCAGGCCCACGCCGGGCTCGAGCCCTCTGGATCCCCGCACCCGGACCTCGCCCGTCCAGGCATCCAGCCAGGCGAGCTCCCGGCCCGGCAGCGCCTCCACCGAGCCCCACAGGCCTGCCGAGAGCACGGATCCTGCGAGCCCGGCGGCCGCCCATCCGCCCATCCGGGCCTCGACAACAGGACCGGCGGTCCCGCTCCAGGCGTCCACGCCGCCCAGGAGCGCGAGGTGGCCGCCGCCCGCGTCGAGCGCGGCAGGCCAGGCGGCCGCGGCCAGCAGGAGGGCGATCACCGCGCCGTCCGCATCACAGCTCGATCACGGCGTTACGGTGGCCGAACCCGTCGTCGACCCAGGTGGCGGCCGCGAGGTCGGGGGTCCAGGTGTGGCCGTCCACCACGAACATGTACTCGTGGCGACCGCGCTCCAGGAGCACGGTCGTGGCGAAGACGTCGTCGGCGACCCGGACCATGGGGGTGGCGCCGGGGTTCCAGTCGTTCCACGATCCTGCGACCGCCGCTTGGGTCGCACCCTGCTGGACGCAGACCAGCCGGACCGGGACCACCCCGGCCGCGGGAGCGCGTTCCGCCACGGCCGTCGGCTCCGGCGGAGGGACCGACCAGCGGCCGACCACGAAGCCGACCGCCAGTGTCGCGGCGGCGAGGAGCCACGTCCACCGCCCGGCGGCCGGCGAGCGCCGGTGCCGGGCCAGGGCCCGCGTGAGCAGGCCCTGGGGCGCGGTGTGCACGTCGAGTGCGCTTCCGATGCCGGTCCGGTCCTCCTTCACGACGACCTCCTAGTTCCCCTGGCCCTCGGACCCGCCACCCTGGCCGGCGCCGTGGTCGGCGTCCCCGCCGGAGCGCGCAGGGCCGCCCGCCTGCTCGGGCACCGCCGCGAGCGGCGGCTGGCCGCGGGCCATGGTCTGGGACATCTGGTGGGCGGCCGCGGCCGGACCCATGCCCAGGCCCTGCATCCGCTGCATGGCCGCCACCATCTCCCGGTACCTTCCGGCCGGGTCTCCTTCCTGGGAGGCCTGGGTCACGAGACGGAGAGCCTCGCGCTCTCCGACGCCTGCCCCCAAGAGATCGCCCAGGCACCACATCGCAGCCACGCGGTGCGTGTGCCGGGCCGCCTCGGCGAGGCCCTCGCCGCTGGCTCCTGCGGTGCGGGCTCGGGTGGCGGCCTGGAGCAGCTCGGCGCGGTCCGAGCCGCGGGCGAGTTCGCCCAGGGCCCGGTCGGCCTCGCGCATCCGCTCCCGCATCTGCAGGAGCAGGGCTTCGACGCGATCCTCGGGCACGCCCTTGGCGAGACCCTCCTGGGCCTTGGCCTCGAACGGCCCGGCCGGCAGCCCGGCGGCCTCGGCCTGACGGACGGTTTCCTGCACGCGGGCGGGCAGGGGTTCGCCGGCCAGGGCCTCGGTGGAGAGGCCAGCGGCCAGCACGACGACGATCCAGGGAATGCGGTTCATGGTTCGTACCTCCTGCTCACGGTACGCATCTCGAGGAGGTCCGGATACAGGCGGGCCACTGCCTCCTCGAGCAGCACGAGGCCCCGGCGCACCCGCTGCTTGAGTGCGGGCACGCTGGCCTCGCTCGCCGTGGCCATCTCCTCGTACGAGAGGTCGTCGAGGTGAAAGAGCGCGACCGCCTCCCGGTACAGGGGGGGCAGGGTCGCGAGCGCGGCGCGCACCTTGCGATCCAGGTCGCGGCCCTCGGCACCCCGCCCCTCGCCCGCGGGCTCCTCCTGCCGGGCGTCGAGGCCGAGGACCCGGCGCCACCAGGTCGAGCGCAGGCGGCTGCGGCACTCGTTGAGCGCGATCGTGAGCAGCCAGGGCCGGAACGGTCGCGCGGGATCGTAGGATCGGCACCGGTCCAGGGCGCGGCACAGGGCCTCCTGCGCCACGTCCTCAGCCTCCGCAGGACTGCCCATCATGCGCAGGCAGACGGTGTAGAGCAGGTCGAGGTGCGGGCCGACGAGCGCACCGAACGCCTCGGTGTCCCCGTCCGCGAACCTTCGCTGCAGGTCGGGGAGGGCTCCGGGATCCGCCGCGTCGGCATGCATCGGTGGGAGCATGGCGCTCTCCTCTACCCTCGTACGCCCCAGGACGGCGCGCGGATACACAGGATCCCCGCTCCACGCTTCGGGGAACGCGACCGGCAGGAATCGTCCACCGCACGGACGCGGGCACGGACGCGGCCCGGCGCTGCCGCCTATCCCCCCTGCGCCCGGTACGCGGCCCAGAGCCGGGCCATGGGTCCGGCGAGCGCCTCGTGGAGGGCGCGGACCCGGACCTCGTCCCAGGAGCCGGGATCGCCGCGCAGGAACGAGGTCTTGTCCACGCGGTTGTCGAACCGGGCAATGGGCAGGTGGTAGACCCGGCCGTGGGCCTCGATGCGGATGGTGTCGGGGTGGTCGGCGTGCTCGACCAGCCAGGCGACGTCGCAGGAGCCGTAGTCGTTGTGCATCACCGACTCGGGCGCGCTGTGGTGGAGGCTGGAGCCCGGGTCGTCCGGATCGGCCCGGTCGAGGTTCTTGCGGCGGGACTCCTCCGGGGTCACCCAGATGTAGAGCACGGCCGCCCGCTCGAGGATCTCCGGGGAGAGGTTGGAGAGGTTCCAGCGGTAGCCGTAGGGCTTGGAGAGCGGCAGGGTCGCGCCCTCGGGGCCGCCGCGGGCGAACTCGATCACCACGGTGCGGCCGGCGAGGGTGGCGGGGCGCTGGCCGAACAGCTCGTCCACGAGGCGACCGGCATCGTCCCCCAGCGCGTCGGACAGGTCCCTTCGCAGGCCCCGATCCATGCCCTCGAAGACCACGGGTCCGTCCGTCCTCCGTCGGGCTGCATCGATCCGCTCGAACAGAGCCTGGGCCTCCCTGGGCGGGGAGGGCCTCGAGGGATCGGCCAGCACCGCGTAGTCGTCGTTCACGAGGTGCAGCAGCAGACCCCAGTCGGTGAGCACCTGGAAGCGGGCGTTGGGGCCGTGGTAGAACCGGCGGGCCTGGCCGAGCCGGACCAGCTCCTCGTCCGTGCGCCTGAGGAAGTGGACGTAGGGAAAGTCGTCGAGCTGGACGGTGTCGGCGACGTGGAACGCCTCGATCCGTCGCTCGCGGGGAAGGTGGAGCAGGTACCGCCGGACCTCGGACTTGCCGGAGGCGGGCAGGGCGATGAGGAGCAGGGTCTCGAGGCAGGGCGTCATGCGGCGATCCTCCGGCAGGACCCGGCCACGGGGGTCAGTCGAGCGGGATCCGGCGGACCCATCCCCACTCGTCCGGGGCATCCCCCGCCTGGATGGCCGTGAGGCGTCGGTAGAGCGCGGTGGAGTGCGGCCCCGGGGTCTGGCCGTCGCCGTAGGTCACCTTGCGGTCGCCCCACGTGATGGAGGCCACCGGTGTGATGACCGCGGCCGTGCCGCAGCAGCCCGCCTCGGTGAAGGTGAAGATCTCCTCCACGTGGACCGGCCGCCGCTCGGGACGCAGGCCCATCTGTTCGGCCAACGTGATCAGGCACTTGTTCGTGATGGAGGGCAGGATGGACCCGCTCGCGGGTGTGACGTACTGGCCCTCGGGGCTGATCCCGTAGAAGTTGGCCGGCCCCGACTCGTCGATGTACTGCTTCTCCTTGGCGTCCAGGTAGAGGACCTCGCTGTAGCCACGCTGCTTGGCGCCGTACGAGGCCCGCATCCCGGCTGCGTAGTTGCCGCCCACCTTGACGTCCCCGACCCCCAGGGGCGCCGCTCGATCCACCTCCTCCTCCACCACGAGGGGCATGGGCTTGAACCCCGTCTTGAAGTAGGGGCCCACCGGGGTGACGAACACGACCAGCATGTACTCGTCGGCGGGGGCCACGCCGACCCTCGGGCCGCTGCCGATGACCAGCGGTCGGACGTACAGGCTCGCGCCCGACCCGTAGGGCGGGATGAAGCGACGGTTCGCGCGCACGACCCGCTCGACGGCCTCGATGAAGAGCGCCTCGGGAGGAGGCTCCATGAGGATCTTCCGGCAGGAGCCGGCCATGCGTCGGGCGTTCTCGTCCAGGCGGAACACCAGGGCCTCGCCCTGCCGGCTCTCGAAGACCTTGAGGCCCTCGAAGGCCTCCTGCCCGTAGTGCAGGCAGGTGGCGGCGATGTGGATGGGCAGGGTCTCGTCGCCGGTGAGCACACCGGCGTCCCATCGGCCGTCCCGGAACGTGTACCGGAGGTTGAAGTCGGTCTTCTGGTAGGCGAAGGGCAGGTGGGGCCAGTCGAGGTCTGCGCGGGGTGCCACCATGAGGTCTCCGGAAGCCAGGGTGAGGTCGGCGCGCCCCGGATCGGGCAGGAGGGGGGTATCCCGTCGAGGCGCCCGGGAAGGTGCGTGGGGTCAGAGAACCGGCGCAGTTCCGGCCGGGCGGGGGTTCAAGATAGCCTCCCCCTGTGGCTCGGGCGACCGGACCCGCTCCCGGATCCGGTATCCTGCCCTTCTCCCCGAAAACGTGCAGTCATGGACGCGGACCGCCTCGATCGCCGCTTCTGGTGGGTGGACCTCCTCGTGGTCGGACTCGCCGCCATCCTGAGGGTGATCGGACTGTGGACGTTCGAGTCGACCTCCTTCGCCCTCTGGCCCCAGGTGGACGCCTGGACCTACTGGGACCAGGCTCGCCAGATCTTTGCCGGAGAAGACCCCTTCGCGGCAGAGGGCTTCTACCAGCCTCCGGGGTATCCGTGGTTCCTCGCCGGGGTGTTCGGTCTGGCCGGCGGGCCCTCGCTCACGGCGGCGCGCGTCGCGAACCTCGCCTTGGGCACCGGTTCCACGGTGCTCGTCCTGTGGCTCGGAAAGCGCCTCGGCCGGGCCGCCGGCCTTCCGCTCGTGGGCCCGACGGCCGCCCTCCTCTGGACGTTCTACCCACGCACCCTGCTCTTCGAGCTCGACGTGCTCACGCCGGCGCTCTCCACGTTCCTCATCCTGGTGCTGGCGATCGTGGCCGGCCGCGGGACCGGACCTGGACGCCTCCTGGTCGCGGGCCTCCTCCTGGGCCTGGGGGCCATGGTCCACGCCACGATCCTGGTGCTCCTGCCGATCCTGGCCCTGGCCCCGCTGGCGGATCGGCCTCGTCCTTCTCTCCGCAGGTGGATCGTTCTGTGCACCGCCCTGCTCGTGGGGACGGTGTGCGGGCTTTTGCCCACCGCTGTCCGGAACTGGGAACGGTGGCACACCCCGACCCCGGTGTCCTACAACGCGGGGATCAACCTGTACCTCGGCAACAACGCCAGATGGCGGGAGACGGCTCTGTCGAGGGCGGGACTCGCGTTCCGAGACCTCGCGTTGGAGGCCGAACCTCACCGCCGCTCGCTGCCCGAGCGCGACCGCTACTGGATGCGGCGCACCCTCGACGAGGTCCTCGCCTCCCCCGGCGGGTTCGCGACGGGCCTCGCCACAAAGGCGCTCTGGTCCGTGAACCGGCGCGAGATCCCGCGCAACGAGGATCTCGACTGCCGCACCCGCGAAGGGCCCACCCGGTGGATCGGGTGGATGCCGGTCCGCTGGTGGTGGGCCTTTCCTTCCGGCGTTCTCGGGTTCGTGGTCCTGTGGCGTCGGGCCGGCGCGGCGGGGCGGGTCCTGCCCTGGCTCTGGCTTGCGCTCCACGGTGTCCAGGTCCTGTTTCTTCCAAGCGATCGGTACCGGGTGATCGGCATGCCCTTCCTGCTGCTGGGTGCGGCGGCGGTGCCGGGCTGGCTCCTCGTGGCACGCACCGAGGCCCGCCGGTGGCGCGTGGCCTGGGGGGCCGCGGGGTTGGCCGCGATTCTGCCCTGGCTTCCCATCCACCCGGGCACGGCGTTCCAGGAGGCCTGGTGCCTCCACTTGAAGGGCAACCACGCCACGAGCGCGGGCGAACTTCCCGAAGCTGCGGTGCTCTACGAGCGGGCGGTCGCTCTGGATCCGAGGGACCTCGACGCGCGTCGCTGGTGGGCCGAGGCGCTCCGGCGGCTCGATCGGCCCGAGGAGGCGGAGGCAGTGCTGGCTCCGGTGGTGGCCGCCTACCCGGGCTCGTACCCGGTCCGGGTGCTCGCCGCCCGCATCGCGGCCCAGCGCGGGGACTGGACGGCAGCCGCCCTGCACCAGGGCGCGGCATACCGCGTGCCGGGTCCCCGGAGCGAGGCCGGCGTCCGCTACGTGGAGGTTCTCGTCCGGGCAGGTCGCGTGGACGAGGCACGGGCCGTGGCCGTTGCGGATCCGAACGTGGGCAGCGATCCAAGGGTCGTGAGGATCCTGGCCGGGGCTCCGAGCCCCTCGGCGATCGGGGTGCCGGACCCGTGAGCCCGGGCCTCCCTGCTCGCGTTACCTTCCCATTTCCCTGTACCCGGGAGCCTCGCTCCCCATGGAGGCCTCATGGCCGGACCGTTCCCCGCCGGGCTCGAGCCCGCAGTGCTCTGGAAGTACTTCGATCTGCTGAGGTCCACCCCGCGCGGGAGCGGGAAGGAGGCTGCGGTACGTGCGGCCGTGGCGGCTGCCGCCCGTGATCTCGGGTTTGGCTCCCAGGTCGACGAGACCGGCAACCTGCTCATCCACGTACCCGCCACTCCGGGGCGGGAGCACGTGGGCACCACCATCCTCCAGGGGCACCTGGACATCGTCTGCGAGAAGAACGCCGACGTGGAGTTCGACTTCGAGACCCAGGGCATCGAGGTGGCGCTCGACGGTGAGTACCTCGTGGCCGTGGGCACCACGCTCGGAGCCGACAACGGCATCGGCGTGGCCGCTGCGCTCGGGGTGGCCTCGGATCCGACCGCGGTCCACGGTCCACTCGAACTCCTGTTCACCGTGGACGAGGAAACCGGCATGACGGGCGCCTTCGGCCTGGAGCCGGGGTTCCTCACCGGCAAGCGGATGCTCAACCTCGACACCGAGGAGGAGGGCGCGGTCTACGTGGGCTGCGCGGGCGGCGGCGACGTGAACGTCTACTACCCCATCGTCCGGGAGCCGCTCCCCGCGGGAGGGGTCTGCTGCCGCATCGAGGTCAAGGGTCTGATCGGTGGCCACTCGGGCCTCGAGATCCACGAGAACCGCTGCAACGCCCTCAAGGCCCTGGGCAGGGTGCTCGCCGCAGCCCTCGGAGAGGGCGTGCACCTCCGGCTCACCCGCATCGACGGTGGATCCAAGCGCAACGCCATCCCGCGCGAAGCCGGCTGCGGCCTCTGCCTCGACGCCGCCGACGTGTCCCGCACGGCGGACATCGTGGCCCGCGTGGAAAAGGGGCTGAAAACCGAGTTCAGCGGCACCGATCCCGACCTGGAGGTCCGATTCGAGCAGCGGACCGACTGCACCTGCACGTCCGTCTTCGGCGGCGATCTGTCCCAACGACTGGTCCTGGCCATCCTGGCCACCCCGTCCACCGTGCTGGCCATGAGCCGGGACGTGCCCGGCCTGGTCGAGACCTCCAACAACCTGGGCGTCATTCGCACCGAGGAGGACCAGGTGGTCCTGGTGCACTGCTCCCGTTCCTCCCGGTCCAGCGCCCTGGAGGCGGTGCGCCACTCGCTGAAGGCGCTCCACGAGCTGGCCGGCGCCCGCGTGGCGCTCGAGCCCTCCTACCCGGGATGGCAGCCGAACCTGGCCTCTCCGCTCCTCCAGACCGCCCTCGAGGTCCACCAGCGGGTGGTGGGTCGGCCTGCCGAGGTCAAGGCGGTGCATGCCGGTCTCGAGTGCGGCCTCGTCGGCGAGAAGTACCCTGGACTCGACATGATCTCCATCGGACCCACCATGTACGGGGTCCACTCTCCCGCGGAGCGGGTGTCCATCCCTTCGGTCGGTCGCTTCTACGCCTATCTCAAGGCGGTTCTGGCCGAGCTGGGGTAGGCGTGTCGACCCCGGATTGACGCAAGGCGCTCGAAGTGCGGTACACTCGGGCCACCCGTCCGGTCGGGCGGGCCTTCCCCCTGACGGAGCTGCCATGCGCGCCCTTCTCGTCTTCCTCCCGTTCGTGCTCGTCGCCTGCGGTGGCGGCGCTCCCACCGAGCCGGTTCCCCCGCCCCCCCCTGCTCCCGAGGTCGCGCCTCCGCCCCAGGCCGTGACCTACACCTGCCCGACGCACCCCGAGGTGCGGCAGGCCCAGCCGGGCAAGTGCCCCATCTGCGGCGCGGACCTCGTCCCGACCGCAGCGGCTGTGCCCGAGGCTGCGCCCGAGGCTGTGCCCGAGGCCGCGCCCGAGGCCGCGCCCGAGGCCGCGCCCGCGCCCACTCCGTAGCGGTCGGGCCCTGCTCCCACACGGCCGGCCCGTTCGGGGCCCCCGTGAGGGGTATGTCCGCCGGGGACCACCGAGCCCGCATCCCCGTGGTATTCTGCAAGATGCGCCGTGATCCTCGGCAGGCCCCCCGGAGGAGACGATGAACGCGCTGGTCCTCGCCCTGTGCTCGCTGGGCCATGCAGATCCGGTGGAGGCCTGGTCCTATGACGACTGGATCCATGGAACCCCCATGGTGGACGTGGACGGCTGGACCTGCGGCTACTGGGCCGACCTGTGGTACGGCTACCACTGGAGCGACGAGGACCGCGACTTCGTCCAGCCCATCACCGACGCCAATGGCGGCTCCTGGGGATCGGGGCAGGCGCGGGACAACTGGTTCGTCCGGAGCGGCTACACCCACGACGACGTCGTGGCGAGAACGGCCTTTTTCACCTACGACAACGACTGCGTGGGCCTCGTGCTGCACCACGAGGACGCGCGGAATTTCTACCTCTTCTTCCTCACCGGAGGACGGACTGCCTCCGGGACCTACGAGATCGGATCCAACCCGGTCTCCAGCCAGGGCGTGTACGCGGCGATCGTGAAGGTACGGAGCGGCGTGGCCACGGTGCTCGCCTCCACGGAGGAGACCTACCTCGTCGAGGCGCACGTGGGCTTCGAGGCCACGTTCGACGACGGCACCCTCACCTTTTCCTACTGGGACGACCTGGACAGTCTGGGCAGCACCTCGCCCGACCTCTACCTCGAGGCCACCGACCCGGACCCGTCGAGGCCGGGCCTGACCGGCCTGTACGCCTACGACGCGGGCGGGTTGGGCGCCGTCAACACGCCTACCTTGTTCGGCACCTTCCAGGTCGCGTACGTGGACGAGGACGGGGACGGCACGGGCGACGATCTCGACAACTGCGAGGAGACCTACAACCCCCTCCAGGAGAACGCCGACTCCGACACCCTGGGCGATGCCTGCGACCCCTGCACCGACGCCGACGACGACGGCTTCGGCCGACCGACCAGCGCGGGGACCTGCCCCGAGGACTGCGACGACGAGGATCCCAACAGCTACCCGGGCGCTACGGAGATCCCGTACGACGGCATCGACCAGGACTGTGACGGAGAAGACCTGGTCGATGTGGACGACGACGGCTACTACGCCAGCGAGCGGGGGGGGCGCGACTGCGACGACACCGATCCCGAGATCAACCCGGACGCCGTGGACGACACGGTGGACGGCATCGACCAGGACTGCGACGGCATCGACGGCGGCGATGCCCTCCCCGAGGACACCGACACGGGTCCGGTCGACGACACCGGCCCGGGTTCCTCGGACGACAGCGACCCCCCGCCCGGCCCCGAGCCTGGAGGAGGCACCACCTGCGGCTGCTCGGGCACGCCCGTGCGGCAGGGCGGGGTCGGGCTCCTGATCGGCCTCCTCCTCCTGGCCTGGCGACGGAGGGGGTCGCGGCCCGTCGAGCCTACGCGGTCCGGACCGCCCGTCGCGCGGTACGCCAGCGGCGCACGGACGCCCCGATCGAGAGGGGGAGGTTGAAGAACGCGTCGAACACGAAATGCTCGAGGAGCGCGCCACGCTCGCCGAACACCGGTACGACGTGCGCCATCCGCGTGGCCCAGGTGCCGCCCAGGAACCGGGCCAGGCCCGGGAAGCGGGCCACCATCTGGATGGGGAAGCCGAGGTACCCCACGTAGTGCCAGAACGAGATGATCCCGGCCACCCAGTAGTCCCGGACGTTTCGGTCGCGGATCATCCGGTAGACGACGTAGGATCCGCGCAAGAGCGATCCCGGGGAGATCGGGGTGCCCTGGAAGACCGCGAGGATCACGCCGGCCACCACCAGGCCCTCGTTCCAGGTGGCCGCACGGAAGACCACGTACCAGAGCGCCACGAGCACCGAGACCACCTGCGTGACGGGCAGGGTGGCCGCGTGGACGGCCACGCACTTCAAGTAGGTCTGGATGAAAGGGTCCCCGATACTGGCCAGGATCCGGGCCTCCTCGGCCGGATCCAGCATGCCCTCGGCCTTGGCGGCGTCCACCTGGTCCCGGAGCCACTGCTCGCGGAAATCGGGGCGGAAGTAGAGCCGGACGGGAAAGAGCACCGCCTCCCGGATCCGCTCCCAGAGCCAGGCGGGATCCACGAGGGCGCGATGCAGGCGCCTAGGCAGCCAGCCGACCAGGATCCGCTCGGCCCACACCCGGCCGGGTCGGAGGAGCAGGCGCGTTGCCCGAGCGTCGTCCACGCGACCCTTCTCGTGCCACTTGAGGAGCGTCTCGAGCGCGTGGACCTCGAAGGTCCGGGCCAGGTAGGCGCCGCTGGTCAGGCAGCGAAGGACGTGGCGGCGCCACGGGGGATCCCCCCACAGGCGGCGGAGCCGTGGGCCCAGGATCGGCAGCCCGCCGAGGAGCACGAACAGGGCGAAGACCGGGGTGGCGGTGCGCAGGCGGTCGGCATGCGCACGGTCCACGAGGCCCCTCGTCTGCCAGGCGGAGACGAGGCCCTCCCGGACGTCCGCCCTGAGCGCGCGATCCCCGAAAAGGCGGACCCCCTGTCGGGTCAGGTCGGGCACGGCCCGCCGGTAGGCGCGATCCTCGCGGACGAGCGCGGCGAGTGCCGGCAGGAGGTCCTCGAAGTGCGCGCGGTGGGCCTCCACGAAGGCCTCGAGCGCGGCCAGGTCGCCGCGGTCGAACTGCACCAGCGCGCCCCGCCCGAAGCCCCGCCAGATCAGGGCCACGTCCACCGGGCTCATCGGCAGGAGGGGCAGGAGCGCCAGGCCGGCCCGGAAGTCGATGGCCGTGAGTCCGTCCGCCGGGCCCGGTCCGGCGTCCAGGCGGCGCAGCGCGTTGGGCTGGCTCTTCAGGGACCACCACTCGTACTGCCGGGCCAGCTCGTGGGCTCCCATGCGGTGGAACAGGCGCACCAGGCGGGCCATGAACGCCCGCTTGTTGAGGTACTCGGGCGAGGGGACGTCCGGACGGAACTCGGCCCAGCGCTGGGGTCGTTCCCTCCATCGGGCCGGGAGCCGATCATCGATCTCCAGGCTCCAGATCCGGCCGGGGACCCACTCGGAAACCTCCCCGAACGCCCTGAGCTCCGGGTCGAAGAGCGTAGCCAGGACCCTCGCTACGGCGTTTTCCCGGCCGAACTCCAGGGCCGCGCCCCGCCGCAGCAGGGTCTGCCAGAGCGCGCCCGCCCGGATGGCCGCGCTGTGGACCTCGGCGGAAAAGGGCGCCTGGAAGGCCAGGGCGTACAGAGCGTCTCGGAACGCGACCGAGAACCGGGAGGGAGGCCGCAGGATCTTCAGGGCGTAGACCCCCCCCGGGGCCAGGCCCTCGATCGCGCCCTCCAGGGTCTCGAGCCGGACCTGGTACACCTGCCCCGCGAACCCGCCGCCCACGAACCTCTGGACGTGCAGGCCCAGGCGGGCCGGGACGTCGGGATGCACGCCCCGAGCCGCCAGGTCCAGACTGTCGCCCTCCTCGTGGCGGGCAGGTCGCCACGGGCGCTCGAGCGCGGCGTCCTTGAGCGCCATGAGGATCGCGGGTCGGACGGGCGACGCCGCCTCGTCCGGCGGATCCTGGGGGAGGGACATGGAGGGAGGCCTGGGAGGGAAGGGGCTCTAGGAGGGGCGAGGGGGGGTCTTTGTATCACATCGTCGAGGGATCCTGACGGCTGGCGAGTCGGCGTGGGGGACCGGGGCCGGGACCGAATGACAGGATCTTGACATCTTCCCGATAGGAGACGTAGACTGGCGCAATGAGTCACCCCAGGGCGCCGTCGGCACCCCGTGTTGCGAGGACGCGGCTGCGCGTGGCGTGGCTCGTTGGGGCCTCCGTGGGGTGTGCCTCTCCCGACGCTGGCGACACGGCGCAGTGGACGCTGGCCGCCGCGGGATCACCGGCGAGCGTGGTGGTCATCGGGGCAGGGCCGGGCGGCATGGCGGCGGCCATGGACCTTCCCGGTTCGATCGTGCTCGAAGCGTCGGATCGCGTCGGAGGTCGAGCGCCGGGATCCCCCAACCTGATGATGTTCGTCGGCACGCCGGAGCAGCAGGAGCGACACATCGTGGACTCGGTGGCAGCGGCCGTCGAGGACTGGCCGATCCTCACCGGTGCCGAGGCCAGCGCTGCCACGCGCGCGTTCCTGGAAGAGAGCGCCGCCGTACGGGACCGGCTGGTGGACCTGGGCCTGAGGTTCGACCTGGTCACGCACGATCCGGTCCTGAGACGCGATCGGATGCACGCCACCGCGGTCGGGCTCGACAGCACGCTCTTCGCGGGTCTCCCCGAGGACGTGGAGGTGCGCCTCCAGACGCGTGCGACCGGGCTGCTCGTGGAGGACCACGCCGTGGTGGGCGTGCAGACCGACGACGGCGCGATCCCGGCCGCCACGGTGGTCATCGCCTCGGGCGGCTTCGTGAACCGCCCCGACCTGGTGGCCCGCTTCACGAGCTGGGCCCCCGGCACGTGGGCCGTGGGCGACGATCCGGGTGCCTGGGGGGATGCGGTGGACTGGGCGGACGCCTGGTCGCTCGGCCTGGCCTACACGGACGCGATCGGGGCGGCCGCGGACGCCGTCGGCGTGGCCGGAGAGGACGGGCAGGCCGTGCGTCGCGTGGTCGGGGGGCCTCCCCCCTGGATCCTGGTCGATGCCTCGGGCAGGCGCTTCATCGACGAGACCCAGTACTGGACCGTCACCCTGGCGGGGCAGGTCCACGCCCACGCCCCCGTGTGGGCCGTGACCTCCGATGTCGAGCTCAGGGACGTGGTCGACCCCGACCTGTGGGCGCGCGTTCTGGCGGGGTGCACCTGCGCCGACGACTGGACCACGCTCTCCGAGGCCATCGGGGTCGACCCCGAGGGCCTCTTGGGGACCCTCGCCGAGATCGCGGACTACTCCTCGACCCGCCCAGATCCCTTCGGCCGGAGCGCGGTGTCCCTGCCGGCCTTCACCGGTCGCCCGTGCGCCTTGCCGCCGGGCCTGCTCGCCAACAAGAACTTCGGCGGGCTCGACGTGGATCCCGACGGGCGGGTCCTCGACACGGACGGACAGGTGGTGGGCGGGCTGTGGGCCGTGGGCGAGGCCGCCGGCATGGGCGTGCCCGGCATGGGCGGCCTGTGGGGCTTCGATGGCGCGCTGTCCGCGGTCGTGTGGAGCGGCTGGCGCACGGCCGCCGCCATCCGGGCCGAGCAGGGCAGGTAGCTCCCCTCCCCCACAGGACGCCTCCCGGCTGGCGCGGTGGCCGGCGCGCGGGTACCTGCCCCCCTGCCAACGGGAGCGTCGCCATGTGCATCCTCACGCGAGACGAGATCCTCCTCGCCGTCGAGAGAGGCGAGATCCGGATCGATCCGTTCGATCCGGACAAGGTGGGGCCCGCCTCGGTGGACCTCCACCTGGGACGGTCCTTCCGCATCTTCGAACCTGCGCGCAAGATCGTCCGCATCGACGGGACCTCCGATTACCGGGATCTCTCCGAGAAGGTGACGGTGCCCGAGCACGAGACCATGCTCCTCATGCCCGGCGAGACGGTGCTCGGTCTCACCCACGAGCGGGTGTCCCTGCCCCCGTCTCTGTGCGGATGGCTGGAGGGCCGCAGCCGGTTCGCCCGGGTGGGCCTGCTCGTGCACATCTCGGCGTCGTTCATGCAGCCCGGCATCCACAACCACCAGGTGCTGGAGATGACCAACTTCGGGCCGAACCCGCTCGAACTCGTCCCGGGCATCCCCATCTGCCAGTTCATCTTTCAGCGCACGGTCGGACAGGCCGTCTACCGCGGGACCTGGGCCGACCAGAGCAGCGATGACTGGTAGCTCGCCGCGTGTCTTCCTGGCCGGCATCATCCAGGGGTCCCTCCGTGAATCACGGATGCACGGCCAGGAATGGCGCCGGCGCCTGATCGACGTCGTCGCCCGGCACCTGCCCGGCGCCTCCGTGGTGGATCACGTGGCCCGGCACCCGCGAGCCCTGTCCTACGATCTCCCCCAAATCCTGGAGACGCTCGAGGAGGGGTTCCGGGAGGCCTGCACGGCCGACCTGGTGGTGGCCTGGATCCCCGAGGCCTCCATGGGGACGGCCATCGAGATCCACGAAGCGCACCGAGCCGGTGTGCCCGTGGTCGCCATCACGCCGCTCGCGGTCAACTGGGTGGTGAGGGCCTGTGCCGACATCGTCGTGCCCGATTTCCAGGCCTTCGAGGCGTTTGCCGCCCAAGGCGGGCTCGATCGCCTCCTGGCTGGACGGGGGAGATAGACACGGCGGTTCGCCGCCCGAGGGTCGCGTCGTCCTGCCGTCACCCGCTTCAGGTGGCCTCCACCTCGCGCGTGACCCGGACGGCCTCGATGGAGCCCTCGAAGGTGGCGAACCCGGGCACGCCGCCCGCGAAGTCGAGGAACAGGTCCCCCTCCTCGGTGACGGTGCCGGACGTGGGCAGGTCCAGCGTGTAGAACGAGAGGTCGGCCGAGACCGTGCCCTCGATCGCGCCCTGATCGCAGGAGGCATCCACCACGAGCATTGCTTCGAGTTCGTAGCCCATGAGCGACAGGAAGCAGGGGGCCTGGCCGGTGAGCACGTCGCCCTCCGGGGACACCGTGAGCAGGGCGCCGCCCGCGCAGGAGGCGGCGTAGGGGGTCCCCTTCCAGGTGATGTCGGCCTCCAGGGCCAGGGTGCCCGCGTAGGTGCCCGCGTACGGGCTCTGGACCCGGATCCCGCCCACGGTGGTCGCCAAGCGGTCGCCGTTGGGCAGCCGGGCCGTGGCCGTGAGATCGTGGACGCCTGCCGGGAGCGAGGCGTCCTCGAACGCCGTGCCGATCGGCGTCCAGCCGGGGTCGATGGACGAGGCCCACTCGATGGCCTGGAAGCCCGAGGCCACGCCCTCGGCATCGAGGACGTGCGCCTCGAAGGTCGCCGGCTCGCCGAGCGGCAGGAAGGCGCCGCTCGAGGGCGAGGCGATCACGAGCGTGCTCGCGTCCCAGAATGCGTCGTCCGCGGTGTCGTCCGGGCCGGTGCACGCCGAGACGAGGAGGAGCGTTCCGACCAGGGTGCGCATGGGACCTCCCGAGGGGGCCAGCGTAGCATCCCTGGGGAACGGCGGATACCGGGACCCCGCCCGGAGGATCCAATGGCGACGATCGAGGCGGACCGGCTCACGCGGAACTACGGTTCCCACGTGGCCGTGGACGGCATCTCCTTCACCGTCGAGCGGGGCGAGATCGTGGGCTTCCTCGGCCCCAACGCGGCGGGCAAGACCACCACCATGAAGGTCCTGACCGGCTACCTCGCCCCCACCACGGGCCGGGCCCTGGTGGACGGCGTGGACGTGCTGACAGACCCCATCGAGGTTCGGCGCCGCATCGGCTACCTGCCCGAGTCCGCCCCCATCTACCGGGACATGGAGGTGGGCGACTACCTCGACTTCGTGGCCCGGGTGCGGGGCCTGGCGCGGGCCGAGCGGGCTCGGGCGATCCACCGGGTGGCCGAGCAGTGCGGCATCGCGGATCGCCTGAACCAGGACATCGGCAGCCTGTCCAAGGGGTTCCGCCAACGGGTGGGGCTCGCGCAGGCGCTCGTTCACGCGCCGGACATCCTGGTGCTCGACGAGCCCACCAGCGGACTCGATCCGAACCAGATCGTGGAGATCCGCAACCTCATCCGGGAGATCGGACGGAGGAAGACGGTCCTGCTCTCGACGCACATCCTCTCCGAGGTCCAGGCCACCTGCGACCGCGTGCTCATCCTCCACCGGGGCCGCATCGTGGCGGACGGATCCACGGAGGAGATCTCCGTGCACCAGCAGGGTGGGCACCTGATCCTCGCCACGTTCGCCCCCGGCGTCGTCGCCCTGCCCCGCCAGGTCGTCCGCGAGGCGGTCCAGGGGATCGCGGGGGTCTTGCGGGTGGGGGTGGTGGAGGTGGCGGAGCCCGAGGGGGCCGGCTTCCAGGTGGTGGCCGAGCGCGACGTGCGGGCGGACCTCTTCCGCCTCGCGGCCGATCTGGGCCTGGTGATCCTCGACCTGCATCGCGAGACCACGAGCCTGGAGGAGGTCTTCGGGCGCCTCACGCGCGACCCGGCCCCGCTCACCGGGGTCGCCCCGTGACGGTCCACCCCCACGCCCACCTCGTGGTCGGCACGGCCGGCCACATCGACCACGGAAAGACGAGCCTGGTTCGGACGCTCACCGGCGTGGACCTCGACACCCTGCCCGAGGAGCAGCACCGCGGCATCACCATCGCGCTGGGGTTCACCCACCTCGACCTGCCCTCGGGCCGGGTCGCCGGGTTCGTGGACGTGCCGGGCCACGAGCGCCTCGTCCGGACCATGGTGGCGGGCGCGTCCGGCGTGGACGTGGCGCTCCTGTGCGTGTCCGCAGCCGAGGGGGTCATGCCACAGACCCGCGAGCACCTGGCCATCCTGGACCTGCTCGGGGTGGAGCGCGGGATCGTGGCCCTCACCTTCGCCGACCTCGTGGACGCCGACCTCCTGGAGGTGGCCGCCGAGGAGGTGCGCGACGTGCTGGCCGGCACGGCGCTCGCCGGAGCGCCCGTGATCCCGTTCTCGTCCGTGACCGGGCTCGGCAGGGAGGCGGTGGTGGCCGTACTGGACACCCTGCCCGCGCGCACGCGGACCGACAGCGGCCCCTTCCGCCTGCCCGTGGACCGCGTGTTCACGCTCCGTGGCCACGGTACCGTGGTCACCGGGACCGTGCACAGCGGCCGGGTGCGGGAGGGCGACGAGGTCGAGGTGCTCCCCGCGGGGCTCCGTACGCGGGTGCGCAGCCTGCAGGTGCACGGCAAGCCCGTGCAGGAGGCCCGGGCCGGCCTGAGAACCGCCGTGAACCTCCCCATCCCCCGCGAAGTGCTCGGTCGGGGCCACGAGGTGGCCTCCCCGGGCGCGGTGCCTGCCACGCGCTTCGTGGACGTGCGCTATCGCCCCCTGGTCGGCGCACCCCCCCTGGAGGACGGCGACTCCGTGCGCTTCCTGGTGGGCACCGCGGAGGTGCTGGCCCGGCTCAGGCTCCTGGACACCGACAGGATCTCGGCCGAGGACGCGGATTCGGGGCGACCGATCTACCTGCAGGTGCAGGCCGACGAGTTCCTCTCCTGCCTGCCCGGGGATCGGTTCGTGCTCCGAAGGGCCTCGCCGGTGGACACGCTCGGCGGGGGCGTGGTGCTGGACCCGTGGGCCCACCCCGTCCGCCACCGGGACCGCGCGCGGTCGGCCGCAGAGCTCGCCCGGCTCGACGCGAAGGATGGGGGGGTCCTGCTCTTGAGGGCGGAGCGCGCGGGGCTCTCGGTCGCGGAAGCCCGGCAGCGCGGATGCCTCCCTGGCCCCGACGCCCCCTGGGCCCTCCTCTACGCGGACCGCGTGTTCCACCAGGAGGTGCGCGCCGAACTCGGGACCGCGGTACGCGCGGCCCTGGAGCGGTTCCACCGCGAGCACCCGCTGGCCCCGGGTGCCCATCGCAAGGAGATCGTCTCGGGGCCGCTCAAGGCGCTCGACGACCGGGTGCTGGAGGCGCTCCTGGCCGCGATGACCGCATCGGGCGAGGTGGAGGTCGAGGGAGGCCGCCTGCGCCTGCCCGGCTTCGCGCTCCGCCTGGATCCGGCCCAGGTGGCTGCACGCAGCCGCATGCTGGAGGCCGCCCGGGAGGCGGGCCTCGCCATGCACACGGTCCAGGGCCTCGTGGCGATCGGCGCCCACGCCGACGCCGAGGACCTGGCGTACCGCCTCGTGGACGAGGGGGTCCTGGTGCGGGTGGGCCCCTTTCTGGGCGACCGGGCCGCGATGGACGCCTGCGTGGCCGAGGTCCGGGGGTGGCTCGCCCGAGACGGCACGTTCAACCCCACGGACGCCAAGGAGCGACTCGGGATCACCCGCAAGCACCTCATCCCCATCCTCGAGTGGCTCGACGCCCAGCGCGTCACGCGCCGGGTGGGCGAGGTGCGGCGGTCGTACCTGTAGGGGGAGACTACGGGTCGATCTCCCGGCAGCCGTACGCGTCGTAGTACGACACGTCCTTCCCCCACACCACGCAGTCGGCGTAGCTCCCGCCCGTGTACCAGGCCTGTATCATCCAGGTCATGGTCGGTTCGAAGGAGCATTCGAAGAAGAGCGTGTTGACGCTGTCCTGCTGGTCCCGCCAGTCCTCGACCATGGGGAGGAGGATGCCCCACTCGTCCCAGGCACCGCCCGGATCGTGATCGCGCGGCTCCAGCTCGTGGTGCTCCTCCCATGCGTACCCGCCCTCGTTCTGGTAGATGTCGAGGGTCACGGCCACGCCCCGACCCCCCAGGCGAGCCTCGTACTCCCATTCGTTGGACCGGCAGTCGTAGGAAACCGCCGTGATCCCGATGTCGACGTCCGCGTCCGTGTCGGTGTCCGTGTCGGTGTCCGTATCGGCGTCCGTGTCGGTGTCCGTATCGGCGTCCGTGTCGGTGTCCGTATCGGTCTCGCTGCAGTCCCAGACGTGGTCGCAGTCCTCGGCCAGAGCCTCCAGGATCGCCGCCCCGGAGTCGTCGCACTCGGCCTGCTGGACCGCGTCGAGGCACTCCTCAGCCTCGTCCTCGTCGTACGCGCAGTCCTCGAGGGCGTCCTCGTCGACCCCGTCCAGGAAGGTTTCGATGCAGTCCTCCACGCTGCCGTACCCCAGGTCGATGTCGCACTGGACCAGCCGCTCGCAGAACGACTCGGCCAGCTCGTCGAAAAAGGCATCCTCGCTCGGCGTGCACGCGGTGAGGAAGACCAGGGCGGAAGGGAGGAGGCGGGGCACGAGGACCTCACGACAGACGGGGTGTCCACAGGAATCTCCAGGCTAACATCGCAGCCTTTCGAGCGCCCAGGCTGCTGCGTCGCGCACGCCGGCGTCCGGATCCCTCGCCAGGGCGGTCTCGAGCGCGGGAACGGCCACCCGGTCCCCGCGGTGGCCGAGCGCGAGGCACGCGTTGCGGCGGATCGCGGCCCAGGCCACCCAGCTCGCGGCCATCTGGTTCCCGGCGACCCGGGCCCGGAAGGTCTCTTCGGACCAGGTCAGGACAGGAAGGAGAGGGAGCGAGGCGCCCACCGCCCCCCGCGCCGGTCGCCGGTCCGTAAACGGCGCCCGCTCGTTGAGCGGGCAGACGTCCTGGCAGACGGTGCAGCCGTACAGGCGGGGGCCCCAGGCCTCGTAGAGGTCGACCGGCAGCGGACCGGCCCGGCCGGAGAGGTGCTGGATGCAGCGGGAGCGATCCAGGATGCGCGGCGCGACGATGGCCCCCGTGGGGCAGGCCGACATGCAGGCCCGGCAGGTGCCGCACGGAGACCGTCCCGGCGGATCGGGCTGGATCTCGAGATCCGTGACCACCTCGCCCAGCACCACCCAGGACCCGAGCGGGCCGGCGACGACGATCCCGTGCCTGCCCCAGCCGCCCACGCCGGCCCGCACGGCGAGGGGCTTCTCGGCGAGCCTGCCGTTCACGCCGACGCGGGTCCGCACCGGCTCGCCCACCAGGCGGGAGAGCCCAGAGGCCAGGGCCTTCAAGCGCTTCCTCAGGTCGCCGTAGTGATCGCGCCAGTTGTAGCGGGCCACCAGGCCGTGCGGGTCGCCGGGCCGGGAGCCGTCCGCCGGCTCGTCGGTGAGGTACCCCTGGGCGGCCACGATCACGCTGCGGGCACCCGGCAGCACCTCGCCGGGATCACAGGTCGTCTCAGGCTCGTCGGGGTCCCGCCCGGCCTGCTGGATGCGCCGGGCAGCCCGCACCAGGGGCGCCGCCGAGGCGAACCCCACCCGGTCGATGCCCAGATCCGCCGCCAGCGCGCGGATCGCCGCGGCCTCGGCCCGCGCCATGGACAGGCTACCTCCGCTTCTTTCGGGCCGGTCTCTTGGGCTCGGGCGACGGCTTCGCCTGCTCGGCCTTCAGGCGGGGCAGCAGCGCCTCCAGCTCCGTGACCGTCTGGTCGAACCGCCGGAGCGCAGCCTCGATGGCGTCGGCCTTCGTGAGATCCACGCCCGCGCCGCGCAGGATCTCGAGGGGAGGCCGGGAGCAGCCCGCGCGGAGCATGCCCAGGAAGGCGTCCCGTGCCTCGGGCCCGCCCTGCTGCACCCGCTCGGCGACGGCGATGCCCGACGAGAGGCCCGTGGCGTAGGTGAACACGTAGTACTTCCAGTAGAAGTGCGGGACATAGGCCCATTCCAAACCGTCGTTCGGACCCAGGACGTAGGCCGGTCCGTAGTACCGCTTCACCAGGTCGGCGTAGGTCTTGTCGAGGAGATCCGCCGTGACCGGCGTGCCGGCTTCCACGAAGCGGTGGAGCGCCCACTCGAACTCTGCGAACAGGGTCTGGCGGTAGATGGTGCTCCGGATGGTCTCCAGGCGATCCACGAGCAGCGAGGCGCGGGTCCGGTCGTCCGCCGCGTGGGCGATCAGGTAGTCGTTGAGCAGCACCTCGTTGGTGGTGCTCGCGATCTCGGCCAGGAAGGGCACGTAGCGGTAGTCCGGGTAGCTCTGGGCCTGCATGGAGAGGTACGAGTGGAGGGCGTGCCCGTACTCGTGGGCCAGCGTGGACATGTCGTTCACGCTGTCCTGGTAGTTCATCATCACGAAGGGATGGACCCCGTAGACCGAGGAGGAGAACGCGCCGGACTGCTTGTCCCGGCTGGGGTACAGGTCCACCCAGCCATTGGCCGGATCGAGGCCCTCGGCCAGGACCTTCCCGTACTCGGGACCGAGCGGCTGGAGGGCCTGGAGGATGGAGGCGCGGGCCTCCGGGAAGGGGATCTTGTCGTCGACCGCAGGCAGGAGCGGCACGTAGAGGTCGTAGAGGCGGACCTCGTCGAGGTCGAGCATCGCCTTTCGGAGGGCCACGTAGCGGTGCAGGGGCTCCAGGTGCGCGTTCACCGTGGCGATCAGGGTGTCGTAGACCGCCGGGTCGATGCGGTCCTTGTCGAGGTAGGCGTCGCGGGCGGTGTCGTAGGTGCGGGCGCGGGCGAGCACGACGTCGTACTCGGCCTGGCCCGCCAGCGTGGCCGCGAGCGCGTGCTTGAAGGTGCCGAGCGTGCCCAGGAAGGACTCCACGGCCTCCTTGCGGACACGGCGGTCCGAATCCCGCCGGTACTTCGGGAAGGAGGCCAGGGTGAGCTGCACCTCGGCGCCCGAGGCGTCGCGGATCTTCGGCCAGGGGATGTCGGCCAGGAGCGCCTGGAAGACGTCCTCCGAGGGCGAGGGGATCTCGTTGAGATCGATCTCGGCCCACAGGTTGTCGCCCACCAGGCCCAACACCCGCTCGCCGTCGGCGTCGAGTACCCGGGACGCCCGGCGGCGCAGGTTCTCGAGGTACGCGCGGTAGGGCGCAAGGCCCGGCTCTCTCGTCCAGGCCTTGGATATCTGCTTGTCGGAGAGGGCGAGCACCTCGGTACGCAGGAAGGCGGCCTCGCGCATCACGTCCGCCATGCAGGCCAGCGCCTTCTGATTCAGGGTCTGGGCCGCCTCGTCGGTCTGCGCCGTGGTCAAGCGCAGGTTGGCGTACAGCGTGACGTGGTTGGCCGTGTCGTGGAGGCGGAAGTAGAGGTCCAGGGCCTCTTTCAGGGTGCGGGGATCGGCGAGGCGCCCCCGGTGGGCGGCGAGCTTCGGCAGATCCTGGAGGACACCCGTACGAGCCGCCTCCCAGGCGGCCTCGTCGGGGAAGAGCGCGCCGAGGTTCCACTGGTACACCGCGGGGATGTCGGCGCGTGCGGCGTTCGCGTCGGGGGTGTGGGGCGGCAGGTCCGCGGCCATGGCGACCTCTAGAGTGAGGAGGGCGAGCAGGTGGGTCATGGGAGGGCTCCCTGGGTAGACCGGAATGTCCAGCATCGCCGGGATGGGTTCCGTGTGCAAGGGTGACCCGCCCCGCGATAGGGCCCCGGCCCCTCGTCGGGAGGCCCCCATGTCCGCCCAGCTCGCACACCTGCCCCAGCTCGTCGTCCTCTTCTTCGTCATCTTCGATCCGCTCGCGTCCTTCGCGGTCTACTTCGGGCTGACCCGGGGCATGGCGCCCGCCGAGCGACGCCGGGTGGCCACGCTCGGGCTCGGGGTGGCCGCGGGCCTTTCCGCGGTGGTCCTGCTCCTCGGTCCGAGCCTGCTCGTGCTGTTCTCCACCACCGTGGACCAGTTCAAGGTGGCGGGCGGCATCGTGCTGGGCCTGCTGGGCTTGAAGATGGCGCTCGGCGAGTCGCTGGCGGGCGACGACACCTCCGGGGAGCGCTCGGCCCAGGCCGTGGCTGCCATCATCGGGACGCCTCTGCTCACCGGACCGGCCACCATCACGGCCATCATCGTGTCCGTGCAGGAAGACGGCTTCCTGCCCACCACCCTGGCGGTGACCGCGGTGCTCCTCTTCACGGCAGCGCTCTTCGCCGCGGCACCCCTCGTGGCTCGGTTCGTGAACCGGACGTTCGTGCAGGTGACCTCCACGCTCCTGGGGCTCATCACCCTGGCCTGGGGCGTGCGGTTCGTGGTGGAGGGTCTGCTCGCGCTCATGGCCTCGGCCGGCAGATAGGCAACGCGAAGGGTCCACCGTTTGCTGGGGGGGGGCCGGCAGCCGATCCCCCACCGGAGTTGGACAGGCTACCCCTCTGAGCGTCCTGCCAGCCGTGCCAGGCGCCTCCGGACGCTCGCCGGGGCACCCACCAGCGCCTCCACCACCGGAGCGGCGTCCAGGTGCGCGGTTCGGCGGAACACATCCAGCGCGTGCTCGGTCGCTCGGGCCAGGGCGAGCATCCGGCCCACGCGGGCCCGGACCTCGGGGGTGGCGGCCCGGTCCTGCCTCACCAGGGCCTCGGCCCGTGCGAGGTCGGCGGTCACGCGGGACACCAGGGTCCCCTCGCGGTGCTCGAGGACCCGACGCACCATGGCCATGAGATCCTGCTCGGCCTCGAACCGCCACGTCCGGTCGCTTCCCCGCCGGACCCGTCGGAGCACGCCCCAGTGCTCCAGCTCGCGTACCAACACCGAGGTGGCCCCCTTGGACAGGGCGAGCCCGTGCTGGATCTGCGCGGCCGAGAGCGCCTGGCCCCTCAGGTAGAGCAGGGCCCAGACACGACCCTGGTTCCGCTTGAAGCCCCAGAACTCGATGACCGTGCCCACCGCCTCCAGGGCGAGGTCCTCCCATGCGGGACGCTCGGGCTTGGACGGGCTCAAGGGCTCGGGCACGGCGCCTCTCCTTCGGCCACCAGGGAGTTCGCCCAACCAAGCACCTGCTCGACGTTGGGGTGCGCGGCCCAGGGCGCGAGCGCCGCCTCGGCGGACGCCACCTCGGCCGCCAGGGCCTCGAGCGTGCGAGGCACGGCATCGGTCGCCCGGACCAGGCCCGCCACGTGCGCCGCGTCCTCCGGGTCCACCGGATCGCGTGCCCAGGCCCGGCGAAGCGCCTCGCGTATCGGAGGATGGTCGTGTGCCGCGATGAGCAAGGGAAGCGTGGGGTTTCGGTTGCGCAGGTCGGCGCCCGGAGCCTTGCCCCGGGTCCAGCCGCACAGGTCCGCCAGGTCGTCGGCCGTCTGGAAGGCCACCCCGAGGTGGGCGCACGCCTGGCCCAGGCGGTCCGCGGACGGGGCGTCGCCCGCGAGGATACCTGCACCGGTTCCGCAGAAGCCGAAGAGCACGCCCGTCTTCCCCCAGGCGATCTCCCGCCAGCGCGCGGGGGTGAGGTCCGTGCGGCCTCGTGCGCCCGCCTCCTGCAGCGTGGCCCGGGTCATGGCGGCCACGGTGTCCACGGCCGCGTGGTGAAGGGCCGGAGGGTGGGATCGGAGCTGGGTCAGGGCCACGGTGAGTAGAAGGTCGCCCGAGAGCACTGCGGCCAGGTTGCCCCAGCGGGCGTTGGCCGTGGGAAGACCCCGCCGCGAGGTGCCCTCGTCCACCACGTCGTCGTGGAGCAGGCTGGCGGCGTGGATGCACTCGGCCGCCACCGCGAGGTCGAGCAGGGCCTCCTCCGTGGCTCCCAGGGCGCGGCCCAACAGCCAGGCCAGCCAGGGCCTCGCGCGCTTGCCGCCCGCCAGGCACAGGTCGCGGGCCGCGTCGAGGAGTCGCTCGGTCTCGGCGTCGTCGGCCGCCGGATCCACGCGGAGCAGCGCTTCCATGCGGGTCTCCACGCGATCGAGGAAAGGGGGACGGATGGCCACGCGGACTCCGGTTCACGAGGTTCAGGACCCCGTGAACCTATCCACGTTCTGTCCCGAGCGCGACGCCCGGGGATGCATGCCACCGACCTGTACATTTTTTCAGGCTGCACTCTTGACCAGACAAGAGCAATGTGGTCACATGGTCCGGTTCCCCCCCGACGGATCCTCCATGCCCTCCCGCCTGATCCCCCGCACGATCGTCACGGCCGGCACCTTCGCCCTGTCGGTGGTGGCCCTCCAGGTCGCCTTCTCCCCGGTGGACGGGTCCACCGAGGGCACGACCGTCCCACCGGCTCGGCCGGCCGCCCCGGGCTGGACCCCGCCCGCATGGTACCCGGCGGTGCCCGACGTCCTGGCCCTGTCCGCCATGGACGGCCCCGAGGTGGCGCGCGGGCGATCCCTGGAGAGGGTGGTCCGATCCCCCTCGGCCTTCGTGTACGACCTGGACGCGGGAGAGATCCTTTTGGCCCGCCGGGCCGACGATCGGCGGCCGGTGGCCTCGCTCACCAAGCTCACCTCGGCCCTGACCCTGGCCTCCACCGAGCCCGACCTGGAGTCCCAGGTGTGCGTGGGCATCGAGTTCCGGCCCACGCGCAGCGGTGCGCGCTCGCGCTTCCACACCGGCGACTGCGTGAGCGGCTTCGACGCGCTCGGCGCGGCCCTGGTGGCCTCCGACAACCGGGGCGCCTACGCGCTGTCGGGCGTGGCGGGCCTCGGCGTGGACGACTTCGTCGTGCACATGAACGAGGTGAGCGAGGAACTCGGCATGACGCTCTCCTCCTGGTCCGACCCCTCGGGCCTCGAGGACGACAACCTCTCCACGGCCCGCGACGTGGGACGCGCGGCGCTGGCGGTGGCGGCCCACCCCGTGCTCTCCACCGTGGCCACGGCCCCCTTCTGGGACGTCCACTTCGCCAACCGCACCCGGCGTCTGTTCACCACGGACAGGCTGTCCGCCCGCGAGGACCTCGAGATCGAGGCCGCCAAGACCGGCTACACCGACACTGCCGGCTACTGCTACGCCACGGTGCTCCGGCCGCGGGGTGGACCCCGCCTGGTGGTGGCGCTCCTGGGCGATCGCGGCCGGCGCACCCGGTTCGCGGATGTCTCCCGCATCGTCGCCTGGGCGCGGGAGCACGGGTAGCGGTCCGCCTGGGGGCACCGGGCGCCACAAGTCGGGCTGTTCTGAAAAACATGAAGAGTTGTGGCGTCTTTCGCGCCATAACGCGAGTCGTTCCCAAGAACACACCAGGTTGTGGCGTCTTTCGCGCCGTAACTCCTGTTGTTTCTGAAAACGTCAGTAGTTATGGCGTCTCCCGGACTTGCCACCCTGGAGCGCCCATGTCCCTCTGGCACCTGACGCTCGCGACCGAGGGCCGCCAGGCCCTCTTCCCCGACGAAGCCGCCCGCCGCGCCGCGGTGCGCGCCCTGGCCTCGGTCGCCCGGGAGCGGCTCGTCCTCTTCTCGGTGGTGGACGACCACGTCCACCTCGTGACCTTGGGCGACCGCCCCGGCCACCTGGGCCGATCCGTGCGGCTGGTCTTGCGCCCTCACGCGCTCGTGCCCCCCGAGGCCGCGCGCGTCCGGCCGGTGGAGGGCCGCAGCCACCTGGAGTCGCTCGTCCGCTACCTCCTCGGGCAGCCCGTGCACCACGGGATCCCCGTCCATCCTGCCCTGTGGACCGGCTCCTGCTTCCTCGACCTGGCGGGCGCCCGGCTCCTGCCAGGGTTTCGCGACCGGCTCCCGGAGCTGCTCCCTCGCCTCCCCCGGTCCGCGGTGTTCCGCGCCGTGGGCCTTCCACCCGACGCCGTCCGGCCTGCCGACGACGCCTGCATCCGGACCCTGGGCCCGGCGCGCCTCCATGCTGCTGCCACCGCCGTGGTCGGCCTCGGCCCCGTGCTCTCGGGCCGCGCGGC
Organism: Deltaproteobacteria bacterium; assembly: GCA_016927815.1. Classification (GTDB taxonomy): domain Bacteria; phylum Myxococcota_A; class UBA796; order UBA796; family JAFGLY01; genus JAFGLY01. The sequence continues at coordinate 4,670 of JAFGLY010000114.1, read as the reverse complement.
GGACGTGGTGGCGGTGCGGGCCGCGGCCTCTGCGCTCGCCCGGGGCGCAGGCATCGCCACGGCCGAGTCGGCCCACGCCTTCGGCCTCCCGCTGCGCACCGTCCAGCGCCTCGCCCGCTCGTCGATCGATCCTGCCCTCTCCGAGGCGATTCGCCGCCGCCTCACCCTCGAGGAAAGCGTGGCCGCGCTGCCCTCGGGCCCCTATCGCACCCCCGAGACGCCCCCGTCCCTCGCGGGAGAATCCGACCCGCCGTAGGCCCCGGCCGTCAGCCCGTCTCCTCCGTCCGCCCGGCCCCGAGCGCGTCGGCCAGGCCGTCCACCACGCGACCCAGCGCCTCGCGTGTGACCGTGAACGGCTCGGCCCGCCGGGCGCCGTCCGCCTCGACCCGGTACCGGCCGACCGCGGCCTCGCGGCCGTCCGCGCCGATGGTGACCTCCCAGAAGCGCCCCTTCTCCATGGCCTCGGGCAGGGTGCGCAGGACCGCGCCGCCCAGGCGGGGCTCGACCTCGACCGGCGCGATGGGCTCGCCCAGGGCCTTGAGCCGCTCCGGGGCCGCCTCGGCCTGGCGGGCCACGCTGCCCCCGCCCGGATCTCGCACCACGACCCGATCGAGCGTGGCGCCGAGACGATCCGCGTCGACGACGTCGGCGTCCACCAGGACGCCGTCGGCCTCGGCGCGGACGCGGCCGGGCACCCCGCCCGGGGCGCCGAGCGCGGCGTCGAGCGCGCCGGACAGGCTCACGACTCCCCCCGGCCGGGCAGTCCCTCGGCCCGGAAGGTGTCGCCGTCGTGGAGCAGCACCACCTCCCGGTCCTCCACCCGGGTGACCAGGCACACCGGACGACCCCACACCCTCGCGAGGTTGCCGAGCGTCTCCCGGGCCCATTCGAGCTGGAGATCCACGCCCTCGTGGACGTGCGTGAGCTCGAGCTCGCCCCGGTTGGCGTGGTTGGCGTCGGTGACGGCGATGCGGGGCTGGCCGTGGTTGGAGAGCAGGAAGAGGAGCTTCTCCTTCACCGCCCGGAACTCGCGCGTGTCCACCACGTACTGGCGGGAGCCCGGATCGTACTCCCAGGCGAACAGCCCGTGCTCGCGGCAGAAGTCCTCGGTGAGGAAGGCGTCCACGAAGGACACGTCGTTGTGGTCCCGCCGGACCTCGAAGACCTTCTGGAGCCCCAGGCCCGCGCCCGTGTCCCAGCGCGCCCGTTCCCCGGGATCGTCGCAGTCGATCCAGTCCTTGCCGAACCGGCCCTTGTCCCAGCGTTCCTCGATGTCGCGGAACAGGTCGAGGCCCATCTTGTAGGGGTTGAGCTGGCCGGGCCGGGTGGCCACGGTGCCCGCGTGGTGATCCGCGTAGTCCACCACCTCGGCGTCCGAGAGGATGTGGCGGGTCATGAGCCGGGTGTGCCAGAAGGTCGCCCACCCCTCGTTCATGATCTTGGTCTGGCCCTGGGGCACGAAGTAGCAGGCCTCCTCGCGCACGATCGCGAGCAGGTCCGCCTGCCAGCGCTCGAGCGGGGCGTGCTCCAGGAGGAAGAGCAGGACGTCGTGCTCGGGTGCGCGCGGAAACTTGCGTTCCTGGGCTTTCTTACGCCGCTTCTCGGCCTGGGCCCGCAGCACCTCCGGCGGGTTCACGAACCGGTCCATGTAGGACTTGGAGGGCAGGCGCTGGGGCTCGAGGTCCTGGGGGAGGTCCTTTTCGGACGGAGGCCGCCGGACGTGGAGCGCGTGGGAGTCCACCAGGTTCTCGAGCGACAGGCAGCGGTCGAGGAAGCGCTCCACCGCCCCCTCGCCGTGTCGGTCCACGAGGCGCCGGACCCGCGCCGCGTGGTTGGCCATCTCGTCGAGCATCTTCCGGTTGGTGGGCGCGAAGTACGCGTTGTTCTGGAAGAAGTCCACGTGGGCGTACACGTGGGCGATGACCGTCTTCTGGTCGGCCAGGAGGTTGTTGTCGAGCAGGTAGGCGTACGCGGGCTCTGTGTTGATGACCATCTCGTAGATCTTCTGGAGCCCCCACTCGTACCCCTTCTTCATGCGCAGGTACTCCATCCCGAAGCGCCAGTGCGGGTAGCGCGTGGGGAAGCCTCCGTACGAGGCGATCATGTTGACCTCGTCGAAGGAGCACATCTCGAAGACGGTCTCGCAGAAGCGCAAGCCGGCGTTCCAGGCGATCGCCTGGATCCGCTCCCGGGCCTCCTCGATCTCCCGGGGCAGCGGGCGGCGCTTGAGGCCATGGATGAGGGTGGGCGCGTCCACCGTCAACGTCCCTTCCCGAGGAAGGCCCGGATGGAGTCCATGATGGCGTCGCGCTCGGGGATCCGCGTGAGCACGACCCGCTCGTCGCTGCCGAAGGACGCCTCGAGGTCCTTGTGGAACTGGCCCGAGCCGTACTCGGAGTCCACCTGCCCGTACCCGAACAGGTTGGCCACCGGCAGGATCTTCTGGCCGAGGATCTCCAGGCAGGCCTGGGTGTCGGCCGTGGACCAGTTGTCTCCGTCGGAGAACTGGAAGACGTAGATGTTCCAGTCCGCGGGCGGGTAGTCGGCCTCCAGGATGCGGACGGCCTCCCGGTAGGCGCTGGAGATGAGCGTACCGCCGCTCTCCTTGGTGCGGAAGAACGTGTCGCGGTCCACCTCGCGAGCCGCGGCGTCGTGGATGATGAACCGGGTGTCGATGTTCCGGTAGTTGTGGGTCAGCCAGGCGTCGATCCAGAAGGTCTCGAGCCGGACGAGGTCCTTCTGCTTCTGGCCCATGGAGCCCGATACATCCATGATGTAGAGGATGATCGCCGCGCTGGACGGCTCGGTCTCCACCTGGAACGAGCGGTAGCGCCGATCCTCCTTTACGGGGATGACCACCGGGTTGGCCGGATCGTAGGTTCCCGCGGCGATCTGGCGCTTGAGCGCCTGCCGGAAGGTGCGCCGGGCGTGGCGCAGGGACTCGGGGCCCGCGAGCGAGATGCCGGTGTACTTCGACCGCGGGCTGGCCACCTCCCGGCGGCCCCGGGGCTCGATGCGGGGCAGTTCCAACTCCTCGCCCAGGATCTCGGCCAGCTCCTCGATGGTGACCTCCGCCTCGAGCATGTGCTCGCCCGGCGCGTCCCCGGCCTCGCCCGCGCCGTCCACCGGATCCCCCGGGTCGCCCTCGCCCTGCCCCACGCCGCCCTGCTCGTTCGGTCCGTACCGGAACCGGGGGATGTGGATCTCCGGGATGGGGATGGAGACGACTTTTTTCCCCTGGCGGCCCACGAGTTCGTCGGAGCCCATGAACCGCCGGAGGTCCTTGCGGACCCGGCCCCGGACGATGCGCCGGAAGCGGTCGAGGTCGTTCTCGATCGGCAGCACCACCGGACTACCCCTCCTTGGGCTCGCCGCGCGCGAAGATGGAGGCCACGAAGTTGAGCACGTCGGTAGCGCACACCTGGCAGTAGCCGTACTCCTCGATGAGCCGCTGTCGGACCACGTCGATCTTGGCCTGGGTGTCCTTGTCCACGACCTGGGACACCAGGCTGGTCAGCTTGATGGAGTCCTTCTGGTCCTCGAAGAGCTTGAGCTCCAAAGCCTTGTGGAGCCGCTCGTTCATGGTGTAGTCGAACTTCTTGCCCTCCACCGCGAGCGCGCCGATGTAGTTCATGATCTCGCGGCGGAAGTCGTCCTTGCGGCTCTCGGCCACGTCGATCTTCTCCTCGATGGATCGCATCAGCCGCTCGTCGGGCTCGTCGTAGGCGCCCGTGAAGGCGTTCCGGACCTTCTCTTTCTGGGTGTAGGCCTTGATGTTGTCGATGTAGTTTGCGCACAGGCGCGCGATGGCGTCACGGTCGGCCACGATGGCCTTCTGGACCTCGTTCTTGACCAGGTCCTCGTACTCGCGCTTGACCACGTCCAGGAGCGACCGGTAGTGCTCCCGCACCTCGTCGTCCGCGATGAGCGAGTGGTGCTTCAGGCCGCTCTCCAGCTCGTTGAGCACCATGAACGGGTTGATGCACTCCTGCTCGGCGTCGGACACCAGCGCGTTGGAGATCTTGTCCTGCACGTAGCGGGGGGAGATGCCGCTCATGCCCTCGCGCCGGGCCGTCTTGCGCAGCTCCTTGACGTTCTCCTCGGTGAACCCGGGGAGCGTCTTGCCGTCGTAGAGCTTGAGCTTCTGGAGCAGCGTGAGCTTGTACTGCTTGGGCTCCTCCAGGCGCGTGAGCACGGCCCACATGGCCGCCATGTCCACGGTGTGGGGCGCGATGTGCTTGCGGACCCGCTGGGGATTGAAGGACTTGAGGTAGATCCGGGATTCCTTGTGCCACGTGGTGATGTAGGGCACGTCGATCCGGATGGTGCGATCCCTGAGCGCCTCCATGAACTCGTTGTTCTGGAACTTCCGGTACTCGGGCTCGTTGGTGTGCCCGATGATGACCTCGTCGATGTGGGTCTGCGGGAACTTCTTGGGCTTGATGCGGTGCTCCTGGCTCGCGCCCAGCAGGTCGTAGAGGAAGGCCACGTCGAGCTTGAGCACCTCGATGAACTCGATGAGGCCCCGGTTGGCGATGTTGAACTCGCCGTCGAAGTTGAAGGCGCGCGGATCCGAGTCGGATCCGTACTCGGCGATCTTGCGGTAGTTGATGTCGCCGGTGAGCTCGGTGGAGTCCTGGTTCTTCTCGTCCTTGGGCTGGAAGGTGCCG
>JAFGLY010000113.1 GCA_016927815.1 Deltaproteobacteria bacterium | reverse complement strand
GTCGGCTACGACCACGACGAGGACGCCGAGGCCCGCGCCATGGAGGACGAGCACGCCCGCCTGCTCGCGCTGCTGCCGGAGCGGTGAAAGGCCGGTCGTTCGACCCTCCCAAGACCCGGAGAGCCCCCGCGGCTAACCCGGGATAGATCCGTGGCCGCCCACACGGAGGCCCCATGCTTCCCTTCGAGATCCAGACCCGCCTCAAGTCGCTGCGGGAGCGCGTCGATACGCTCAGGGGGCACCTTTGACGTCGCGGGCCGAGAGCGCCGCATCGCGGAGCTGGAGGGCCTCTCCTCCGAGGGTGGCTTCTGGGACGATCCGGCCCGGGCCCGCTTGCTGCTGAAGGAGAAGGCCGACCTCGAGCGCGGGGTCCAGAGCTGGCGCGAGCAGGACCGGGCGCTGTCCGATGCGGAGGTGCTCTTCGACCTCGCCCAGGAGATGGAGGACGAAGCGTCGCTCGAGGAGGTGGCCACGGCCGTCGTGGCCCTGGAGGCCGATCTGCGCGCACTGGAGCTGCGTCGCATGATGTCCGAGGAGGCCGACGGTGCGTCGGCCATCCTGGACATCAACTCCGGCGCGGGCGGCATCGATGCCGCGGACTGGGCCGACATGCTCAAGCGCATGTACCTGCGCTGGGCCGACCGCATGGGGTTCAAGTCCGAGGTGGTGGACGAGCAGCCTGCGGAGGAGGCCGGCATCTCGCACTGCTCGATCCAGATCGAGGGACCCTACGCCTACGGATACCTCAAGTCCGAGATCGGCGTGCATCGCCTCGTCCGGATCTCCCCCTTCGACCAGCAGGCCCGGCGCCACACCGCCTTCGCGTCGGTGTCCGTGTGGCCGGACATGCCCGACGACATCGAGATCGAGATCCGGGACTCGGATTTGAGGGTGGACACGTTCCGCTCCACCGGCGCCGGCGGCCAGCACGTCAACACCACGGACTCGGCCGTCCGCATCACCCACCTGCCCACCAACACCGTGGTGGTCTGCCGCAGCGAGCGCTCCCAGCACTACAACCGCCACGCGGCCCTGAAGATGCTGCGGGCGCGGCTCTACCAGGCCGAGGAGGAGCGCCGACGCAAGGCCCTGGACGCCGAGCACCAGTCCCGCAAGCCCATCGAGTGGGGCAGCCAGATCCGCTCCTACGTGCTCCAGCCCTACCGCCTCGTGAAGGACAACCGGACGGGCATGGAGGCGGGCGACGTGGACCGTTTCCTGGACGGGGACATCACGGCCTTCATGGAGGCCTTCCTGGTCCAGCGGGCCAGCGAGGGCGCCCGGCCCGCGTGACCCGCGGGGAGGGCACACACCCCTCGTTCGGGTTAGGGGGCCACCCCGCCCGGAACCGGAACCTTTTCCCGTGCTCGATCCTCGTCGTACGCAGAAGATCGCTGACCTCCGTGCGGCTGGCATCGAGCCCTGGCCGCCGGTCCGACCGGTTCCGCACACCACGGCGGACTGCCGGGCCGCCGGGGAGGGGATCGGAGCGCCCGGCGCGGATCGCTACACCCTCGCCGGGCGGGTCATGGCGCAAAACGAGATGGGGAAGGCCGGGTTCTTCATCCTGCAGGACCATGGCGGCCGCCTGCAGGTGTACGTCCGCCAAGACGACGTGGACGCCCAGGCCTGGGATCTCTGGACGCGGCTCGACCTGGGCGACATCGTCCGCGTGGAGGGTGTCCTCATGCGCACCCGGCGGGGGGACCTGACCCTTGCCGCCCGGAGCCTGCACCTGGCGGCCAAGTGCGTGCGCTCGCTGCCGGACAAGTGGAAGGGGCTCGCGGACGTCGAGTTCCGCCACCGCCACCGCTACGTGGATCTCTTCATGGACCCCGACGTGAGGCGGGTGTTCCAGGTGCGGGCACGGGTCGTCGGCGGCATCCGCCGGTTCTTCGACGAACGAGGGTTCGTCGAGGTCGAAACCCCGATGATGCAGGTCATTCCCGGCGGGGCGACGGCCCGGCCCTTCGTGACCCACCACAATGCCCTGGGCATCGACCTCTACCTGCGTGTGGCCCCGGAGCTGTTCCTGAAGCGGCTCGTGGTGGGAGGCCTCGAGCGGGTGTACGAGCTCAACCGCAGCTTCCGGAACGAGGGGGTGGACCTGCGCCACAACCCCGAGTTCACGATGCTCGAGTTCTACCAGGCGCACGCCTCCTACCGCGACCTGATGGATCTGACCGAGGAGCTCCTCTGCGGCCTCGCCGAGGCCGTGCACGGCACCCTCGAGATTCCCTGGGACGGTGCCACGCTGTCGTTCGCGCGCCCCTGGAGGCGGGCCACCATGGCCGAGCTGCTCGCCGAGGCCACGGGCCTTGCGGGCGACGCGCTCACCGATCCGGACGCGCTGGCACGAGCGTACCTCCGGGTCCGGCCCGAGGCCACGGGTGAGCCGATGCCGGCCACCTTCGGGCGCTTGTGGGACCTCCTGTTCGGAGAGCTGGTGGAGCCCCTTCTTCGGGAACCCACCTTCGTGACGCGCTTCCCGGTGGAGATCTCCCCGCTCGCACGCCGCTGCGACGACGACCCCCGGTTCGTGGATCGGTTCGAGCTGTTCGCGGCCACCTGGGAGATCGCCAACGGGTTCGCCGAGCTCAACGATCCCGAGGACCAGGCAGAGCGGTTCCAGGAGCAGGTCGCCCGAAGGGTGGGTGGAGACGCCGAAGCCATGCACTACGACGCGGACTACGTCGAGGCGCTGTCCTACGGGATGCCGCCCACCGCCGGAGAGGGCGTGGGCGTGGACCGGCTGGTGATGCTGCTCACCGATCGGCGGTCGATCCGCGAGGTGATCCTCTTCCCCACCCTGCGCCCGACCCGCGATCCGACGACCCTCCAGGGGGGGGAGCCCTCGGGCGAACCCGGGATCGGTCCTCCGTGATCGAGCCCGCCTACCTCGGGTGGACCCGGGAGGCCGTGCGCGTGATCACCGGGCCGGGGTTGCCCTGGGTGTGGGTGGCGTGCTCGGCCGTCGCCGCGGGGATCCTCCTCGTCCTCATCCGACCGCGCCGTCACGACCTGGCCTTCGCCTGGCGCGTGGCCCTGTCCCACCTCCGCGCGCGGCGCCAGCGCCACGGCATCAGCGCCATCGCACTGGTGTCCGTGGTGGGCGTGATCGTCGGCGTGATGGCCCTGGTCATCGTGCTTTCCGTGATGGCCGGCTTCGAGGCCGACATGCGCGAGAAGATCCTCGGATCCAACGCGCACATCGTCGTCCTCCCGTACGGTGGCACCCTCCACGACCCCATCCAGGTGGTGGAGGAGATCCAGCAGGTCCCCGGGGTGACGGCGGCTGCGCCGTTCCTCTACACGGAGATGATGCTGAGATCGCGCTATGCGTCCGCGGGCGTGGTCCTCAAGGGCTTCGACCCGGTCCTCACGCCCTTTGCGACCGACCTGTTGGAGAACCTCACCGTGGGACCCGAGGGTGGGCTGGAGGACATGGACACGAAGCGGGCGCTGCTCGCGCGGATCTCCAGCCCGCCCAGGGCTCTGGGCCAGGACGAGGCAGACAACGAGGACGTGCCGGGGGTGATCCTCGGCAGCGAACTCGCGGACTCCCTGCACGTCTACCCGGGCGACAAGATCCACGTCATCAACCCCGTGGGGACCGGAGAGAGCGGCCCCTTCGGCATGCCGATCCCCAAGGTGCTGGCGGTCCGGGTGGCGGGGCTCTTCTACACGGGCATGTTCGAGTACGACGCCAAGTGGTGCTACATCTCGAACGACGACCTGCGCGGGTTCCTCGGGCTGCCCCCCGGATCGGTCCACGGCCTCGAGGTGCGGGTCGCGGATCCGTACGCGGCGGGCGAGATCGCGCTCGACATCGAGTCCCGCCTGGCCTACCCGTACTACACCCGGCACTGGAAGAACATGAACCAGAAGCTCTTCTCGGCATTGAAGCTCGAGAAGATCGTCATGGGGCTCATCCTCTCGCTGATCGTGCTCGTGGCCGGTCTCAATATCGTGGGCTCGCTGGTCCTGGTGGTCCTCACCCGCGGCCGGGAGATCGCGATCCTGAGAGCCATGGGCGCGAGCGCTCCGGCCGTGGCCCTCACGTTCATGCTGGAGGGGGTGGTCATCGGCGTGGTGGGCACGCTGGTCGGGACGCTTCTGGGCCTGCTCGGGTGTCTGGGGCTGGACCGCTACCGGTTTCCCCTGGACATCGACGTGTACTACCTGGACTCGCTGCCCGTCGTGGTGGAGCCCGCCACGGTGCTCCTGGTGATGTACACGGCGATGTTCACGTGTTTCGTCGCCACGCTCTACCCCGCCCGGCGAGCCGCACGCCTCGACCCCGTCGAGGGACTCCGCTACGAGTAGCCATGCCCGGCACCTGCCTCGCCATCCGAAGCCTCCACAAGCGGTTCGTCAAGGGCGGCCACGAGATCCGCGTCCTGGAGGGCATCGACCTGGACGTCGAGGCCGGCGGCCTGGTGGCCATCCAGGGTCCCTCGGGGTCCGGGAAGTCCACGTTCCTCCACGTGGTCGGCACCCTCGACCACCCGACCTCGGGCACGGTCTCGTTCGACGGCCGAGACGCCTTCGGCGGAGGACCGCGAGAGGTGGACGCGCGCCGAAACCGCACCATCGGCTTCGTCTTCCAGTTCCACCACCTCCTGCCCAACGTCTCCGCCCTCGGCAACGTAGCCATGCCCCTCGCCATCGCCGGCGTCCGGAAGGGCGATGCCGAGGATCGAGCGGCCGCGGGCCTCGCACGCATCGGCCTCGGCAACCGGCTGCACCACCTCCCCGGCGAGCTGTCGGGAGGGGAGCAGCAGCGGGTGGCCATCGCCCGAGCCCTGGTCACGCGGCCGGGGCTCCTCCTGGCCGACGAGCCCACCGGGAACCTCGACACCCGGACGGCTTCCGCGGTTTTCGACGAACTGCTCGCCTTGAACGCGGAGGACGGTTGTACGCTCGTCGTGGCCACCCATGCGCACGACCTCGCGCGGCGGCTGCCGAGGCGCCTCTCCCTGTCCGACGGGCGCTTCGAAGAGGAGCCCTCGTGAACCGGCCGGTCCTCGCGTGGCTCGTGCTCCTGGCGGCATGGCTTCTCGTGGTCGGGCCCGTGCGTGCCCAGGCCCCGGCGCCCGCCCAGGGGCGGGTGGAACAGGTGGTGGTGTCGGGCCTGAAGCGCATCGAGGAGGCGGTGATCCAGGCCCGCATCGAGCTCCGGCCCGGGGAGGAGCTGTCCGGCTGGAAGGTGCAGCGCGACCTGCGCTCGATCTACCGCTCGGGCCTCGTCGAGGACGTCCGGGTCGACCTCTCCCCCGCGGCCGGGGGCAACGGAGTGGTCGTCACCTTCCAGGTCGTGGAGAAGCCCGCCATCCGGGAGGTCAAGATCCGGGGCAACAAGAAGATCGAGGAGGAAGACATCCGGGCCGTGGTGGACATCCCGGTCTTCGCGGTCCTCAACGAGGCCGACGTGGCCGCCAACATCCAGCGGATCCGCGACCTGTACCTCGAGAAGGGGTACTTCCTGGCCGAGGTGGAACGCGAGGTTCAGGACGTTGGCAACCACCAGGTCGAACTCACGTTCCAGATCACGGAGAACAAGAAGGTCCGGGTCGCCCGGGTGGACTTCTCCGGCAACGACCACGTGCCCGACCGCAAGATCCGAAAGTTCATGCAGACGCGGCCCGCGGGCGTCGCACCCTGGCTCACCTCCACGGGCAACTTCCGCCAGGAGGACCTCGACAACGACGTCTACGTCGTCCGATCGGTCTTCTTGGAGGAGGGGTACGTGGACGTCCGCGTGGATCCGCCGAAGGTCTACCTGTCCCCCGACAAGCGCCACATCCTCGTCCACATGCACCTGGAGGAGGGCCCGCGGTACCGGATCGGGAAGATCGACGTCCAGGGCGACTTCGTCCCCGAGGAGGGGCTCACGAAGGAGTCCGTGATGCGCCTGGTCGAGGGCGAGTCCCTCGACGACGTGGAGCACGACAACCGAAAGGCCCTCGGGGACAGCGTCCGCTGGTTCCCCGGATCGGTCGGATACGGCCAGGAGAGCACCGCGGCCGCCCGAGAGCCCGTGCGGACCGGCGACTGGTTCCAGCTCTCGCGCATCCAGACCCTGCTCCAGGAGACCTCCGATCTCTACTCGGACCAGGGATATGCCTTCGCCAACGTGGTTCCGCTCACGGACAGCGACCCGGAGCGCCAGACCGTGGACCTCACGCTCCAGATCGAGCGGGGTGAGAGGATCACGGTGGGCCGGATCCACATCACCGGCAACGACCCCACGTACGACAAGGTCGTCCGGCGGGAGATCCCGCTGAACGAGGCCGAGACCTACAGCGGCCGGGCGCTCAAGGAGGCGCGGGCGCGGCTCCAGCGCCTCGGGTTCTTCGAGAGCGTGGACATCACCACGCCCAAGGGCGCCACGCCCGACTCCCTCGACGTGCAGGTCCAGGTCACCGAGCAGCCCACCGGCACCTTCTCGGTGCAGGCGGGGTTCTCCAACCTCGACAACTTCATCTTCGGCTTGAACGTCGCGAAGAACAACTTCCTCGGTCTCGGCTACGTGATGGCCGCGGCCGCGAACGTCTCCTCCTACCGTCAGCAGGGAAACGTCTCGCTCTTCGATCCGTACTTCCTGGACACGCGCTGGACGTTGCGTGTGAACGGCTACGCCTACTCCCGGCAGTACCTCGAGGACGAGTACCAGCGCGGCGGGTCGTTCGCGGTGGGGCGCTACCTCGACCCCCGCGACGACGTCCTGCTCACGGCCGACTACACCATCGAGGATTCGGGTCTCCACAGCATCGACGCCTACAAGAAGCGGCTGCTCGGGGGCCAGCTCTACCGGTCCGGCCTCACCTCCACGCTGGGCCTCAACCTCAACGTGGACAAGCGCAACAACCGGATTCTTCCCACCCGCGGCTACTACGCGAGCCTCGCCTCCGAGCTGTCCGGAGGCTTCCGAGTGAACGACCAGCAGGTGCTCTCCCTGCTCGGCGGCGACTTCGGCATGTGGGAGACCCGATTGAACTTCCGGTACTTCAAGCCGCTCGTCCCCGAGGGCGAGTGGATCGTGTTCCGGTACAACCTCACGGCCGGGGCCATCCGGTCCACCGACGGCAGCGTCGTTCCCTACATCCACCGGTACCGCGCCGGGGGCATCAACTCGGTGCGGGGGTTCGACTGGTACAGCCTCGGGCCCTCCATCCGGGCCACCGGGGTCCGGTCCGAGACCACCTCCTACATCGGCAACTACTTCTCGGGAGCCGACGATCCCTCGGCGCCGGACGACCGGCTCGTGGTGGGCGGGACCGAGACCCTCATCAACAACGTCGAGCTCGAGGTCCCCATCGTGAAGAGCGCTGGGATCACCGCGGTGCTCTTCTTCGACGCGGGCAACGCCTTCGGGGATCCCTGGGGAGAGGGGCACATGAGCCTGCGTGGGCTCCGCACGTCCTGGGGATTCGGCCTCAGGTGGTTCAGCCCCCTGGGCCCCCTGAGGTTCGAGCAGGGCTTCCCCATCGACCCACAGCCGGGCGAGCGAAGCTCGGTGTTCGACTTCTCCATCGGGTCCTTCTTCTGATGATCGCGCACAAGCCCGCGTGGCTCAAGGTCCGGCCCGGCGGGGGGGAGGCCTACGGGGCGATCAAGCGCACGCTCGGCGAACTCGGTCTCCACACCGTCTGCGAGGAGGCCCGGTGCCCCAACCGGGGGGAGTGCTGGTCCTCCGGCACCGCCACGTTCCTGGTGCTCGGCGACACCTGCACGCGCGGATGCCGTTTCTGTGCCGTCCACAGGGGAAATCCAGGCGGTCGCGTGGACGCTTCCGAACCGGGACGGGTCGCACGCGCCGTGGTGACCTGGGGCTTGAGGCACGTGGTGATCACCTGCGTCACCCGAGACGACCTCCCGGACGGCGGAGCCGCCCACCTCGCGGCCGTGGTCGCGGCCCTGCGCGAGCACGCGCCCGGGGTCACCGTCGAGGTGCTGGCCTCGGACTTCGGCGGCGATGCCCAGGCCGTGCGGACGCTGGTGGATGCGGGCCCGGACGTGTTCGCCCACAACCTCGAGACCGTGGACCGCCTGCAGGCCCGGGTGCGGGATCCCCGCTGCTCGGTCGCCCGATCGCTCGAGGTGCTCAGGCTCGCGGGCACCATCCGACCCGGCATGGTCACCAAGTCGGCCCTCCTGCTGGGGATGGGCGAGACCGCCGAGGAGATCCGAGAGACGCTCCGGGCGCTCCGGGGCGTGGGGGTGACGAGCCTCACCCTGGGCCAGTACCTCGCACCCTCCAGGGCGCATGTCGCGGTGGCGGAGTGGATCGCTCCCGAGACGTTCGAGGCCTGGCGCGAGGAGGCACACGCGCTCGGGTTCTCCATGGTAGCCTCGGGACCGCTGGTGCGGTCCTCGTACCGGGCCGGGGAACTGCTCGCCTCGGGTCGGGTCTGACCCGTTCCTTCGAAGGGATTCCTGGTGCGCCTGATCTGCCTCCTCGTCCTCCTCGCCCTCGCAGGGCATGGGATCGCGGCAGACGTCGAGACCCCGCCCGCGTCCGCCCGGGTGGTGCGCGTCTACGACGGGGACACCTACACACTGGAGAACGGAGAGCGCGTCCGGCTCAAGGGCGTGAACACCACGGAGCTGCGTCCCAAGGAGCCGTTCGGAGAGGAGGCCCGGGAGGCTGCCAAGGCCTTCCTGCTGGGGCGGATGGTCGAGCTCAGGTACGGATCGGTGGTGCGGGACGGGTACGGCCGCCTCGTGGCCGACGTCCTCGTGGACGGGAAGTCCCTCGAGACGCACCTCGTGCGCCTGGGCCTGGGGCACGTGTTCCTCCTGCCCCCGATCGAGGGCGATGTCGCGCCGCTCCTCGAGGCGCAGGCGGCCGCTCGTGGCGAGCGGATCGGCATCTGGTCCGATCCCCACTTCCGCGGGCCCTTCCACATCACCTCGTTCCACGCAAACGGCCGGGGAGACGAGCGCGAGGACCCCAACGCCGAGTACGCCCGGATCTGCAACATCACGGACACGCCGCAGAACCTGTCGGGCTACCGCGTCACCAACGCGAGGGGACGGTCCTTTCGCCTGCCCGAGGTGGTGATTCCGCCCGGCCACACCTTCGAGCTCCGCTCGGGCGCGGGCGAGCACCAGGTGGACCCGGAGCGGCAGATCCGCATCCACCTGGGAAGCCGCGTGCCGGTCTGGAACAACAAGGTGGACCGTCTCACCCTCCTGGACCCTCGGGGGCAGATCGTGGACGTCCGAGACCACAAGGTCGCGAGCCAGCGGTGAGGCCAGTGCCGTGGACGAGGCCATCCTCAGGGTCCTGAACGGCCTCGCCACGCTGCCCGGCGTGGGTGTGACCTGCCGTTTCGTGGACGGCCGGGCTGGCACCCTCCTCCTCGTCGGGCTCCTGCTCCTTCGGGCGTGGCGCCTTCGCCGCTGGGGCGAGGCCGTCCGCGTGGGCCTGGCCGGTGCCGTGGCGGACGTCGTGGTGGTACGGGTCTTCAAGCCGATCGTGGGCAGGATCCGCCCCTGCCACCAGCTCGCCGACCTGGTCCTGCCCGCGGGGTGCGGCAGCGGGGAGGCCTTCCCGTCCGCGCACGCGGCCGCCCTCTTCGCCGTGGCCGCGGTACTGGGTCGGCCCTGGGCCTGGGTGCTCGCCACCCTGGTGGCCCTTTCCCGCGTGGTGGCAGGGGTGCACTGGCCCTCCGACATCCTGGGAGGTGCGCTCCTGGGTACCGGCATCGGGCTCGCGATCCGTTACCTGATCCAGCGGGGATCCACCGGCCGGGGTACGCTATCCGGTCCTCCCACCCAGGGGTCGCCATGAGCCGACGCGCGTACGCTCTCGAACGAACCGGCAACCGCTCCCAGATGCACCTGGCCCGGCAGGGAGAGATCACGCCTGAGATGCAGGTCGTGGCCGAGTCCGAAAGGCTCGGGCCCGAGACGATCCGTGCCGAGGTCGCACGGGGCCGCATGGTGATCCCCGCCAACGTCCACCACCAGAACCTGGTGCCCGTGGGCATCGGCCTCGCCGCTCGGTGCAAGGTCAACGCCAACATCGGGAACTCGGCCTTGACCAGCGACATCGAGAACGAGCTCCACAAGCTCGCGGTCTGCGTCCGGTACGGCGCGGACACGGTCATGGACCTGTCCACCGGAGGCGACATTCCCGGGATCCGCTCGGCCATCCTTCAGAACTGCCCGGTGCCACTCGGTACGGTACCGGTGTACGAAGCGGTGGCGCGGGCGGAGCGGGTGGAGGACCTGTCGCCGACCGACCTCCTCGAGGTGGTGGAGAGCCAGGCCCGGCAGGGCGTGGACTACATGACCATCCACTGCGGCATCTTGAGGTCCCTGCTCGGCCGGCTCGACGGGCGCCTGACCGGGGTCGTGAGCCGGGGCGGGGCACTGATGGCTCGGTGGATGATCGCCCGCGGGGAGGAGAATCCCTTCTACCAGGTGTACGACGATCTCCTCGACCTGTGCACCCGGTACGACATCACCCTGTCCCTGGGCGACTCGCTCCGGCCCGGGTGCCTGGCGGACGCCGGTGACGGTGCCCAGTACGGCGAACTCGACGTGCTCGGGGAGCTGTGCCGGAGGGCCTGGGCCCGCGACGTCCAGGTCATGATCGAGGGGCCGGGCCACGTCCCGATGCACCGCATCCAGGAGAACGTCGAGCGCGAGCAACGGATCTGCGAGGAGGCCCCCTTCTACGTGCTCGGCCCGCTCGTGACCGACATCGCGGCCGGGTACGACCACATCGCCTCGGCCATCGGGGGGGCCCTGGCGGCCTGGGCCGGTGCGTCCATGCTCTGCTACGTCACGCCCAAGGAGCACCTCGCGCTCCCCGACGCGGAGGACGTCCGCGCAGGCATCATCGCCCACCGGATCGCCGCCCACGCCGCCGACGTGGCCCGCGGTCGGCCCGGGGCCCGGGATCGCGACGACGAGATGGCCCGCGCCCGTTTCGCATTCGACTGGGACGCCCAGTTCGACCTGGCCCTCGACAGCGACCGCGCCCGAGAGTACCGCGAGGCCGTGGCGCCACGAGGCACCAACCGGAGCGTCCACCACTGCTCCATGTGCGGTCCCCGCTTCTGCGCCATGCGCCTGTCCCAGGACGCTGCCACCTGGCGCATGCTCGCCGCAAGCGCCCTGGACCCCGATGCGCCCTGCCTCGAGAGGAAGGAGTAGCCCAAGGCCGGCCGGGGTCGCTACTCGCCCGCGGCCTCGGCCTGGGCGCAGGAGATCCCGCCGTCCAGGCGCAGCCCGCACACCTGGAAGGTGCCGGCGGCCAGGCCGATGAAGGGACCGTCGGTCGGTGGGACCACGTTGGAGACGATGGTCGGGTCCCACCAGCACCAGATGACGCTCTGCCGATCGAGGGCACAGGCGATGGCGGTGCCGACGCTCACGTCCTTGTACGGACCGGAGTCGTCCTCGACGAAGACGTCCCCCCAGCATCTCAACTCTCCGTTCTCGGCCACCCCGCAGGCCCCGCGCGGTCCCGCGTCCAGTGTCGTGTAGGGCCCGAGGCGGTCGATCTGCTGGCTGTCCTCGTCCCAGCACGAGGCCGTCCCATCCGCGCGACGAGCGCAGAGGTACCAGTTTCCACCGGAGATCTGGGCGTAATGCCCTGACTGCGGCACGGCGGAGATCACGCTCGAGCTGCCGGTGCAGCGCAGGGCCCCCTCCTCGGACAGGCCGCAGATCCAGGCCGAGCCCGCGGCCGCGTCGATGTACCGGGTGCCGTCGAGCAGGTCCGAGAGGTCGAGGGCGTGGACGCCGTCGCCCCGTTCCTCGCCCACGACGATCTCGGCGTCGTAGTTGATCCCGTAGAACAGGTGGGAGAGGGCCATGTCCACGAGGTAGTCCGAAGGGGGGGCCAGGCCGTCGTCCGCATCCGGTCCCCAGCACTCGGCGGTGCCATCCATGCGGAGCCCGCAGGTGGCATCGGCGGGCGACGCCTCGACCTGGATCCAGTCCTTCCCCTCGGGGCTGTCCCAGGCGTTCGTCTTCGAGCAGGCCGCAGCCAGGAGCAGCGGGAACAGGAACGGCATGCGTGAACTCACGGTGACTCCAATCTCCGAAGAACGCACGGCGATTCAGTTCTCCGACGCCTTCGACCCCTGGCTGGCGCGAGCGTGCTCCAGCCGGGCCCGGGCCGCGGCGATCTGGTCGTCGAGCAGGGGTACGTCGGCCTTTACGCCCTCAGGCAGTGCGGGATCCGCGCGGGCACCCACGAGGTACTGGTACATGGCGGAAAAGGCATGGTGGACGTAGTCAATTCGAACTTTGGTCTCGTTCATCGCGTACCGGATGCCCCCCCGGACCACCCACGGTCGGGAGAAGGGGTACGTGTTCCAGTCGTCGAACTGCATGACGTAGGCGAACCGGACCGTGGACCGCGTGGCCTTCTCGAAGAACGGCGCCTGCTCCGGCGCGGCCCGGAGGGCCATCTGGTAGGCCGCGGCGGTGCCCTCGGCGTAGCAGAACGCCTGCATGGCCGGGAGTTCGTGTGGGAGCTTGTAGTAGCCGCCGAGGTAGTCCCGCCAGGGCGTGCGGGCTTCGTCGTACTGGTACGACTCGATCATCCACCGTGCCACCTCGAGCCCGAACGCCGCCACGGTCGGATCGTTGGTGGCCCGGTGATGGGCGTTCGCGGCCATGACCGTCCATGGGCCGAACTCCACGAGATCCAGACGGGTCTGGTTGTCGTAGATCCAGGCGGGCCAGGGGGCATCCGTGTGCTTCCGGGCGGCCTTCTCGCGGAACCACGGCTGGTAGTAGGTCCAGTAGTCCCGGAGGGGCTCGAGCCAGGAGGGATCCTGGAGCCATTCGGCCAGTTGCGTGAGCGCCAGGGCCGCCTCGCCGGGGACGATGTCGTTCTCCTCGTCGTAGTAGGGGTGGTCCTCGGGCACGTGGTAGCCCTTGAACCTGCCCTTCTCGGGCCCCTCTCGGACCTGCATGTACTTCACGAAGGCGCCGAGCTGTCGCATCAGATCGTCGTTTCCATGGTCGTTCTGGATGCGGGCCAGCTCGATCATCCCGAGGAGCCCCACCACCACCGTTCCGAGCTTGGTGTTGTTCTGGTGGGTGAAGTAGGCCATGTCCCCCTCGCGGACCAGGAACTGGAGCGTGTAGTCCTGGGCCCTGGCCGCACCCTCGAGGAACTCGGGCCGGGGATCGATGTGCCAGGCCTGGGACAGGTTCCACGTGGCCAGCGTGTGGCGGACGATGTTGTACTCGTTGGACTCCCGGTTCTCGGCGGGCCACCACTTGTAGGTGACCGAGCCGTCGCTCCTCTGGTTGGCGAGGTACCACTCTGCCGCCCGGAGGAGGGCTCGCTCCGTGTTGCGGAGGGTGACTGCCTCGATGGGCACCGGCGGCACCCCCCGGAACAGGTAGACGATGCCCTTGCCCGGGTACTCCCGGAAGTGGTGGGTGCGGAACATCTGGAGGAGGATGGCGTCGTCGCGCCAGGGCCGCCGGGCGTCCAACCGGTGGAAGGCCGCAGCTTCGATCAGGAAGTCGTCGGCCGTGCGCAACGCGCGCGTGTAGGCAACGGCGCCCGGGAAGACGCCGGACTTCCGGCTCTCGAAATCACGGATGATCGCGCCGTCCATTCCCAGCTCCCAGAGCCCCTCCAGGTCCTGCTCGCCACGGGGTTCGACCACGGCCAGCTCGGTGATCCGATGGATCTCGATGGAGAGATCCGGGATGTGGTCCTTCAGGGGCGGGAAGCCATGGATCTCCATGTTCCGGCGATGGGCTCGCTCGAGGTCGGAGGCCAGCTCCAGGATGGCCTTGCGCAGGTCCGAGCTGTGCGCCAGGCCCACGGCCAGCTCGCGTCCCTGCCCACGGACCGACGCGACGAGATCCCAGGCGCCCTCGCGCGCCTTCACGTCCGGAAGGGGCGGCAGACCCTGGCCGGACAGGGTGGACCTCAAGGCCGCGATGCAGACCGCGGCCAGGGCAGGCGGGAACTCCACGGGCTGGTCGAGCACCCGGTAGAGGAACAGCTCGTCGGTGACGCGGAAGAGAGAGAACCAGGACAGGTCGGAGTGGTGGTAGAGCTTGGCCAGGACCGACCCGCCTCGGTCCACCGAGGAGCGCAGCCGCCAGTGCACGATCACCACGCGGGATCCGGACTCCAGGACCTTGCGGGCCGCGGCCTCCTCGTCGGTGCCGAACAGCGCTTCGCCGAGCGGCCCCTCGCCCAAGAGCGGCTTGACTTCCGTGCCCTCGGGCAGGCCCGTCACCTTGGAGGGGGCGTCCACCAGGACCGCTCCCGGCACGCCCTGGAGCGCCTTCTTCGCCTCGGTGCCCAGCGTGCCTTTGGCCGCGCGTAGGACCGCGCTGTCGAGGCGCTCCTCGAACGTCGTGCCCGTCACGACGATGCCGGCAGAGGTGCGCGCGACCTTCCGGGAGTCGCCACAGGATCCGAGCGCGAGGACCAGGATGCTCCAGGCGAGGAGGCGGGGGAGGTGCTTCATGACGGCTCCGGAAGAGGGGCGGTCTTGGGGCGTGCATGGGCGTCCTCCCACAGGAGGACGCCGATCGTGCCGATACAGAAGGCGAGGAGGGACCAGCCGAGCCACCCGATGACGAAGATCCGGTTCCCACCCAGGTGCTGCTCGGCGAAGTTGCTGAACAGGTCCACCGCGAGCAGGAACCCGAGCGCCAGCGCGTGCCGGCCGCGGCGCAGGTCCGAGCCGTAGACGGCGATGAGCGGCGCCCGAACGACGTAGTAGTAGTAGGAGGCGGTGGTCAGGGCAAAGAAGGGGATGAAGCCGAGCGCGTAGGCCTCCGCCCGATCCGCCCGGCGCAGGCCCCAGGCCAGCGGCAGCAGGAGGAGTGCCGCCACGACCATCCGGATCGGTTCCTGGAACGCCACCCGGTTGATCCGGGCCTCGGACCACCCTGCGTCGAACTCGCCCCGATAGGCCAGGGCGATGGCGAGCCCCTCCCGGCGGGACGACAGGTTCGCGGGTTCCATGTGCGTCGCCATGTCGGTCCAGTAGGAGACCACGGCGTCCCACCCGTACTGGATCGCGAAGTTGGCCTCCAGAGCCAACAGCCAGACCACGAAACCTGCGAGGAAGAGCAGGGCGAACCGCTCGAGGCGACGGTGGCGGACGAGCTGCCACAGCCCCTGGACGGCGGGGCCGAAGCTCCAGAGCAGAGGAAAGATGCGCATGGCCGTGGCGTGACTCGTCGAGAGGCCCGCCCAGAACCCCTTTCCCTTGCGCACGAACGCGGCACCGAGGATCAGGGCCACGGCGTAGTCGTACCTCAGGAAGGCCCAGGTGACCGTGGGCCACCGGGTGCTGTAGGTGGTCACGAGGAAGAGCAGGAGGAACCCCGCGGACCATCCTCCGAACGCCCACCACGACGCCCCCACGGCGCCCAGCAGCAGCACCAGGTCGAGGTACCCCAGGAGCTTCACCGACTCCACGGGCACGAGCTTGGCGATCGGCGAGGCGTACCCGACCCAGGCGGGTGAGCCGTTGAAGCCGTGGTCGTTGACGAGCTGCCACCAGTAGTCCAGGGTGAGTCCGTAGGTTTCCCGCTGCAGGACGAGGAATTCGTGGGAGAAGGAGGCCCAACGCTCGGGCGTGAACTTCTCCTTCACGGTCAGGCCCTTCTGGACGCCCTCGGAGATCGGCCGGAACGCGTAGCCGTTCTCGTCCTGGTCCTGGAAGGTGGGGGGGTTGGACTTGAACCACGGCCCGCCGTTCTCGAGGTCGGCCAGAATGCAGGCGGGGTAGAGGTCGTAGTAGCCGAGCTCGTCGAAGTACCGGGCGTTCAGGTAGTAGTGGATGAGGTCGTAGACGTCCACGCGATCCCGGATCACGTAGGTCCCGAAGCGCCCGTAGTTGGCCACGGCGGTGAAGCAGAGGGCCAGGAGCAGGAACGCGAGCGCCCGGCTGCTCCAGCGGGTCAGCGAGCTGGCACGGGGCTCCAGCCAGCGGTGCCAGGCCCATCTCAAGGCCACCAGGCCGATGCCGAAGCCGAGGATCCATACCTTGAAGGTCTCGGAACGATCTCGGTTGAACCTACGGTCGCCGACGATGTGCGGCTGGAGTACCACGTAGAGCACGACCAGCACGGCCAGGGCGAGGGTCCAACCGGCGAGTCGGGCCCATCGGGCGGTCTTCGGCGACACGGCGATCTCCGGACAGGCCCGGAATGTAGCCGGGCGCGGGCCTGCAGGCGCGGGCGGCGCCCGGCCCCGTGCGAGGGTATCTTCCCGCCATGGCGCTCCTTCCCCTGTCGCCCGGCGCCCGGATCGGCGTGTTCGGGCCGTCCGGCATCCACGACCCCGAACGCCTCCTGGCGAGCCTCGAGATCGTCCGCGGGTGGGGGTTCGACCCGGTCCTCGCGCCTCACCTGGGGCGTCGATGGAGGTACCTGGGGGGCACCGACGAGGAACGACGGGCGGACCTCGAGTGGGCGCTCGGAGACTCCTCGCTCGACGCCGCCTGGCTCGCCCGCGGTGGATACGGGATCCTGCGCCTTCTGCCCCACGTCCGCTGGGATCGGGTCGTGCCCCGGCCCGTGGTCGGCTTCTCGGACGCCACGGCGCTCTTCCAGGCCATGCACCGCCGCAGGATCGCGGGTGCGATCCATGGCCCGGTGCTGCACAGCCTCGTGGACCACGCGGATGGGACGAGCCGCGACGCCGTCCGGCGCCTGCTCCTGGAGGGGGTGGCCGGTCCCTGGCGGGGTACGGTGCTCGTGGCCGGGCGGGCCCGGGGCCCGCTGGTGGGGGGGAACCTCTGCACCCTGGGCTCTTTGGCGGGCACGCCCGATGCGATCCGAGCCCGTGGCTGCATCCTGCTCTTGGAGGAGGTGGCCGAGGCGCCCTACCGGGTGGATCGGCTCCTCGCGCAACTGGTCGCCTCGGGTGCGCTCGATGGTGTCAAGGGCGTGGCCCTGGGCAGCTTCGTGGAGTGCGAGGCGCCGGCCGGGGAGGGCTGGAGCCTCATGGACGTGGTCCTCGATCACCTCGGGCCGCTGGGCGTACCGGTCGTCGTGGATCTCCCCGTCGGCCACGGTGGCCGGAACTGCGCCTTCGTGCACGGGGCGGAGGCCGTGCTCGAGGAGGGCGTGCTGGCGTTCGCCGCCCATCCGTGACGGTCGGGGCCATCACCCTCGGGAGGAGAGCAGGTCTTCGAGCGAGAGAGCCAGGCGGAAGCCGAGACCCGGACGGCGCATCGTGGCCGGGAACCCCGCACGGGCCGCCGCCCGCCCCACGCGGTCCGGTGCGTCGAAGGACCCGCCGCGTACCGCCCGGATCGTCGCCTGTACGCCGGCTTCCGCATCCTCGGGCGTCAGGGGGGCCGGAGTCGACACCATGGCCCCCTGGTGGGCCGGGCCGTCCGCCTGCAGGGTGTCCATGCACCAGTCCGCGGAGCCCCCGGCAAGGCCGTGGACTCCGTAGGGACTGTTGTCGACCGGAAAGGCGTCCAGCGACGGAGGACCGGGCCGGTCGAGCATGGAGTCGCGGCTGCACGCAAAGGACGGATCCGCGTGGTCGCCCCAGGGGAAGCAGCGGCCGTCCACACCCCGTGCGGCCTTCTCGCGCTCGGCCTCGGTGACGAGGCGCCAGGGCAGCCCCGTGCGCGCCCGGAGCCAGAGGCAGTACGCCGCCGCGTCGGACCAGCGGACGAGCGTGACCGGGGCTCCGGGCCGGATGGGGCCGAACGGAGTGGAGTCCACCGGTCGGAACCGGTTGTCGGGCCCGACCCGGTAGATCGCCGGCGGGTCGCTGTCGGGGGGGCCCGCGAGGCGGGGGACCCGGTCCGCGGCCTCGTCCAACCGGTCCGAGGCGGCCAGGGCGTCCAGGAAGGCGAGGTACTCCTGGTGGGTCACCGGGAACCGTGCGATGGTGAAGCCGTACATCCAGAGCCTGCGTCGGGGGGGGCTGCCCGGAGCCTCGGCGTCGCCGCCGAAGATGGCCCACCCCTCGGGCACGTAGACAGCGGCGTCCGGAACGAGGTTCTCGGGGGGGAGGAAGACGGGGCGGGGCTCCGTCTGGCCCGGAGGCGCGGCCGTCCAGGTGCCCTCCCGTGGGAGGTGGATGGGGTACCGGACGTTCACCCGGCCCGGCGCCTCCATCTCGAGGAGGTAGGAACCGGCGGGGAGCTGGAAGTCGCCGGCAGGCACCCGGTCCATCACCTGCACCGGTTGGGGACTGAGGCGGCGGCCCTTGATCTCGAACCGTTCCACCACGATGCGCGTGGCCGGAGGATCCGAGGTCAGCGACATCCGACCCAGGCCCGCCAGGAAGGCCGCGTGGGTGCCGATGTCGTACTCCCGGAGGAGGCGCTCGAACTGTCGGGCCCTCTCGGCCTGTCCGAAGGCCGCCGCGGCGTCGTGACGGTTGCGGTAGAGATCGGCCAGGGCGGCGCGGCCCTCGAGGAGGTCGGGGCACTGCAGGAGGGCGGCCTGGAGTTGCTGCACCACGTCCTGGAAGGCGTCCTCCACGGACTCCAGCTCCCGCTCGGCGCGCTCCTCGGCTTCCCACGAACGCTCCTTCTCGGAGAGGGCGGTGCTCGGCGCCAGGCGGGACACCGCCCGCCGGGCCCGTTCCCGGACGCGCAGCGCCTCGAGGTACCGACGGGAGAGGTTGGGGATCCGACCGCGCACCTGTTGGACGGCCTCCTGGGCCTTCTCGCGCTGCAGCGCGCCCTCGAGCCACGCGTGGATCTCGGCGCCCAGGGCCCCTGCATCGGGGAACCGGTCCTCGGGGTTGAAGCGCAGCGCCCGTCGACAGGCCTGGAGCATGGGCATCGGGGCCCAGGGCGCGGGCGGGAACGGAGGCGGCCCCCGCTTGACCCGCTCCAGGACGTCGCGGGCTGTCATGCCCTCGTAGGGGTGGCTGCCGAAGATCACCTCGTACAGCACCCCTCCCAGGGCGTACACGTCGGACCAGGGCCCGAGCCGATCCACCTCGCCCCGGGCCTGCTCGGGGGGCATGAAGGCCGGTGTGCCGGCCACGATCCCGGCTCGGGTCGCGAAGGCCTCCTCCTCCTGCCGATCGGACCGCACCGGCTCGGCGCGCAGCTTGCGGTCGGGTCCGGCACGCATGGGGCGGGCGAGGCCCCAGTCGAGGACGAGCACCTCGCCGTACTCGCCCACGAGGATGTTGTCGGGCTTGAGGTCGCGATGCACGACCCCTCGGGCATGGGAGTAGGCCACGGCCTCGCAGACCGTCCGGAACGCGCTGACCAGGCGGCGGAAGCTCCAGCCCCCCGGCGTCTCGGCGAAGGTGCCGTGCTGGAGGCGCACCTCGTGGACCTCGCGGATCGCCGAGGTGAGGCGCCGTCCCCGGGCCTCCATCGCGGTGAAGAACCAGCGGCCGTCGGGCAGGAGGCCGATGTCGTGGACCGGTACGATGCCCGGGTGCTCCAGCTGGGCGGTGACCTGGGCCTCCTCGATGAACCGGAAGACCGCGAGGTCGGGGCTGGGCAGATCGGGTCTCAAGACCTTCATGGCCAGTGGACGCCTGAGGGCCCGGTCGTAGACCCGGTGGACCTCGCCCATGGATCCGGCGCCGATGAACCCGCGGTACCAGTATCGGCCCGGCAGGGACAGCTGGGGGAAGTGGGCCGCGGGAGGAGGGGGCTCCACGTCGTCGCTCGCCTCGATGGGCGAGTGGGCCGAGATGGCGGAATCGCTGGCGCGCAGAGCCGGCTGGGTGCTGTCTCCGGCAGCGTGGGAGGGGACGGAGAGGGCCGGATCGGAGCGGAGGGCCTCCTCGAACATCCACGAGAGGCTGACCCGCACGCCGGGCTCCAGCTTCAGCTCGGCCAGGAGTTCCTCGTAGCGACGCTTCAGCTCGTTGGTCGCCGGGCGCGGCACCGGGGTCAGCGGGGGACGCGTCGAAGAGGAATCGGCCGATGATGCCATGTATCGACCCGGTGGACCAGGGTAGGTCTGCGAGGACCGCATAGGATGGGGAGGACGCGTCGAGGAGGAGCCCGGCGACGATGATAAAAGAACCCGCACGATCCCGCAAGACGCGGCCTTGCACACCTCCGGACCCGTCCCTGGTGGAGGCGGTCGCCCGCGTCCGGCACGATCTCGGCAAGTACGTGGCGATGGAGCTCCGCTGGCTGCCTCCGGATCCGGATCCGGAGGCGGTACGGGCCGCCCTTCGGGCGGACGTGGGGGCGACGCGTCGCCAGGGAGATCGCCTGGAGTCCGCTCCGGCGCTGTGGGATCGGTTGAGGCCGTCCCTCGCGGGGCTCGCGGACGATCCGGACGTGGCCGCCGTGGACGCCGCCATGGAGGGGCTGCGGGCGCTCCTGCCCGATCTGGACCACGCCCCCGCGGATCGCCTCGCCAAGGGGGCAGCGGCGGCGATGGAGGTGGCGCATGCCTTGAAGCGCCTCGACCAGCGGGTGAGGGAAGCGGCGACATCCGCCCGACGCCTCAAGGAGGCCCGATGGCCCGCATCCTCGTGATCGACGACCTCGACCGCACCATCGATCTCTGCCGGCGGGTCCTGCCGGAGCACGACGTGCTGGGTCCGGCTCGGTCCTGGGCCGAGGCCGAGTCCCGGCTCGGGCGCGGGCGGACGAACGTGGACCTCGTGCTCCTGGACGTCCACTTCGACATTCCGGTGGAGCACCTGGTCGGGTTGGGCCCCGAGGCGGGCGAGGCGGAGCAGGCGCGTGCGCGGCGGCGGCAGGGACTGGAAATCCTCGCCCGGCTCCGCCAGCGGGCCCCCGACCTCCCCGTGATCCTGATGACCAGCCGGGACGATCTGCCCCTCGAACAGGAGGCCGAGGCCCTCGATGCCCAGGAATACACGTATTTCCTGGACGACGACTGCCTCGACGCACGGACGCTGCAGGCCCAGATCCAGGGGATCCTCCGAGCCAAGGGCGGCGAGGCCTGGGACGGGCCGATCTGGTGGGGGCGCCCCCTCGGGATGCGGAGGATCCGGAGCCGCCTGGAGGTGCTCTCCCGCGGCCGACTTCCCATCATCCTCACGGGGCCCACGGGGACCGGGAAGACGCTCATCGCCCGGCACTTCGTCCACGCGCGCTCCTTGAGGACCGGCGCCTTCGTGGCGGTGGACCTGGCCACCATGCCCCGGGATCTCATGGCTGCGCACCTCTTCGGGTCCGTGAAGGGGGCCTACACGGGGTCGGTGGCCGATCGCACGGGGGCCTTCGAGACGGCGCACGGCGGCACGCTCTTCCTCGACGAGGTCGGCAACCTGCCGGAGGAGGCGCAGCGGATGCTGCTCACGGTCCTGCAGGAGGGGCTCCTGGTCCGGCTCGGGGACACCCGCGAGCGACAGGTGGACGTGAAGGTCGTGGTGGCTTCGCACGAGGATCTCGCCCGGCTCGTGGAGAAGGGCCGGTTCCGGCCCGACCTCTACATGCGCTTGAACCCGGCGTGCACGGTGGCCCTCCCGCCCTTGAAAGAGCGGGGCGAGGACCTGTCGGGGCTCCTCGCATTCTGCGTCGAACGGGCGTTGGACGGCTCCTACCCGGCCGAACTCCTGGCCGACTACCGGGAGCGCGCAGGCTTCGGCCGGTGCCGCGTGCACACCGTCGCGGGCGGCCGCGTGCCCGCGCAGGAGCCCGGAGTGCTCCATGTCCTCTTCACGGACCAGGCCATGCGCCTGATGAGGAAGCACGCCTGGCCCGGCAACCTGCGCGAGTTCGCCATGGTCGTGGAGAATGCCCTCACGTTCACGCTCGCGGAGCTGGCGGGCGTGCCTCCGGGCGAGCGGGCGGACGTGGTCCAGGTTCGACCCAAGCTCGTCCGCGACCTGCTCAGAGCGGTCCGCACCTCCGGAGGGGATTCCCAGGAGGGGTGGCGGCACGAGGTGACCATCCGTCCCCACGAGAGCCTCAACGCCCTCTCGGTGGAGGTCGAGCGCCAGTACTTCGCGGCCTTGTGGCGCCAGGAGCAGGGTTCCTTCTCCGGCATGGCCCGGATCCTCCTTGGGGATCCCTCGCACGGACGCAAGGTGCAGCTTCGGTTCAACCAGCTCGGGCTGCGCGTACGCGACATGAAGGACACGTGAACCGGATCGGGTTGCTCCTCGCGCTGGCGTCGGCCGTGGGGGCGCGCCAGGCCCAACCGCCCGATCTCGCGGTGGCGGGGACGCTGCCGCTCGAGTTGGAGGGGACCTCGCCGGCGTTGAAGGCGGTCGTGACGGAGGCCTGGCGGGCCGAGCAGGCCGGGCAGTGGGAGAAGGCCGCGGCCGGCTGGAGGCTGGCCCTCCTCCGGGATCCGGCGCTCGTGCCTGCGGTTCTGGGGCTCGGCCGCGCGCTGGCGGCTCTGGGCGACACCGCCGGAGCCGATGCGGCCTGGGCGGCTTTGCCCAACGAGCCGGACGTGGTGCGGGCCCGCGCTGTCCTCCTCGAGGAGCGGGATCCAGCCACCGCCCTGGCGCTCTGGCGTCGCCTCCAGACCCTCGACCTCGGATCGGCCGAGCCCTATCGGCGCGAAGCCTGCCTGCTGGCCGCGACCGACCCGGTGGGGGCCGAGCACGCGCTGGAGCGCTACCTCGATCTCCTCGACGGCGAGCCCGACGGGGACAGCGTGCTCCGGGTGGCCAGCGGGCTCAAGGATGCCGGGGACCGGGATGCCGCCGCGCGCCTGGTCGCGCGGGTCCTCGAGCGGTGGCCCGCGCTCGAGGGAGGGGCGCGCCTTCAGACGCTCGCCGACCGGATCTCAGTGGAGAACGAGGCGAGTCGCCTTGCCCTCGGAGGAGGGGAGCCTCTGGGGAGCGGCCTCAGGCAGGGGATGGAGGAGGCGCGTGGGCTCGCCGCCTCGGGACACCTCGACGAGGCTACGGAGCGGTTGCGGGATCTGGTTGCGCGGGCCCCCCGATCGGCCGAGGCCTGGGCCTCGCTGGGAGAGGTCCAGATCGCGGCCGGCCGCGTGGCCGAGGCGGAGCGATCCCTCGCTGCCGCCGTCCTGCTCGCCCCCGAGGAACCGACCTGGCACGCGGATCTCGGCCTGCTGCTCGCGGACCGGTACGGTGGCCGCAGGAACGACGAGGCGATTCGAGAGCTGCGCACGGCGCTCGGCTTGAGACCCGGCTGGACCGCGATCCAGTGCCGCCTGGCCCGCATCCTTCAGCACAGCGGGGAACCCGCGGCTGCGCGGGAGGCCTGGCGGGCCTGCCTCGACGGCGCTCCGGCGCCCTCGGACGCCGAGGAGGCCCGGCAGGCCTTGGCCGACCTGGAGCGGAGGAGCCCCGCGCCCGTGATCCTGCCCGACAGTCGTCCAGGGGCCGAACTCCCGGAGGAAGCCCGATGGCACTACCGCGTGGCGCGGGTCTACCGCCAGCGGGGAGACGCCGGGGCCGCCCGGGCCGAAGCCGAGGAGGCCCTCGCGTTGGCCCCGGCCTACACCGACGCGCTGCTGCTGCTGGCGGCGCTCGACGTGGAGGCCGGCCGGCCCCAGGATGCCCTGGCGCGCTACCGGCGGTGCCTGGCCGAGGATCCGGACGACCCCCGCATCCTCCTGGCCGCAGGAGAGCTCGAGCGGGCCCTGGGGCACCCGGAAGAGGCCGACGCACTGCTCCGTCGTGGCGCGGAGGCCGGCGCCTCGGAGGCCTGGTACCTCCTGGCTGCCGTGGCGGCGGAGGAGGGCAGACCCAGAGAGGCGCGTGCGCTGCTCGACGCCTTCTTCGCCCGCTCTCCAGGCGGGCTGGCTCGAGAACCGGCGCTGGCGCTCGCTGAGCGCGTGGACCGGGCCCTGTGGGGTCGGCGCGTCGCGTTCGCCGCGGGCCTGGCGCTCCTGCTCGTCGGTCCGCTCGCCTGGTGGCTGCGCCGTCGCACCGGGGCCACCCTGGTCGACCTGATCGAGCGGATCCCGGACGCCTACCACGACGTGGCCGGGATCCTGGCAGGCATCCGGCACGAGGTGCTGAAGCACCGCACCACCGTGCTCCCCTCCATCGCCGAACGCCTCGAGCGCGGAGACCTCACGGCTGCTTCCTGGGCCGTCGGTGCGCTCTTCGGAGAGGCAGAGGAGCCGGGCGTCCAGCAACGGTTCGACACGTACCTCGCCGACCTCGAGGCCGTGGGCCGGCGGCACCGCGTGCGGCTCGCCCTCCGCCATCGAGATCCGGTGATCGGGCCCATGCACCGTGCCATGACGCGGCTCGGGGCGCTCCGCGGGGCGCTGGAGCGTCCGGACCCGGCGCGGGTCCAGGGACTCGCCCGCACGCTCCGCGAGGTGTCTCGGGTGCTCAACGAGGACGGGTACGCCGCCCTCGGACGGCTGCTGCGACGTGTGAGCGTGTTGGAGGTGGATGCCGATCTCCTGCAGGCGGTGGGCCGGCGCGTGGCCGCCGAGCCGGGCCTCGTGGACGCCCCGGCCGTCGAGGTCGAGGGGGGCGAGGAGGCCGTACCCGTGCGCGTCTTTCCCCGAGACTTCGAGGAGATCGCCGCGAACCTGATCCGGAACGCCATCGGCGCCGTGGTGGAGGAGTGCCCCCCCGAGGCGCGCAGGGTCGGCGTGGCGATGGGCCTCGAGGTGGACCCCGTGACCGGGCACGAGGTCCTGGCCCTGAGGTTCCGGGACAGCGCCCCCAGCCCTCTCGCGGACGCCATCCTGAGCGGGAGGGGCATCGACCGGGGCCTGGGCCTCGCAGCCGACCGGATCGCCCGCAACCGGGGGGTGGTCCACGTCGAGCCCGAGCCGGGCTGGGCCAAGGCGGTCGTGGTCCGGTTTCCCCGTGCGGAGGAGGAGGCCTCGTGACACGAGATCCCATCCGGGTGCTGGTGGTCGAGGACGGCGAGGAGTACACGCGTACGCTCGGCCGGTTCCTCGCCGGACCGTTCGTGTTCACCCGCGCGGGCAGCGGGTCCGAGGCCCTCGCTCGCTGGCGCGAGGGGTTCGAGGTGGTCGTGCTCGACATGCGCTTCGACCGCGTCCCGGCCGAGGCGCTGCTCGGCGACCTGGACGCCATGGCCGGCCGGTTCTCGGGAGACCGGGCCCGGGCTCGGACATTCCTGGAGGAGAACCAGGGCGCTTTCGTACTGGCCGCCCTCCGGGCGGACGGCTGTCGCCTGCCAGCGGTGTTCTCCCACGACTTCTCCGCCCAGCCCCGGCGTTGGGCCCACCTGGAGCGGCTCCACGCACCCGTGGACTTCCTTGCCGACAACGCGACGCCCGGCCAGGTGAGCGCCTGCCTCGAGCGCCTGGCCGGCAGGGGCTGAAGCGACTTGCGGGTACCCACGGCCCCCGCTACCCCCACCGGACCGCGCCATGGCCATCCATCCGCTCGCCCATGTGGACCCTGCCGCCGAGATCTCCGCCGGTGCCGCCGTCGGACCGTTCGCGGTGGTCGGACCGGACGTGGTCCTGCACGACGGGGTGGAGGTCCTGCCCCACGGCGTCGTGTTCGGTCCCTCTGAGATCGGACCCGGCACGCGGATCTTCCCCGGGGCCGTGCTCGGCGCGGATCCCCAGGACACCCGGTGGCGCGGGGAGCCGACCCGCCTCGTGGTGGGGCGCCACAACACCTTCCGGGAGGGGTCCACGGCCCACCGGGCCAGTGCCCATGGCTCCCGAGAGACCCGCATCGGAGACGACAACCTCTTCATGGCTCAGGCCCACGTGGCCCACGACTGCACGATCGGCAACCGGTGCATCCTGGCGAACACCGCGGCCCTCGCCGGGCACGTGGAGGTGGGTGACCGGGCGGTCCTGGGAGGGCTCGCGGGTGTCCACCAGCATGCCCGCGTGGGCCGACTCGCCATGGTCGCGGCCGGATCCATGGTGTCCCAGGACGTCCCCCCCTTCGGGCTCGTGCAGGGGGATCGGGCCCGGCTCGTGGGCTTGAACCGCGTGGGCCTCGGAAGGGCCGGCGTGGCCTCGGGAACGATCAAGGCGTTGAGGTCCGCGTACGACCTGCTGTTCGGACGCGCGGGTCCGCTCCGGGCCGAGGCCATCCGGAGGGTCGCCGAGACCTGGGGCGAGGTGCCCGAGGTGCAAGAACTCCTCGCGTTCGTGTCCTCGAGCCGACGGGGGGTGTGCCGGGTGCACGGCGCCCCGGACGGAGCCCCGTGACCGCCCGCATCGAGGTGGTCGTGGCGGGGCTCGGACACATGGGCGGGCTCCACGCCCGGGCCCTGGGCCGTCGCCCCGACGTGCGGGTTCGCGTGGTGGACCCCGGACGGGGTCACCCCGGGCCCGTCGGACGGCCGGACGCTGCGATCGTCGCCGTGCCCGCCGTGCGCCATGCCGAGGTCGCCCTGCCCCTGCTCGACGCGGGCGTGCCGTGTCTCGTGGAGAAGCCGCTCGCCCCGGACCCGGACGCGGCGGAGGCGCTGGCCGCGTGGCCGGACTGCATGCCCGGGCACGTCGAGCGGTTCAACCCGGTGTTCTGTGCCCTGCCCGGGCTCCGGGCCCGCTTCCTCGTGGCCGAGCGGATCCATGCGCCCACGGGCCGGGGGGCGGACGTGGACGTGGTGCTGGACGTCATGATCCACGATCTCGACCTCGCGTTGTGGCTGCTGGGAGAGGAGCCGGACGAGATCCGGGCCTCGGGGCTCGCCGTCCGGTCCGCCTGTGGGGTGGACATCGCGAACGCCCGCCTGGAGACGGCCTCGGGGGGCGCAGCGGTGCTCACCGCGAGCCGCGTGTCGCGCAGGCAGGTGCGTGCCCTACGGGTCTTCACGCTCGACGCGTACGTCTCGATGGACCTCGCCGCCGGCCGGGCGGATCGCGTCCGGTGGGGGGCAGCAGGGCTCGAGGAGGAGGCGGTGCCCGTCCCGGCGGGCGACGCGTTGGAGAGAGAGCACGACGCGTTCCTGGCCCACGTACGCCAGGAAGCTCCCTTCCCCGTGCCAGCGGCCGACGCTGCCCGGGCCGTGCGGCTCGCCCGCCGGGTGCAGGCGGCGATCAGCCCGCCACGATGACGAGCTCGGGCACCGTCCCCCGGCGATCGCCCTGGCTGTTGATGAACCGCGCCACCTCTACCCGAAACAACGAGAAGGGCGGACGGTAGAGGTCGCGGACCCCGGGGGTGTCGTGGTTGGAGAGCACCACGCGCACCCCCCGATCGGCGAGTGCGAGCGCCACGTCGCGCAGCCGCACCTGGTCCTCGGGGCCGAAGCAACCCTCCGTGTAGGAGGTGAAGGACGAGGTGGCCGAGCGGGGCACGTACGGTGGGTCGAAGTACACCACGTCCCCGGCCTCGGCCAGATCCAGCGTGGCCTCGAACGGGGCGTGGCGCACCTCCACGCCGTCCAGCGTCCGGCTCACCGCCTGCAGCAGGCCCGAATTGCAGATCGTGGGGTTCGCGTAGCGACCGAAGGGGACGTTGAAGACCCCTCGCCTGTTGACGCGGTAAAGACCGTTAAAGGCCGTTTTGTTGAGGTAGATGAGCCACGCGGCCACATCGGCGGGATCGGGCGACCCATCCGGGGCGGACTTGCGCACCGCGAGGAAGTGGTCCCGCGAGTGGCTGGAGGCATGGACCTCGAGGCGCGCGATCACGCTCTCCACGTCGTCGCGGACGGCCTGCCAGGTGCGCACGAGCCGGAGGTTGGCGTCCGAGAGGATCGCGTGCTGGAACGGTCGGAGCCGAGGGGCCGCGAGTGCGAAGAAGAGTGCCCCGCCCCCCACGAAGGGCTCATGGTAGGTTCGGAACGACGGCGGGAGGTGGGGCAGCAAGGCCGACACCACCTTGCGCTTGCCACCCGCCCACTTGAGGAAGGGACCGGAGGGGGGAAGCGTCATCGGGGGCGATTAACCCGACGCGAGCTGCCCCTCTCGTCCTCACGACATCCGAGCGATCGCGCCGGCGCAGGCGAGTGCCAGCTCGCGCACCGGCTCGTTGTCCTCGGCTCGACCGACGCGGCGGTGGGTGAGGGGATTGCGCTGGTTGGCCAGGCACGCGAGGCCGTTGGCCAGATCCTCCACCGCGGACCGTTCCAGGGGGCTCGACCAGCACGCGATCCCACACGCGACGGGAGGGTCCACGCAGGCGAGGAGCACGGCGGCGAGCGCGCGCAGGCCCAGCTGGGCGCGGCCGAACCCGTGGGGCGCACAGGAGACCGTGTCGTGGACCAGCGCATGGTAGAGGTCGCCCCGGTTGCCCGGCAGGCGTGCGTCGTCCCAGCGGGGGGCCAGGTGCGGCTTCAGCGTGCCCCACCGCTCGTCGAGCGCGCGCAGCGCAGCCTTGAGCTCCCGGCTCGCCAGGCTTGCGAGACGCGGGGCGAGTACGCCGTTGAGCCATACCTCCAGACCCTTCACCCAGAAGAGCACCGGGGGAGCGGCGTCGAGTCCGGGCGGCAGATCCACGGCGGCATGGAGGTACTCCGCCGTTCGCAAAGACTGGAGCGCGGCCGGGTGCGCCCGCTCCAGGGCGTCCGGATCGAGGGCGGGCACGGCCCGGGCAAGCCGTCGATCCAGGTCCGCCGCCGAGAGCGATCGATCCGCAAGATCGCGCAGGAGCGCGAAGATGGGACCGGCGAGGGGGTCTTCGGGATCGACGCGAACGCCGGTAGGCGCCTGCTGCCGCGCCCCGAGCGCCGCCAGGGCGGCCCGGCGGATGTCCCTGGGTTCGCAGGGGTCGGCGAGCACGCACGCCAGGCGGTCCGTCGCCACGGTGCCGGGCACGCGACCCAACGCCTCTACGGCACGCAGGCGCCGCTCGGGATCCGGGTGTGCCGAGGCGGGGAGGAGGACGTCGAGCGCGCGGTCCAACCCGAGACGGCCAAGCGCGCTGATCGCCACGCAGGCCTGGCGGTGCACACCCGAGCGCGTGGCCTCTCGGAGTCGATCGAGCGCTGCCGGACCGGCCGCACGGCCCAGGAGGTCGAGGAGATCCGGTCGGGACTCCGGGTCGGCATCGACGAGACGATCGGCCACGGTGTCCGCGAGCCCGGGGGGCACCTCGGCACCGTCCAGGCATCGGATCGTCGCGAGGACGAGACGGCGCGACAGGCGCACGTCCACGTCTCGTGCCAGCAGATCCGCGAGCAAGCCAAGGTGGCGGGCGGCGGGCATCTGGGCGATCGCGATCGCGGCCGCCCGCCGATCGAGGGCGTCCACACTTCGATGGAGCACTCGAGCGACGTCGTCCCCCAGCTCGGACAGACCCAGGTTGCCCGCGCAGTAGATGGCCATCCGACGGACCTCGGGACTCGGATCCACAGCCATGAACGCCCGGAGGCCGGATACGAGACGGACCCGGTCCCCGTGCGGCAGTGGCACGCGGCCCGCGGCGTCCCTGTGGGCCATAAAGCCGTTCTGCCAGACGCGGATCCACTCCACCCTGAGCGCGGTGCGGGGCGACGCGGCGAGCCCCTCCAGTTGATCGATCCGATCGGGGCCGAGCAGGTTCGAGTGGACGCGAACGGCAGCGGTGGCCACGCCCTCGTCGGGATGGGCCATCCACGCGGGAAGGTGGCCGATCAGGGCGGCAGTCGGCGTATGGACCCGGCGCAGAGCCTCGCGCACGGCGTCGGGATCCCGTTCGACGACGTACGCGAGGGCCTCGTCCTGCAGGACGGGAATGCCGGCGTCCATGGCGACCGCGAGCAGCACGATGTCGTCGTCCAGACCGCACGCGGCGCGCCAAGCCTCCAGGACCTCGGCCTCGGGCCAGGCGCGCAGGCCGCGTGCGAGCCGCCGGCGTCGCGCGGGGTGGGCCTCGGCCACCGACTCCAGGAGCTGGTCGCGCGCCTTCGGCCGCAGGCTTTCCAGCAGGGCATGGGCGAGCAGTGCGAGAGACGGGTCCGGCCCCGTCAGGAGGGGATCGAGCAGCGTGGGCAGGTCCGGGTGGCGCGTCACGGCGAGGTGCAAGGCGGCCGCGGGCGCGGCGGTCGCATCCCGGAGGTGGGCTTTGGCCTCGTCCCACAGGTGGGCGAGTACCCCCTCCGCCATCGCGAGATGCGCGGTCGTGGCGTCCACGAGTCCGCGGTCCCAGGCGTGGCGGACCCGTTCGGCCGTGGAGGGGTGACCGGTGCGGGCGAGTGCCAGGAGGGCCGTGCCCAGCACGCGCTCGGGGGGTGGTTCCCGGCGCGACCGGTCGAGCCATCGTGCCACCCACGCGCCGCCGAAGGGAGACCCGATGCGCCCCACGGCATCCAGCGAGGCCTCCACCACGTCCGGATCCGGGTCGTCCAGCAGCGAGACCAGGGACGGAACGGCGAAGGCCTGGTCCGTGCAGCGGCCGAGCGCGCGGAGCACGGGCACCCGTTCCCTGGGGTGCACCGCCGCGTGGGACAGCTCCACGAGCGTGGCCACGGCCTCGCGGGCCTCCGGGAGGTCCCCCCGTCCTCCGAGGCGGCCCAGCGCCTCCAACGCCTCTGCCTGCTCGTCGGAGGAACCGGCGAGGAACCAGGCCTCGCGTGCCTCACCGGCGGTGGTGGGCGACGGTGGGCGTGGCATGGTGCGTCCCTCCTCCAATCCGGGAGCGAAGCCGGCCGGCCTGCAGGATCAGCGGTGGTGGAGCGGCGTGAAGAAGACGAGGTAGGCGGCCATGGTGTGCAGGTCCGCCGTCGTGCAGCCGTCGAACCGGCCGGTGGACGATCCGGACCGGTTGCGGACCGTGCAGCCGTCCAGGCGACCCACCGCGCTTCCCGAGGCGTCGCGCAGCGTGCCGTCTTCGTCCACGCGGCTCACGGTGGAGCCCGAGGACCCCCGGATGGTGCCGTTCGCATCGATGCGGCCGATGGTGGATCCCGAGCGGTCGCGCACCGTGCCGCCGGCCTCGATGCGGCCCTCGGACGAGCCCGAGGCGTTGCGGACGGTACCGTCCTCGTCGATCCGACCGATGGAGGAACCCGATCCGCTGCGGACGGTCATGGCCGATCCAGCGAGCGCGAGGGCGACGAGGAGGGGAGCCACGAGAAGCTGCATGGGGCGCTCCAGAAGGTGGGTCCTCGAACAGGATAGCCCGATCGAGCCGATGTCGTCCCTGTCGGGTTCGGTCCCCGGGAGTTCCCGTTCCCCATGCCCTCAGTCGACCCCTTCGATCTCCGCTTCGTCGTCAACGGCGTCGAGCACGTCCTCCGCATCCCCGCCGATCGCCTCCTGCTCGACGTCCTCCGCGAGGATCTCGGCCTCACGGGCGCGCGCCGGGGGTGCGGACAGGGGGAGTGCGGCGCCTGCACGGTCCTGCTCGACGGTGCGCCCGTACGGTCCTGCCGGGTCCCGGCACTCCGGGCCCACGGCCGGACGATCGTCACCGTGGAGGGGTTGGGGCAGCCGGAGGCCCTCTCGCCCGTACAGGCGGCCTTCGTCGCAGAGGACGCCGTCCAGTGCGGGTACTGCACGCCGGGCATGATCCTGGAGGCCTCGGCGCTCCTGGGCGAGGGCGGCGCCACGAGCCGCGAGGCCGTCCGCGCCCGGCTCGCAGGACACCTGTGTCGGTGCACCGGGTACCAGCCGATCGTGGACGCCGTCCTGCGTGCGGCCTCGGGTGCCCCTCCTCCACCTCCCGAGCCCGACCGCGTGGGTGCCGATCCTGCGCGTGTGGACGCGGTCTCGAAGGTCACGGGGGGGTGCCGCTACACGGCCGACCTGGTCTGGCCCCCCGGGTGCCTGCACGGGGTCACCGTCCGTGCCCGCCACGCCCACGCCGCTCTGAGAGGGATCCGTACCGAGGCTGCGCTCGCGGTCCCCGGCGTGGTCCACGTGCTCACCTGGCGGGACGTGCCCGGGACGCTCTTGTGGGGCAATGCGATCCAGGACCAGCCCGTGCTGGCCAAGGACCGGGTGCGCTTCTGGGGGGAGGCCGTGGCCGTCGTGCTCGCCGAGACGCCGGAGGCCGCCCGGGAGGGGGCCGAGCGCGTGGAGGTCGAGGCCGACCCGCTCCCGCCCGTGCTCGACCCGGAGCAGGCCCTCGAGGCGGGAGCGCCGGTGCTGCACCCCGGTGGCAACCTCCTCGTCCACCTCGCGCTTAGGAAGGGGGACGCCCCGGCCGAGACCGGTGCGAGCCCCATCGTGATCGAGCGTACCTACCGGACGCCCGCGCAGGCGCACGTCTGCCTCGAACCCGAGATCGCCCTCGCGTGGCCTCGCACGAAGGGCGGCACGACCGAGATCACCGTGCTGGCCCCCTCCCAGAACGTCTTCTTCGATCGGTACCGGATCGCCCGGGTGCTGGGCCTGCCCCGCCGGGCCGTGCGCGTGATCCAGCCACCCATGGGATCGGCCTTCGGCAGCCGCGAGGATCTGTACGCCCAGCACCACGCTGCGCTCGGCGCCTGGGTGGCCGGCCGGCCCGTGCGGATCGCCTGGAGCCGCGAGGAGTCCCAGGTGGCGACCACCAAGCGTCATCCCGCGCGGATCACGTGCCGGGCCGGCCTCGAGGCGGACGGACGGATCCGTGCGCTGGAGATCGACGTGCTCCTGGACACGGGGGCCTATGCCTCCTGGGCGCCCAACGTCGCGCTGAAGGCGCTGGTGCATGCGGCCGGACCCTACGCGGTGGACCACGTCCGGGTGGACGTGCGGCAGGTCTACACCAACCACGGGATCTCGGGGGCCTTTCGGGGATTCGGAGTCCCTCAGGTGGCCTTCGCGGGCGAGTCGTTCGTCGACGAGTGCGCCGAGGCGGTGGGGATGGACCCGGTGGCCTTCCGGCGGCGCAACCACCTGCACCCGGGTGCGGCGACCGCCACGGGCCAGGTCCTGGGGGCGTCCTCTGGCCTCGCGGCCTGCCTGGACCGGGCGCTCGCGAAGGCCGAACAGGTGGAGGCCGCGCTCCCTCCGCCTCCGGCCGGACACCTCCGCGGCAGGGGCCTCGCCACCATCTTCTACGGGATCGGCTACGGACACGGGATCCCGGACATCGGGTCGGCCACGGCTTCGCTCGCGGCCGACGGGACCTTCGAGGTCCGGTGCGGCGCCGTGGACTACGGACAGGGCGCCCTCACCGTGTTCCAGCAGATCGCCGGAGAGGTGCTGGGCGCGGGGCGGGACCAGGTCTCGATCCGCACCGGCGACAGCGACGAGACGCCCGACTCGGGATCCACGGTCGCCTCCCGCCAGACGTACGTATCGGGCGAGGCCGTGCGCGAGGCCTGCCAGCGACTCGAGGACGGGCTCCTCTCCATTGCCGCGGCCGCAACGGGTCGCCCGGTGGAGCGGATCGCGGTCGACGGCCGCGGCGCGACCGAAGACGGAACCGTGCTCCTCGACCTGTGCACCCTCGCCGCCTTGGCGTCGACCCCGGAGGGTCCGTTCGAGCGTAGGGCGCGGGTAAGGGTTTCCACCCATCCGCTGGACGCCGCGACCGGCCAGGGCGACCCCTACCGGACCTATGCCTGGGCCGCCCACGTGGCCCTGGTGGACGTGGAGCCCGCGACCGGACGGGTGAAGGTCGTCGGGTACGTGGCCGCCCACGACGTCGGACGGGCCATCCATCCGCGCATGATCCGCGGCCAGATGGCCGGTGGCGTGGCTCAGGGCCTTGGATTCGCGCTCCTCGAGGCGCATCGGTACGACGCTTCGGGGGTGCCCCTCACCCGTGGCCTCGACACGTACCGGGTGCCCCGGGCTCCGGACGTTCCCGAGATCGCCTCCGTGATCGTGGAGGATCCGGACCCCGACGGGCCGTTCGGCGCGAAGGGCGTGGGGGAGCCGGTGATCCTCCCCGTGGCGCCCGCGATTGCCAACGCCGTGGCCGCGGCCACGGGGGAGCGGATCCGTGCGCTACCCATGACGCCGGAGGTCGTCCGGGAGGCGCTCGGCGCGTCTCGGGTCTCCGGCGGCGTTCCGCACGCCGATCAGGGACGACGTCTCCCCCCTCCGGGCGGGGCGAACACGTCGCTGCCGTCCCCCCAGTCCGCGGCGTCGGGGAAGGGGCCCGCCGGGTCGTCGAAGTCCGGACGGTAGCAGGCGGCGGCGTCGTCCTCGAAGGGCTGGACCCAGCCGTGCTCGAAGCCCAGGGCGTCGAGCCGGTCGAGCACCCGGTCCCACTCCAGGCGGTGCAGGGAGCGGGACAGCAGCGGCTCCTCGGCGGCGCGGTGGGCGGGCCAGTACTGGGACATCACGGACAGCGCCACCCCAGTGCCCAGTTCGGAGGCGATCCATGCGAGCGAGTCTTCTACGCCGGCAAGGCCGTTGGGGAGCACCAGGAGGCGGATGAGGAGGCCGCGGCGGAGGAGCCCTCGCTCGTCGAGCACGGGCCGGACACCCACCTGTCGGGCCATCTCGAGGATCGCCGAGCGGGCGGTCGCCACGTATCCGTCCACACCGGAGCAGAGCCGGGCGGACGCGTCGTCGGCGTACTTGAGGTCCGGGAGGTAGACGTCCACGATACCATCGAGCACGCGCAGCATCTCGAGGGTCTCCCAGGCGTTGGAGTTCCAGACCACCGGGATCCTCAAGCCCTTGCGGCCCGCCTCGGCCAGTGCCCTGAGGATGCCCGGCGCCTGGTGGGTGGGAGACACGAATCCGATCGCGTGGCACCCGCGATCCTGGAGCGCCACGCAGGCGTCCGCGAGCGCATGGGTGCCCCGGAACGCCCCAGGGGTCGGCCCCTGGGAGATGGAGGCGTTCTGGCAGGCGAGACAGGCCAGGTTGCAGCCCGTGAAGAACACGTTGCCCAGGCCTGGGGGACGGGGGAGAAGGGTGCCCGACAGCGGCGGCTCCTCGCCGAAGTGCGGGGCGGCCGAGGCGAAGGCCGGCTCGGGTCCGGTCCGGCAGACGCCCAACTGCCCGGAGTCGCGGAGTGCTCCGCAGGCCCGGGGGCAGAGGCGGCAGGGCGACAGGAGCGCTTCCAGTGCCTCGGCCCGGCGATCCATCTCCCCGCTCTGCGCGAGGTGCCACCAGGGGGGCT
Source organism: Deltaproteobacteria bacterium (assembly GCA_016927815.1). Lineage (GTDB taxonomy): Bacteria > Myxococcota_A > UBA796 > UBA796 > JAFGLY01 > JAFGLY01. The sequence continues at coordinate 5,183 of JAFGLY010000113.1, read as the reverse complement.
CGGTCACCGGACCCCCGGGTCGGCCTCGAGACGCCGGACGGGCAGGCCCTCCGAGCAGAGGGTCGCGAGGAGCGCCGGGGGCAGGGGCGCCCGAAGCAGGCGGGGTCCACCCGGCAGATCCGCGGGGAGCTCCAGGCTCCAGGCGTGCAGGCACAGGCCCGTCGCCCGGCTCGCGACCCCGGACGGTGCGTACCGGCGATCCCCCAGGACGGGCCACCCTGCCTGCCTGCAGTGGATGCGGAGCTGGTGGGTGCGGCCCGTGGTGGGCTCGAGACGGAGCAGCGACGCGCGGGGTCCGCGAGCCAGGACCCGCCAGCCGGTGGATGCGGGCCGTCGTTCCACGGGCAGGTCGATGATGCCACTGTCCTCCGAGGGTGCGCCGTCCACGACGGCCAGGTAGGTCCGGTGAAGGGAGTTCTGCCGGAAGGCCTCGGACGCGCGGGCACGCACGAAAGGGTCGGTCCCGAGCAGCATCACGCCCGAGGTGTCCGCATCGAGGCGGTGGATCGGCTCCGGACACGTTCGCAGACCGAGCCGGGTCGAGACGAGGTCCGGCAACGTGCCGGCCACCCGGTGCCGGGCCGCCTGGGAGTGGACGCCCGCAGGCTTGTCCACGGCCACGAGGCCACCAGCGCGCAGGAGGATCGCCGCCGGGAGCAGGGGATCCGGATCGGGTTCCGGAGGATCGGCCCACCAGGCCACCACCTCCTGGCCCGTCCGCACGGGGCGCGACTGGACTCGGACCCGCCGGCCGTCCACCCAGGCGCCACCCAGCGACACCACGCGCCGGGCCAGGCCGCGGCTCATGCCGAGGAGGGCGGCCAGCGCTCGATCCACCCGCTCGCTGTCGAGGTCCGGCCCCACCCGGGCCCTCGCGTTCCGGATCATGGGTGGAACGACAGCACGTACTCGTAGGGGTGGGGCCGACGGGCCACCTCGCGGGACTCGGCGCGCTTGACCTCGATCCAGCGCTCCACGATGCCCTGGGAGAACACACCGTCTCGGAGCAGGAACTCGGAATCCGCCTCGAGGGCATCCAGCGCCTCGTCGAGCGAGGTGGGCAACGAGGCCGCCCGGTCCCTGCCGGACGGATCGGGGCCCCACCCCTCGGCCACGGGGTCCAGGTCGTTCTCGATCCCGTCGAGTCCAGCCACGAGCAGGCCCGCGAGCACGAGGTAGGGGTTGCCGGACAGGTCCCCGGGCCGGTACTCGATGCGGGTGTCCTCGGCGCGAGCCCAGCGCGGAATGCGGATGGCCGCGGTGCGATCGCCGGGTCCGAACGTGAGGGAGGTGGGGGCTTCGAAGCCAGGGATGAGGCGCTTGTACGAGTTCGTGGTGGCATTGGCGAACGCCGCGAGCGCCCGTCCGTGCTGCAGGATTCCGCCGATCCAGGCCAGGGCTGTCCGGGACAACTCCCCGGGCCCAGATGGGTCGTAAAATAGGTTTCGACCGTCGCTCTTGAGCATCTGGTGCACGTGCCACCCGTTGCCCGCCTCGTCCACGAAGGGCTTGGGCATGAACGTGACCTTCAGGTCGCGCAGGTCCGCCAGGCAGCGCAGCACGTAGCGGACCAGGACGGCGTGGTCGGCGGCCGCCGTGATCGGCGCGAGCGAGGTCTCGATCTCCATCTGCCCGCGGGGTCCGCATTCGTGGTGGTGGTACTTGACGGGAACGCCATGCTCCACCAGTACCCGGACCGCATCGTCCCGGAAGGCGGTGAAGGGGTCGTCCGGGAAGGCACGGTGGTAGCCGGTGCCGGGTCGAGCGGGCCGCTCCTGGATGTGGAATCCGCACGCGGTCGGCGTGCACTCCATCTCGACGTCGTCGAGCACGTGAAACTCGTACTCCGGGGCCACCCAGAGGTCGTCGGCGACGCCCAGCGATCGCATCCGGGACACCGCCCGCCACAGAACGCCGCGGCTGTCCTGGTCGGACGGAGGGAGGCCGTCCTCCGCGAGGTGGACGCTGGCAGCGAACGAGACCGTGGGCTCCTCCCGGAAGGGATCCCGCTGACCGGTGGCGAGGTCCGGGATGAGCACCATGTCGCTGGAGGCGACCTTCTTGTAGCCGTAGGAAGACCCGTCGAATCCTACGCCCGACTCCAGGATCCAGGGGCCCACCGCCTCGACGGGGAGGCTGACGTGGCGCAGGTGGCCCACGAGATCGAGGACCTTGAGATCCAGGAAGCGGGCCTGTGTGTTCTCGAGGGTCTCCCGGAGGAGCGTGTAGTCTTGTGTGCTCATGGGTGTCCCGATGGACCGAGGCGCAGGAATCGGCCCCGGTGGCGGCCTCCGTACTTAGCACGGGTTCCGGTCCTCCGCTTCCGGGGAGCGGGATACGGACCCCGAGTCGGGAGTCGACCCGCGAGGAGGTATCCTGGTCCATCGTCCCGCGATTCTGGGGGCCCTCCTCGCCGTCCTCGTCGGGCCTGCGACGGCCCGGGCCGAGGTCGTGTCCGTAGGGGGCGTGCTCGACGAGATGAGCGCCCGAATCCGGGTCCTGGAGGAGAGGAACATCCAGGTTCTGGAGTCCCTCGTCGGCTTCGTGTCACGGAACGACAACACGTTCCACGTCCCCATCCACCTGACCCAGGGCATGGAAACGGTCCTCATCGGGGTCGGGGACGCGAAGCGGATCCTGGACCTGGACCTCGTGGTCCTCGATCCACATGGCCAGGAGGTGACGCGGGACACGCTCACCGACAACGTCCCGGTGGTCAGGGTGACGCCGAGGCAGTCCGGCACCTACGTGGTGAAGGTGGTGGGGGCCTCCCTCGCCAGGGACATCGACGACGGTTTCTTCGCGTTCATCCGTGGGGTGGAGTCGGACGCGGTCGTCTCGATCGGAGACATCCTGCGCGCGGCCGTCACGTTGGCCTTCTACGTCGAGTCCCAGGGGCTCCAGGTCGAGGGTGTCCGGTGGATTCCCGTCCTCGCCCGGACCGATGCCGCAGTTCCGGTGGGTTTCTCGAGGGGGGCATCCTACGTGGTCTTGGGCGTGGGTGCCCCGACGCGCGTCCGCAACCTGGACCTCACCGTGAGCGCCCCCGACGGAACGGTTGTGGGCAGCGACACCGAGGGCGACAACACGCCGCTGGTTCCCGTGCGGAACGCCGTCCAGGGCACCCATACCATCGTGGTCCGTGCCGAGGGCATGGCGGAGGGAGTCTCGGCCGCCCACGCGCTCCTCCTCTGGGCGCGCGACGCGTCCTCGCCCTAGATCGGCCCGACGGAGACCGCCCCGTACCTGGCGTCTTCTACAGCGCTTGGATGACGGCGTCGGTCATCTCGCGCGTCGAGGCGGCACCCTGGCCCAGGACCTCGGGGCTGGCGCGCAGCCTCAGCATGTCGCAGGTGCGGACGCGGGCATCCGCCACCACCCTGGCCACGGCTCGGTGGATGCGCCGGGCCCGCTCCCGCTCGCCCACGTGGTCGAGCAGCATGGCTCCGGCCAGGATCATGGCCACGGGATTGACGATCGGGACCTCGTAGCCGGCGTACTTGGGAGCCGATCCGTGGGTGGGCTCGAAGATGGCGCAGCGCGCGCCGATGCTCGCGCTCGGAGCGAACCCGAGGCCTCCCACGAGGCCTGCGAAGGCATCGGAGAGGATGTCCCCGAAGACGTTCCCCGACACGATCACACCGTAATCTTCTGGATTCTTGGTCAGCCACATCGTCATCGTGTCGATGTTGGTGGCCCAGAGATCGACGTGGGGGAAGGCGCGCTGGACCTCCCGGCACGCGGCCAGCAGCATGCCGGACGTCTCCCGGACGATGTTGGGCTTCTCGCAGCAGGTCACCGACGGGTAGCCGTGCTCGTCGGCGTAGCGGAACGCGGCCTCGGCGATCCTCAAGCAGGCCGGGCGAGTGAAGATTCTGCAAGAAAGGGCCATGTCCTCCGAGGGGATGTACCGGAAGCGAACCATGCGGCGGTGGGTGTCCAGGGCGGCGCGTACCTGCGGCGGTGGGTGGGTCCACTCCACCCCGGAGTAGAGGCCCTCCGTGTTCTGGCGGAACACCACGACGTCCACCCTGGGCTCCTCCACGCTCCCGTCCGCCGCCCTCCGGATGAAGTTCAGGGGATTTCCAGGAAATGAACGGCATGGCCTGATGGCGACGTCGAGATCGAAGGCCTGTCGAATGGCCACCGAGGGGCTGTAGTAGGTGAGGCCTCGTCCCTGGAGCTCGGGCGGCAGTTCGCTCTCGGCCTGGTCCATCGGCTTGGAGGTGGCCGCACCGAACAGGCCCAGGCGCCAGGTCTCGAGGAGTTCCAGCGTACGGGCGGGGAGCGGCTCGCCCCGGGTGCGCCAGCACTCCCAGCCCACCTCGGCTTGGACGTAGTCGGCCTCGAATCCGACGGCGTCGAGTACCCGGAGCGCCTCCGGGAGGACGATCGGCCCGATCCCGTCGCCGGGCATGCAGACGACGGTGAGCCGGGCCATGGCTACCTCTGGACCGGGCGGCCGATCCGGGCCGCCACGGAGGCGATCTTCGAGTCCAACCGACCTCCGGGTCCCTTGCGCGCATCCACCCGGATGGACACGGAGATCCGGTCGCAGTCGGCGTCCAGGGCCTGCCAGCAGGCGCGGATCACCGCCATCACCTCGTCCCACTCGCCCTCGACCACGGTCCCCATGGGCGTCAATCGGTACGGAAGACCGGAGCGGTCGACCACCTCCACGGCGCGAGCGACCCAGGGGGAGAGGCTCTCCCCCACACCGATCGGGTACATCGCGAACTCCGCGAGAATCATGCACAAGGTCTCCGGCTGGAGGCATTCTACCCCGCCAAGGCAGGCGAGGCCCGAGCACTGCGCCTCGAACGGGCCGGGTGCGCCCACGCGGAGAGCGGTCGGGCGACGGGGTCCGAGACCGGATCGATCGCCTTCTTGCACGAATCGACGGGCAGAAGTGATCGCCCTGAGCGGATCCGGGCACCGTGAAGGTTGACTGTGTACCGATACGGCGGTAGCGTACGAACCGATCGACTCTGGAGGAATCCACCATGTCTCCCCTCTCTCTTCGTCTGCTCGGGCTTCCCCTGGTGCTCTCCGGACTTCTGACGGCCGGGTGCGACGACGCGACGGACGACACGTCCCCCCCGGTGGACGACACGTCGGACACGGGTCCGGACGCGTTCGACTACGACGACGCGGACAACGACACGATCATGGACATCCACGAG
>JAFGLY010000112.1 GCA_016927815.1 Deltaproteobacteria bacterium | reverse complement strand
GAATTTCATCTGGCAATCGGATTGCATCGAGCATGTCTGTTCGCGGGGAGGTCGAGGGAACGAGAATGGATCGGAGGCCTTTACCCTCGCTCGGAAGGACACGTCAAGGTGCCCACAGGGCGGAGAACCTGGACCGTTGGTGGCGATCGTTTGGGGCGCAGCATCTTCACGGAACCGCGAGGGAACCGGTGGCCCAGGCCAGCTCCCACTGGAGGGAGAGGACGTCGTAGCGGGCCGTCACCTCGGACTGGCGGGCGTCCTCCAGGGTCGAGCGCGCCTGGGCCAGCTCCACGAGGGAGGCCGCGCCGGCCTCGTACCGAAGGCGAGTGAGCGCCTCGGCCTCCTCGGCGGCCTGGACGCGAGACTGGGTGGCAGTGAGGACCGCGGCGGCGGTGCGCTGCCGTTCCAGGACGGAGAGAACCTCGGTCATGGCCTCCTGACGGGCATCCTCGAGCACGAGACCGGCGAGTTCCCGACTCGAACGGGCCTGGTCGACCGCGCTCCGCGTGGCGCCGCGGTCCCACAGGGGGACCTGGAGTTGCAGGGCGAGCGATCCGCCCACGCTCCGGTCGAGCTGGCCGGCGAGCGTTCCCTCCGAGGCGGAGCTCCACCCTGTTGACAGCCCCGCGCCCAGGTCGAGGGAGGGGAGCCAGCCCGCTCGGGCGACGGCGACCGCGGCGTCCGCTGAGTCGGCGTCGGCACAGAGGGCCGCCAGGTCGGGGCGCTCGCGAATCGCCTCGTCCAGAAGGGATCGGGAGGCCTCGGTCCGGATTGGGGGTCGATCCTCCAGGGGCTCGAACGCCCAGTCCTGGGTGGCGTCGAGCCGGAGGAGGTGGACGAGGGACAGCTCGGACAGGGCGACGTTGCCCTCGGCCTGGGCCACCGTGGCGATCGCTTCGGCCACGGACGCCCGCTGGGAGGCGAGGTCCGCCCGGGTCCGAGCGCCGGCGTCCACCAGAGCCTGGATCCGCTCGAGGGTGGTGGCCTCGAGATCCGAGGACGTACCTGCCACGGCCAGCCGGGCCCGTGCCTGGTCCAGGGCGATCCACCGGGTGGCCAGGTCCCACGCGACGTCCTGGTACGCCCGATCGAGGGAGTGGCGGGCGGCAGTCGCGTCCGCCGCGGCCCCGCGGGAGCGGCCGCGCACCTCGCCGCCGTGCCAGAGAGCCACCGAGGACTGGAGGCCCGCGTCGAAGGAGGCGGAGGTGCCGTCTTTGTCGAGGCGCTCGGTGGAGGAGGCCCCGAGCGAGAGGTCGGGCTGCCACGCCCGGTGGGCCGCACGCGAAGACGCCTCGACCCGCGCGGCGTCGAGACGCGCCCCTAGGACGTCCACGCCCTGCGCCCGGACGAGGTCCAGCGCCGCTCCGAAGGTGAGGCTGCGGCCCTCTGCCGGCCGAGCGTCCTCCGCCGCGTGGACGGGCAGCGCGAGGAGGTACGGTAGGAGGGCCAGGAAGGGTCTGGATCGCATGAAGACTCCCGTCACTCGTGCCGGAGGGCTTCGATGGGGTCCAGGAGCGAGGCGCGCCGCGCCGGGTAGAACCCGAAGAAGGCACCCACCGCCATGGAGAAGCCCACCGCGAGCAGGACCGTGGCAGGGGCGACCTCGGTGGCCCAGCCGGTGATCCGGCCCACCACGGCCGACCCGACGAACCCGAGGCCCGTGCCCAATAGACCGCCGATGCCCGACAGCACGACGCTCTCGACGACGAACTGGAGCAGGATGTCCCGCCGCTTCGCGCCGATGGCGCGCCGGATGCCGATCTCCCGCGTCCGCTCGCTCACCGAGACCAGCATGATGTTCATGATCCCGATGCCGCCCACCAGCAGGGAGATCCCGGCGATGGTCGAGAGCAGCAGGGTCATGGTGTTCGTGGTGGCCTGGGCGGTCGCGGCCATCTGGGTCTGATCCCGGACCGTGAAGTCGTCGTCCTCCCCCGCGGAGAGGCGGTGGGACTCGCGCATCAGGGTCTTCGCCTCGGCGAGGGCGTCCGGCACGGCCTCCTTGGAGGCGGCCGAGGCCAGGATCTGTCCGATGAACTGCCGCCCGGCGAGGCGGGTCTGGACGGTGGTGTAGGGTGAAAGGACCACGTCGTCCTGATCCGAGCCGTCGGCGGTCTGGCCCTTGGCGTCCAGCACACCCACGACCTCGAACTGGACGTTGCGCAGGCGGATGCGCTGTCCGACCGGATCCTGGTCCGGCCAGAGGGCCTCGGCCACCGTGTGGCCCAGCACCACCACCTTGCGTCGGTTGCGGACCTCGTCGTCCGTGAACAACCGCCCGGAGGCGGCCTCCCAGGCACGAATGGTGAAGTAGCAGGTGTCCACGCCCTGGATGGGCGCTCGCCAGTTGCCGGCACCCCCCACGATCGGGGCCATCGTGGAGATCACCGGCGTGACGGCGGTGATGCTCTCGGCTTCCTCGTCGAGGAAGACGGCGTCGTCCACCGTGAGGCGGTTGAAGCTCCCCGCGCCGCCGCTCACACCGCCGCGTGTGGAGGACCCGGCTGAAACGACGATCATGTGGACGCCGAGGTTCTCGACCTTGGCCTCGATGTCCGACCGGGCTCCGAGGCCCACGGCGATCATCACGACCACGGACGCGACCCCGATCACCACGCCGAGGACCGTGAGCGCCGCGCGCACCTTGTTGCGCAGCATGGACCCGAGCGCCATCCGCACGAGGGCAAGGATCTTCATGCGTCCTCCTCGGCAGGCATGCGCGCCAGGTCGTCGCGGGCGCTCCCGTGGGCGGCGGGGTGGTCGGAGAGGATGCGGCCGTCCCGGAGCATGAGGACCCGCCGGCAGTACCTGGCCACGTCGTCCTCGTGGGTCACGATCACCAGGGTCATGCCCAGGTGGTTCAGGTCCTGGAAGAGGGCCATCACCTCCACGGTCGTGCGCGAGTCCAGGTTGCCCGTGGGCTCGTCGGCGAGCACCACCCGGGGGTTGGTCACCAGGGCCCGGGCGATGGCGACCCGCTGCTGCTGCCCGCCCGACATCTCGTTGGGCTGGTGCTCCAGCCGGTCGCCGAGCCCCACGCGCCGGAGCGCGACGATCGCCTGCTCTCGGGCCTCCCTGGGTGGGACGTGGGCGTAGAGGAGCGGCAGCGTGACGTTCTCTACCGCCGTCGTGCGGGGGATGAGGTTGAACCCCTGGAACACGAACCCCAGCACGTGGTTCCGGAGTTCGGCGAGGGCGTCGTCGTCCAGCGTCTCCACCGCGATGCCCGACAGGCGGTAGCGACCCGTCGTGGGCCGGTCGAGGCATCCCAGGATGTTCATCAACGTCGACTTGCCCGAGCCCGAAGCCCCCATGACCGCGATCATCTCCCCCTCGTCCACGCGAAGGTCCACGTGGCGCAAGGCCAGGACGCTCGACTCGCCCACGTGGAAGGCGCGCGAGACGCCCTCGACCTCGATGAGGGGCCTGGCCATCAGAGGCCCCCCGGGGGCCCCATGCGCCGCCCCCCGCCTGCACCCCCCTGCTGGAAGGGGGAGGAGGACGCGTTCGCCGCCGGTTTCGCCCCCGCCTGGTTGGAGCCGGTCACGACCTCGGTGCCCTCGTCGAGCCCCTCGCCCGTGACCTGGGTACACCCGTCGCCCACCAGCCCCACCTCCACCGGAATGGGCTGGAGACCCTGCTCCCCGCGCACCCACAAGCGCGACCGGGATTCGGAAGCCGCCGAAGCCTCGCGGTCGGCCTGGAACCGGAGGGCAGAGGGTGGCACGCACAGGACGTCCTCGGCCTGCGCGGTCACGATGTCCACCGTGGCCGTCATGCCCGGCAGCAGGCGGCCGTCGGGGTTGTCCACGTCGATCACGACCGTGTAGGTCACCACGTTCTCCGAGACCTTCGGCTCGAGCCGGACCTGCCGGACGCTGCCCTCGAAGTGCGCATCGCCGTAGGCCTGCACCGTGAAGCGGGCGGGCTGTCTTGCGGCGACCTCCCCGATGTCCGCCTCGTCCACCGCCGCCAGGATCTGCATGCGCGAGAGATCCTGCGCGATCTCGAAGAGGGTGGGGGCCTGCAGGCCCGCGTTGACCGTCTGGCCGACGTCCACCGCCCGCGAGACCACGGTGCCCGTGATGGGCGACGTGATGGTCGCATAGCTCAGGTTCCGCCGGGCCCGCTCGAGCGCGACCTCGCGCGTGCTCCGCGTGGCGGCGGCCACGTCCGCATCGGCAATCGCCGCCTCCAGCTCCTCGTCGGTGGCGGCCTGGTGCTCGTGGAGGGACCGGGTGCGCTGGAGCGCCAGGCCGGCCCGTTCCGCCTCGGCCCGGGCCTGCATGAGCCCGGCCTCGGCCGTGCGCACGTCGGCCTCCAACAGGGCGCGATCGATGCGGGCGACCACCTGCCCGGCCTCCACGCGGTCGTTGAAGTCCACGAGGATCTCGCTCACGATCCCCGAGACCTGGGTGCCGACCTCCACCGAGACCACGGCCTCCAGGCTGCCGGTGGCGGTGACGAGTTGTTCCAGGTCCTGGCGCTGGACCGCGACCGTCTTCCAGGGCGCCTCGGGGCTGGGACGCCACAGGACCCACGCCAGCGCACCCCCCGCGAGGAGCACTGCCGTGGGAACCAGCAGGAGGGCTTTCTTCATGGGGACTCCGAACGGACCGATGCGGTCGGGGGCGCGAGCCCCGAGTACAGGAGGTCTACGAAACCGGCGACGAAGGCGGTGTCATCCGGCGCATGTCGACCGATCCGCCGGGAGCGGACCCGGTCCACGCAGGCGCCGAAGATGGCGTGGCCGACGACGGCGTGGGCCACGGGCCGCACCCGCCCCAGGGCCTCCTCGGCCCGAAGGTAGGCCCCGACCAGGGCCACGATCTCTGTAGGGGGCGGGTGCGCGTGGGACCGGAGCAGGGCGTGGACCCGGAACGACATCGGGCTCGCGTCGAGGAGCTCGAAGAACGGGTGCCCCCGCTCGACGGACCCCAGCACCGCGGACACGAGGCACGTCAGGTTCGCCTCGAGGGAGCCCTGGCCCGCCCGCGCTGCGAGCTCACCCAGCACCTTGGGGGGCTGAGTCTCCCGGTCGATGAGGGCGGCGACGAGGGCCTCCTTGGTCTTGAAGCGGTAGTAGATCGACCCCTCGGAAATCCCTGCATGGCGGGCGATCTCCGCCGTGGTGGTGGCGAATCCCCGCTCCCGGAACACGTCGCGGGCCGCGTCGAGGATGTCGTCGTCTCGGATGTGGGGGGGTCGGCCGGGCATGGATTTTGAGTCTATGCTCAGTAATCGGGACCGGCAACCGCCGGACCCATGCGGCTTCCCCTGCTCGCCCTGTCCCCCGCCTTCCCGCCTCCACCGGCATGGTCGGGCAATCCGGGGCGTCGGCCCGTGATCCGGATCCGTGTCCGGCCCCGACACCTGGATTAGACACGCCGTCCCTCCTCCCTACGGGACCGGACATGAACGAGCACCGCGTCGGGGAGCACCCCATTCTCCCCCCTCCCGAGCAGCAGGCCGACGTGCCCTTCACCTGGAACGGTCAGCCGCTGCTCGCTCGGCCCGGAGAGGTGATCTCCTCGGCCCTCTTCGCCGCGGGCATCCACACCTTCGGCCACCATCCGCGCGACAACGCACCGCTCGGGATCTTCTGCGCCAACGGCCAGTGCGCCCAGTGCACGGTCGTGGCCGACGGCGTGGCCGTGAAGGCCTGCATGACCCCCGTCCGGCCGGGCATGGTCGTGTCCTCCTGCGACCGGCACCCCGACCTGCCTGCCGTCGCCGAGATTCCTCCCATCGGCGACAACCACGTCACGCGTGTGGACGTCCTGGTGGTGGGGGCCGGGCCGGCCGGGCTGTCGGCAGCCGTGGAGCTGGGCCGCCGGGGCATCGCCGTGCTGGTGGTGGACGACAAGGATCGCCCGGGCGGGAAGCTCGTCCTCCAGACCCACAAGTTCTTCGGCTCCATCGAGGACACGCGGGCCGGCACCCGGGGCATCGATCTGGCCCGCGCGCTCGCGGACGAGGCCGCAGCGCTCCCTTCCGTGGAGACGTGGCTCGAAGCCACGGCCGTGGGCGTGTTCTCCGACGGTCGCGTGGGGGTGGTGAAGCAGAACCGCTACCACGTGGTCGAGCCGAGCGTGCTCCTCCTCGCCGCGGGTGCACGCGAGAAGCAGCTCCCCTTCCCGGGGCACACGCTCCCGGGCGTGTACGGTGCGGGCGCGTTCCAGACGCTGCTGAACCGCGACGGCGTGCGCCCCTGCAGGAGGCTGTTCGTGCTGGGCGGCGGGAACGTGGGGCTCATCGCGGCCTACCACGCGATCCAGGCCGACATCGAGGTCGTGGGGCTCGTCGAGGCCCTGCCTCGGGTGGGCGGCTACGAGGTCCACGCGGACAAGATCCGGCGGCTCGGGGTGCCGATCTACCTGTCGCACACGGTGGTCGCCGTGCACGGGGAGTCGGGCGTGGAAGCCGTCACCATCGCCGAGGTGGACCGACGCTTCCGGCCCGTCCCGGGCACCGAGCGCACGTTCGAGGTGGACACCGTGCTGGTGGCCGTGGGCTTGTCCCCGCTCGACGAGTTCGCCCGCCAGGCCCACGAGTTCGGCATCCCGGTCTTCTCGGCGGGCGACGCGGCCGAAATTGCCGAGGCCAGCGCCGCCACGTTCGGCGGCCGCATCGCGGCCCTCGAGGTGGCCAGGCACCTCGGGCTCACCACCGAGGAGGTGCCGGAGGCCTGGCGGGAGAAGCTCGAGGTGCTCAAGGCCCGGCCCGGGCCCCTGGTGCCCCTCGACGAGACGCCCCCCGAGGGACTCCGCGTCTATCCCGTCATCCGCTGCAGCCAGGAGATCCCGTGCAACCCGTGCGCCACGGTCTGTCCCAAGGGCGCCATCACCATGCGCGGGGATCCGATCCTCGGGATGCCCCGGTTCTCGGGCACCTGCTCGGGCTGCTCGCTGTGCGTCGCCATCTGCCCGGGTCTCGCCATCACGCTGGTGGACGCCCGCAAGGACCCCGAGTTCCCGCTGGTCACGATCCCCTTCGAGCAACGCCCGGACCATGTGCCGGTAGGCGCCCTGGTCCCCTGCACCGACTCGAGCGGCCAGGACCTCGGGGTCTTTCCGGTGGTGGACGTCCGGAACAAGCCCTTCCAGAACCGCACGCTCCTGGTGCGCGTGCAGGTGCCGCGTGCGCTGGCTCACAGGGTCGCCGGCATCCGGGTGCAGGATCCCGTCGCGCTCGCCCCGGTGGCCCATCGGGACGCCACCGAGCTGCCGGACGAGGTCGTGATCTGCCGCTGCGAGCACGTCACGGCCGGCGAGATCCGGGGTGCGATCCGGTCCGGCGTCCGCGACATGGCCGAGATGAAGTCCCAGCTGCGGGTGTGCATGGGGGCCTGCTGCGGCAAGAACTGCCCGGAGCTCATCGAGCGGATCTTCCGGGAGGAGGGCGTGGAGGCCAGTTCCGTCACGCCGCCCACGCTGCGGCCGCTGTTCGTGGAGGTGCCGCTCGGCGTCTTCGCCGCGGGGGAGGACGAGCCATGAGGCCTACGAGCGACGTCGTGATCGTCGGGGCGGGATCGGTCGGGCTCCCCACCGCGTACTTCCTCGCCCAGGAGGGGTTCAGGGTGACCGTGTTCGATCCGGAGGCCTCGGGCGGCCGTGGGGAGAACCGCGCGGCCATCGGCGGGATCCGTGCGACCTTCTCCGACCGCGCCAAGATCGCGGTCTGCCAGGAGTCGCTCGACCTGGTGGCCGGATGGGAGGCCCGCACGGGCGATCCCGTGGGCTGGCGCCAGGGCGGCTACGTGTTCGTGGCCTACGATCCGGCCGTGGCCGACACGCTCAAGGGCCTGCTGGACAGCCAGAAGGCCTTCGGGCTCGGCATCGACTGGCTCGACGCCGAGGCCCTGCTCGAGGTCGCCCCCGGCCTCTCCCGGGCAGGCCTCCTGGGCGGCACGTTCTCCCCCGGCGACGGCTCGGCCTCACCGCTCCTGTGCGCCTGGTCGTACCGCAAGCAGGCCGCGATGAGAGGCGTGGACTTCCACTTCCACGAGCCGGTCACCGCCATCCGGATCGAGGGCGGCCGAGTCGTCGGGGTCGAGACGCCGTTGGGCCGGTGGGACGCGCCGGTGGTCCTGGTCGCGGCGGGTGCGGCCGCAGCGCGCGTGGGGCGCCTGGCAGGGCTGGAACTGCCCGTGGTGCCCGACAGCCACGAGGCCGGCATCACCGAGCCCGTGGCCCGTTTCCTGGAGCCCATGATCGTGGACGTGAGGCCGCAGCCGGGCAGCCGAAACTTCTACTACTACCAGAACGCCGAGGGGCAGGTGGTGTTCTGTATCACCCCGGATCCGTCCATCGTCGGCGAAGATCGCCGGTCCACAAGCGCGTTTCTGCCTCTCGTGGCACGCCGGATGGTGGCCGTCGAGCCCGCGCTCGCCCTGCTGAAGGTCCGCCGCACCTGGCGGGGGCTCTACCCCATGACCCCGGACGGCGCGCCGCTGGTGGGCCCGGCGCCGGGCGTGCCGGGCCTGGTCCTCGCGGTGGGCATGTGCGGTCAGGGGTTCATGATCGGCCCAGGCCTGGGCGCGCTGCTCACCCGCCTGGTGGCCGATCGCACCACGGAGCGCGATCGCGAGGTTCTCCAGGACTGGCGGCCCGACCGCCCGTTCGGCGCGATGGAGGCGCTCAGGTAGGGCGGACCGGAAGACCCCGCTCTACGTGCTTGGGGGGGTCAATCGTACAGGGCCCTCGTCGGGGCGTCGCAGAGCGTGGGGGCGAGGATCGGTTCCCAGGCCGGGCTGTCCCAGGTTCCGAGGGCGGTGTGCATGTCGAGGTACTTCTTCGGGATGGGGTGCGTGCCGACGACGACCTCTACGCCGTAGCGTTTTTCGAGGAAGTCCTTGAAGAATTGGATGCTTGGGCAAGGAGGGTAGCCGACCACCAGGCCGGTGGCGAGGTGGATGACCTGGGCGCCGTTCTTCACCATCTCCTCCCCCGCATATTCCACGTTGCCTCCGGGGCAGCCGTCACAGGTCGTGTAGCCGACCAGCTCGACCTGCCTGCCCTTGTAGATGGAGAAGGCTCCTTCCCTGTTCCTCATCGCCCGGAAGCACTTGCCTCCCGCGCAGCGCCGATAGCGGTCGCAGATGAGGATTCCGATCTTGACAGGGTTCGAGTCCATTTCCGTTCCTCGATCCGTAGGGCGGCGGGGATGCCCGCTGGCAGGGGGGGAAAGGGAGTGTACCACCCACCTTGGCGCCGGGTCCACGTCCCGGATCCCCCCACGCGGGTCGCCCCCGTCCCGCCCGGACTTCCCAACGCGATAGAGGGAGCGGCTTCCGGGAGCGTCCGTGCGCCGTCCTGCCCTCCTCCTCGCTGCCCTCGTCGTGCCGGCCGGTGCCCGCGCTGCGGGCTTCTACACCACCGACGCGGGGGTACGGGCCTTTGGCCGGGGCTCGGCGTTCACCGTCGGCGTGGACGACGTGAGCGCCCAGTACTGGAACCCCGCCGCGCTCGTCCGGGTACGGCGCGAGGTGGGGCTGCAGCTCACCGGGGTCCACCAGGCGGTAGCCTTCGACCGGGCGGACGTGCCCGGCGGCGCCCCGGACGGGGGCGACGTCGAGTACGCCCCGGTCCACAACGAGACGCCGCCCTTCCCGATCCCCGCGCTCGCCGGCGCCTGGGGTCACGGCCGGGTGACCGCAGCCCTCGGGCTGTACACGCCCTTTGCGCCCACCTACGCCTTCCCGGACGACGGCCCCCAGCGGTACGCCCTCATCGACCAGCAGGTCCTGCAGGTGCGGGCCGGTCCCTCGGTCGGGGTGCGCGTGGGCTCGGGCCTGTCGGTCGGCGCGGGCCTGGCCTGGAGCCTCCTCGAGGTGGACCAGTCGCTCGCAGCGAGCGTGATCACCGGCGGGTTCATGCCCAGCGAGGATCCGGTTTACGACGTCCGGGCCGACCTGTCGGTACGCGATCCCTTGGAGATCACCTGGAACGCGGGCGTGCTCTGGGATCCGGGTGGACGGTTCGCGGCCGGGGCCTGCTTCACGCCGCCGGTGACCTACGAGGCGCGCGGGCCGCTCGTGGTGGACTTCCGCGGCAACGTCTTCTACACGGGCGCATCGGAGATGGGCCGGATCGTCAGCGAGCCCGAGGTCGCCGACGAAGACGTGCTCCTCGAGGTCCGGATGCCGCCCATGGTGCGGGTGGGTGGCCTCGTGCGGCCGACGGAGGCCTGGGAGGTGGAGCTCGACCTCGCCTGGGAGGGGTGGAGCACGATCCGGAACCTGTCCCTCGAGGAGGTGACCCTGGACATCCCCACCCGAGGGGACGAACCCATGGTGGTGGACGACGACGTGCCGCTCTCCATCACGCTCGAGGACGCCGTCTCGGTCCGGCTCGGCGCCGAGCGTCGGGGCCCCGGCCACGCGGTCCGGACGGGCCTTTTCTTCGAGTCTGCCGCGGTGGACGCCGACTACGCCGGTGTCCAGCTTCCCGATGGTCCCAAGGTGGGGTGGGGTCTGGGCGCCACCGTGGACCTGGCCGCCGGCCGGGCGCACCTCGACGCGGGGCTGTCCCAGGCCTACCTTTTGCCCCGCGCGCTCGAGGGGTCCCGGGTGGCCCAGGTGCGGATCGACCCCCTGTCCACGGGAGATGGCGTGTTCGGCGGCACGCTCGTGGGCGACGGTACGCTCGCGGCTGTCACCACGCTCGTGGGCCTGGGGCTGCGCTGGACCCCATGAGCCTGCATCTTTCCGCCTCGCGGCGTGTGTTGGGTCCGGTCCTCCGCGTGGCGGGCGCCGCGGTGCGGGCCTGGGACCGGGTCGCCCCGCGCCGGCAGGACCTGCTGCCCGCCCTGGCCGGCGGCCTCGTGGGCCTCGTGCCGCTGCTCGTGGCCCGCTGGCTGCTCCTCAGGGAACGGGCTCCCTCGGCCGGGCTCGACGATCTCTGGAAGACGTCGCACACGGAGGTCGAGACCTGGGCCCTCGTGGCGTTCGGCGGCGCCTGTCTCCTCAGGCTCCTGAACGGCCGCCTGCACCGCCTGGGACGGGTGGCCTTCCACCTGGGGTGCACGGTCCTCCTCGTGGCCACGGGCCTGGAACTCGGCTTCTTCCAGGCCATGGGCAGCCGGGTGGACCTGGACGCCCTGGCCTACCTCATGGCGGATCCGCAGGAGATCCTGCCCGTGGTGATGGCCGAGGTCCGTTCCTGGCACGAGGTGGCCCTGGCCGCGGCGCTGGTCGTGGGTCTCCTGCCGGCGTTGCCCCGGCTGAGATCGTCCCCCCGCAGGCTGTGGGGCCGCCTGGTCCTTCTGCTCCTCGTGCCGAGCCTCCTCATCCACGTCCTCGCGCCACCGGGCAGGCCCGAGAAGCGTATCCGGACCTTCGAGGACACCCTGGTGCCCCTGCTCGTCCACAGTGCGCTGGACCGCGTGCAGGAGGTGCACGTCCCGCTTCCCCCGCTGCAGCCCCGGCTCGCGGTCGCCCCGCCCACCCGGCAGCCGCTCCCCAACATCGTGATGGTGCTGCTCGAGTCCGTGAGCCGGGACGCCACCTCCCTCGGCCGTCCCCCCCGCGCCACCACGCCGGCGCTCGCGGATCTGGCCTCACGCGGCCTGGTGGCCGAGCACGCCTACACGGTGGTGCCCCACACCTCCAAGGCTTTGGTGCCCATCCTGTGCGGCCAGTACCCCGAGATGGATCCCCGCGTGCGGGAGGCGACCTGGAACGGGCTGCCCGATCGCTGCCTGCCCGAGTTGCTCGCCGAGGCCGGCTACCGGACGGCCTTTTTCCAGACCGCCCGCGGCACCTACGAGAACCGGGTCCACCTCGTCCACGACATGGGGTTCTCGCTCTTCCGGGCCGAAGCCGACCTGAAACGGCCTCCCTGGAACCGGGAGCTCAACCCGCTCGGCATCGCGGACGAGGCCATGCTGGATCCGGGCGTGGCCTGGTCGGCTGCCCAGGACGGCCCCTTCTTCGTGACCTACCTGACCGTGGTCAGCCACGGCGACTACGACACGCCAGACGACTTCCCTCTGGAGCCCTTCCCGGAGGTCGAGAGCAGGAAGTGGCGCCAGTACCTCAACGCGGTGCGGTACGTGGACGCCTTCCTCGGAGCCCTGGTGGCCGCGTACGAGGCGCGGGGCATGGGCGAGGACACGCTGTTCGTGGTGCTCGGCGACCACGGTGAAGGCTTCGGCCAGCACGGCCGGCACTACCACGACCTCACGATCTGGGACGAAGGCCTCGAGATCCCGCTCGTACTCTACGGGCCGGGCGTGCTCGAGGGTCGCTCCGGCGTCGTCGAGGGCAACCGCCAGACCATCGACATCGTCCCCACCCTCCTGGACTGGCTCGGGATGGACGTCCTGGAGGGCCACCTGCCCGGTTCGAGCCTCCTCGGCCCGGTTCCGTCCGATCGCGTCCTGTACCACTCCTGCTGGCGCTCGTTCCGCTGCCTGGCCCGACGCGTGGGCGCCTCCAAGTTCATTGACCACTACCGCGAGCGCGACGCCGAACTCTTCGACCTCCAGACCGATCCGGACGAGCAGCACAATCGCGCGGGATCCACCGATCCGGCCGTGGTGGAGGCGCTCCGGGCTGACGTCCGCCGCTGGCGGGCAGAGGTGAACGCCGCGTACGAGGCTCGCAGGCAGGGCTTCCTGGCCGAGCTCCAGGCCCCCGACGACCGACCGGCGCTGGCCACCTGGGACGGGCGCGTGGACCTCCTCGGCTGCACGATCGAGAAGGACGAGGTGGTGCCCGGTGAGTCGGTCTGGGCCGAGTGTCACTGGCGGGCCCGAGAGCCGCTACGGGCCGCGTGGAAGGTGCAGAGCTCTCTTTCGGGCACGTTCGAGACCGAGACGCGGGTCTCCGTTCCGGCCGAGGGGCTCGTGCCGACCTGGCGCTTCACCCCGGGCTGGGCGGTGAAGGACCGGGTGCGTGTGCCCGCCCCCCCCGATGCGGCCCCGGGCGAGGCGGTGCTCACGGTGGGCTGGCAGGACTTCACGGGCAACGCGATCCCGCTCGACGGCGCCACCGAGGACAACCGCTTCGAAGTGGGCCGGATCCGCGTGCTCCCCGCGTTGCCCCAGGTCCTGCCGCCGCTCGAGCCCGATCCGTCCCTGACGGACGCCACGGACGAGGCGCAGATGGCCCCGCAGGACCCAGGGCAATAGCAGGGGCAGGCCACATGCCCCGGGAGCCCTCGTGGACGAGAACCAGCGCATCGCCGACGGCAAGGTCGTCAGCATCCACTACAGCCTGACCGACGAGGCGGGCCTCGTGCTGTACAGCACCGAGCAGGAGGACGCCATGGACTTCCTCCAGGGAGCCGGCAACGTCGTCCCGGGCCTGGAGAAAGCGCTCGCGGGCCACCAGGTGGGCGACCACCTCCAGGTGGTGCTCGCTCCCGAGGAGGCGTTCGGGCTCCGGCAGGGCGCTGGCCCGCGTTCCGTGCCCCGCGAATCGTTCCCCGCCGAGGCAGAGGTCTACCCAGGCCTCCACTTCCTGGTGGAGGACGACGACGACGTCACCGACTGGTGGGTGGTGGACGTGGAGGACGACCGGGTGGTGGTGGATCGGGATCACCCACTGGCGGGCCTCAAGATCACCTACGACGTCGAGGTGGTGGGCGTACGCGACGCCACCCCCGAGGAGACCGCGCAGGGCCATCCGGAGGGGGCGGAGTGGGAGGACGGATGTGACGACTGTGACTGTTGTGACGACACCAATGACCCCAGCGGGGGCCTCGGTGGTTGTGGGGGGTGTGGTTAGGCAGCAGAGACACACCCCCACGCCCGGCGCCTCGAACGCGGGATGCGGACGTCGGCTCAATGCGTACCGGGTTGCGGGCCGTCCGGTT